>CANQKN010000008.1 GCA_947624515.1 uncultured Bacilli bacterium
TGTTTCTAATACATAACTAGAACAAGGAGCACAACAACTATGTAGTAGTAAAGTAGGAATGTGATTTTGACTCTTTTCCTGTTCTATGATTTTTTCCATTTCTATTTGATAATTTTGATTCATAAGACACCTACTTCCTTGATTATTTTTCCTATAAAAAAGCAAGTATTTCTACTCACTTAAGTTATGATATACATCTTGTACATCATCTATTTCTTCTAAAGCATCTATCAAATTGTAAACTTTTTCTTTGATTTCTGGATCAGTAATTTCAACTTGATTAGATGCAATATAGGTAATTTCACTGGTGATAAAATCCTTAATTCCCATCTGTTCCATTGCTTCTTTTACTTGTAAGAAAGTATCTGGTGTTGTATATACTTCAAAAGTGTCTTCATTTACTATAAAATCTTCGGCTCCATGATCTAAAACTGTCATCATTAATTCATCTTCATCTACTGTTTTTTCTACAACAATAACACCTTTTCGATCAAATAGATAACTAACACTACCGTCAGTACCTAAATTACCACCTTTTTTTGTGAATGCTGTACGTACTAACATTGCGGTACGATTTCTATTATCAGTTAGACAATCTACCATAAAAGCAATTCCACTTGGTCCATATCCTTCATAGCGAATATTTTCATAGTCTTCTCCACCTTGAGATCCTACTGCTTTATCAATAGCCTTTTGAATATTATCTTTTGGCATATTCTGAGTTCTACATTTTTCAATTACCATTCTTAAAGATGGATTACTATCAGGATCTCCATTGGTACCCTTTGCTGCTACATAAATTTCCTTCGCTAATTTTTGAAAGATTTTTCCTCTTTCGGCATCTACTAATCCTTTTTTACGATGGATTGTTGCCCATTTTGAATGTCCGCTCATGCTTTTCCTTCTTTCTTTATAATTTTTCTTTCTTTATATTATCATAGTTTTCTGAAAAAGAAAAGATTTCTCTCATTTTATTAAATATTCTAAAATAATTGGAGATAGTATTAATAATAGTACAAGAGGAATAAATATCAGTACCGATACTACACTTACTTTAATTGGAATTTCATTAATTTGCTTTTTGATATCCATTTCTCTTTTTTTATGAATAAAATGAATTTGTTTAGATAAATTATCTGTTATCTTTCCTCCTGAAGTATATGTTTCTGTTAGATTTAAAATGACATTTTGAATCGCATCACTTGGTAATCTCTTTCTTAAATCACTAAAAGCTTCTTGAAAACTTTTACCATATTCTATTTCTCGTAATGTTTTTTTAAATTCATTAGATAATTCACTATCTACACTAGTTGTAGTTATTTTTAAAGACTCGATTAAATTTTTACCAGATGCCAGTGCCAATTCTAATACTTCAAAAAAAGAAATAGCATTATGTTCTAATCTTTTTTCCCTTTGTTTGATACGGTAATCAAAAACAAAATAAGAAAAGAATTGATAGAAAAGAAAAGATAAAATAACAGTTAAGAATAGATCCCCTTTTGAAATCAAGTAACTAGCAAAAAAGAAAACAATTGTTAGTAGAATACGAATATTCAAAAAATCAATAATACTATCGGTATTTTGATTACCTAATAATTTTAATTTTTCAAAATAGTAATGAATGGTATGTTCCCGATAAATTTTACGAGATAATTCGTAATAAATTTCTTTCATATATTCCTCCTAATATTTTTCAACTTTCATTATGCTTTTTATAATCATAATATAGAGAATATAAATGCATATAATGCTAAATAATAGGAAAAGGCCTAGGTTAGATGCAAAGAAAGAAGTAAAATAATTTGGATTCCAAATACTGATGATTAGAAAGAGAAAAAGAGGTAAAAATACTAGTATTTGAAATACTAAACGACTACTCGCAATAGTAGATTTCCATTCTAATTCTAAATCTTTTCTTCTATATAGATTTTTTTCAATCGAAGAAAATACTTTTACTACATCTCCTCCTGTTTTATTTAAAATGGTTAAGGCTGTTGTGATGTATGTAACTTCTTCTAGTTTTACTCTTTCACTAAAACGCTCAAAAGCAGTTTGAAAACTTAATCCGTGTAACATATCTTGATGAATTTTTTCAAATTCTTCTTGTAAAGGACCTTCTAATTCAATAGAAACAGATTCTATTACTTGCATCATACTCTTTCCAGATGCAAAAGCATGATTCATGAAAGAGATTGCTTTTAATAAATCTTTTTCGATTCTTTTACGGTTTTTCTGCTTTTGGAAGAAATTCATGATGTTAGGAAAATAGAAACCAAGGAAGAAACTTCCTACAGCAAAAAAAGGATGAAAAGAAAAGATTGTCAAAAAAGAGAAAAAGAGGTAACCAAATAGAAAGAAAAAGGAAAATAATATTTTGGTTGCTAATAATTTATTTTCTTCTATTTCATTGGTTTCAAAATCTTTAGGATTTTTTTTTGATTTCTGGAGCTGAAAAGTAATTTTATTCTGCAATTTCTGATATTGATCTAGTATTTGATCTATGATAGATTTCTGTTTTTTATTTTCTGTTTTGACAATAAATTTATCAATTCTTTTTTGAAAACGAATAGTACGAATTGATAAATAGATCCAAGTTAGTCCTAATAGGATTAAAAAAATTAGAATTCCTAAAGCAATGAGCTGTTTTATTCCTAACATACATAGATACACCTCTTTCTATTACTTTTTTTCTTTATCCTTAGTTATTTTTTTAGAGTCTTGTTTTTTTAAAATAGATTCAAAAATATCATCAATGGAATCGATTCCTTTATGTTTTATTTTTGTGTACACTTTTGGTAAGTAATTGTATAAAACAAACTCTCCACTTACCTGATTTTGATCATTTACCCCTTGTTCGCGAAAAGCAAAAATCTTTTGTAAATAAATTTCATCTTCTTGAAAACCAACTACTTCACTGATATTCGTAATTTTTCTTCTACCATCACTTAATCTTTCAATCTCTATGATGATATCAAAAGCATTTTCAATATATTCACGAATTGCTCGAATTGGGATTTCTATACCACTCATTAATACCATTGTTTCTATACGATGAATGGCATCAAGAGGACCATTTGCATGTAAAGTGGTAATACTTCCTTCATGTCCTGTATTCATAGCCTGTAGCATATCGAGTGCTTCTTCTCCACGAACTTCTCCTACGATAATACGATCTGGTCTCATTCTTAAAGCATTTCTTACCAAATCACGAATCGTTATTTCTTTTCCATTTTGGTAATTAGTATCTTTCGTTTCTAAAGAGATGACATGTTCCTGCTGTAATTTTAATTCTGCTGCATCCTCGATTGTAATAATTCTTTCTTCTGTAGGAATAAAACTAGAAAGTACATTTAATAATGTTGTTTTTCCACTACCAGTTCCTCCACATACCGCAATATTTAATTTTGCCTTTACACATGCTTCTAAAAATCTTGCCATATAAGGAGTCATTGTACCATTACCGATCATGTCTTCAATATCATCTAAATCTTTTCTAAATTTACGAATTGTTAAAACAGGTCCTTTGATGCTTAATGGAGGAATAATGGCATTTAATCGACTTCCATCCTGCAATCTAGCATCTACCATAGGATTGGTAGCATCGATTGTTCTACCCACAGACTGAACCATTTTTTCTATTATTCTCATAATATGTTCGGAATTAATAAAAGATACAGTATCATCTTTCATTAATTTTCCATTCATTTCTACATAAATATCATCTGGACCATTTACCATAATCTCTGTTACATTTTTATCTTGTAATAATTCTGTAATAGGTCCAAAACCAGCAATTTCATTTTCTACTAAATTATAAATATAACTTCTTTCTAAAGTGGAAAGATCATATTTTTCTAGTTCTTTATTTATATAATAGTCAATGTTTTCAGTTGATTGATTAGTATTGATCATAGGAGAATCTAATAAATCTTGAATAATATTTTTTCTTAATTGATCTAATAAATTTTTATCTTTAAAAATATCATAATCAGAAACAAATTGAACATTTTTCATTTCTTTTTGTAATTCTAATTCTTCTACTAATGTTTTTTTTGCCATATTATCTACTCCTCTATCAAATCTTCTGCCATTTTTTCTAGTTTTTTTAGATCATTTTTATCTTTAAATGTTAAGCTCTTGTTTAAAGTAAAAATTTCTCCTTCTAGTAAAAAGCTGGTAATATTTTTAATGTAAAGAGAAGGATCAATACTATAATCGATATTTTTTCCAATGATACTACGAATATCATATTTAGAAAAATAATTTAATCCAATATCTCTAGAATTATTTAAAATAACCTTAATATTTTCTTTTTCAATTTTATTCATTACATCCATAAAGGCTTTGGTATTTTTAATATCCATTAGATCATTTGTCATAATATAAAGAATGATGTCCATTTTATCTAATAATAAAATGTTATCTCTGGTTAATCCATGAGTAGTATCTACTAAAATGATATCATAATGGTTTTTCATTTCTTCTAAAAAAGAAATGATATATTCTATGTCAATTTTTAATGCTTGTCGTGGATCTTTACAAGCACTTATCATATCAATATTTTTATGATAGGGAGTAATATATTTTTCATAACCCTGATAACGATGATTTACCAAATCTTCATACACATGAAAAATATTTTTTTCTACTGTTAAATTCAAATTTAAAGCAATAGCCCCTCCTGCTAAGTCACAATCTACAATTAGTACTTTTTGATTTTTTTTAGCAAATATTCCTGCCAAATTCAATAAAAAGATTGTTTTTCCGACTCCACCTTTCGATGAAGTTACAATCATTGTTTTCCCTTTTTGATTCTTCATATATATCCCTCTATTTCATACACTTTACATTTGTTTTAATCAAATAAGACGGTATTCCTAATAAATTTCCAAATAGGCTAGGAACTTCTTTTTCTAAAGTGATTTCTACTTGTTCATCTAGTTTACGAATTAAAATTTTACTTAAATTTTGATCGTTTTCTAATGCTAACTGTTTGATTTTACTGTCCGTATTGTTGTCGTTTAAAGCATACTGGCAAACAATAGATGTGGTTTCTTTTTGTCTTTTTTCCTGATATAACAGATAACATTTATCAGTTAGATATCCTAAAACAGCTATAATGATTGGTAACAAAATGATAAAAACAACTAAAGTTTGTCCTTTATTGTTCATAAGGAATCACCCTTTTTACTTGAACATGATAGTTTTTTAAAATAGAATTTAAAAATGGAGTAAGAAAATCAATTTTTCTTTGGGCTTTGATTGTTAGAAATTGGGTTGTTTGATTCTCTAAAAGTTCCACTTCTATCTCTTTTTGTTCAAAAACTGTTTTTATTTCTTCTAACGATTTTGTTTCTTTTGGAATCATTATTAAACAATTTTCTACATCATTTTCAAGTTTGCTTTGTAATAGAAAGATCCTACCAATATCCACCATACCTAATAGTAATAGAATAATGATTGGTAAAATTAGGATAAATTCAATGAAAGCTTGTCCTGTTTCCTTTCCTTTCACTATACCACCCCTATTATATTTAACAGTATAACATAATTTAACGAAAAAAAAAAGAAGTTATGTTAATTATCTTGTATTATTTCTTGATCAAGATCTTTACAATATCCTTCTCCTGCTTTTTCCCCTGTAACATATTCTAAACCTGCAGTATTACAGAAAGTCTTGGTAAGAGCATCTTTTAAGTATCCACCAAAATATTTTACTAAACTAATGATAAGAATAGACATTAAGGCAATAATTAATACATATTCGATTAAAGCTTGACCTTTTTTATTCATTAAAAATCACCTACTATTTATTAGTTTAAGTTTAGAATAAAATATAGAATTTGTCAAATACATTTGATTTTGATATACTGATGATGGTGATATGATGTATCTATTATGTAATCAAAAAAAAATAGAAATTGAAGACTGTATTACCTTTTGGAGTCGATTAAAGGGATTTATGTTCCAAAAAAAGAAAATCGATAAAGGTAAAAGATTTCCCCATTGTAATAGTATTCATACTTTCTTTATGTTTCAGGAAATTGATGTGATTATGACCGATCAAAATAATAGAATTGTTAAAATGTATTCAAATTTAAAACCAATGAGAATTTTGTTACCTCATAAAAAGGTAATGGATACTTATGAATTTCCAGTTGGTATTTGTAAATATTATTCCATTCATGATGAACTAAAAGTGAAAGAATCAAAGAAGTAATTATTCTTTGATTCTTTCTTTTTTATAAATTTTTAATTTCTTCCATAGATAAACCAGTACACTCTGATATCGTTTTATGATCTATATTCTTTTTTAACATCGCTTGTGCTATTTCAATACTTTTTTTTCTTACACCTTCATCATATCCGGTTTCTCTCATATCTTCTAAATCCCATTTATGTGCTTCTTCTTTATCATAGTATCCTACAAAGTTTGGATCTTTTGATAAATCCTCTACTTTTCTAATTGCTGCCATATACTTCTCATCCCCTTTAAACTGATCTATCATTTCTTCTATTTTCTTGCTCATTATTGATACGATTCAAAAAACTTTTTTACAAGTTTTTAATTATTTTCGATATTCAAATTCAAAATCTAAAATTCGAACAATATCTCCCTCTTGAGCACCTAGCTCTTCTAATTTTTCATCTACTCCCATTTTACGAAGACGACGAGTAAATCTTAAAATACCTTCTTCTGTTGTAAATTTGGTCATTCTAAATAATTTTTCTAGTTCATCACCAGATAATACCCAAGTACCATTATCTTCTCTGGTAATTACATAAGGTTGTTCTTTTTGAAATTTGTAAAGAACATGTCCTTCTAATTGATCTTCTTCATATAACGGAGTATCTTTGATTTGATCTACTAGATCTCCTAAAGCAATTAATACTTCGTCTAAACCTTCTTGATTCATAGCACTTACTTCATAAATAGGTACATGGACTTTTTTCTTAAATTCTGTTAGATTTTCTTTGGCTGAAGGTAAATCCATTTTATTGGCAATAATAATTTGTGGTTTATCAATTAACTTCTTACTAAATTGTTCTAATTCCTGTTGAATAATTACATAATCTTGATAAGGATTTCGACCTTCACTACCAGACATATCGACTACATGAGCAATTACTTTCGTTCTTTCAATATGTCTTAAGAAACGATCTCCTAAACCTTCTCCATGACTTGCTCCTTCAATTAAACCTGGTAAATCAGCCATTACAAAGCTTCTTCCTAACTTATCTTTACATACACCTAAATTAGGCGTTAAAGTTGTAAAATGATATGCTGCAATTTTAGGTTTTGCTTTGGATACTTGAGAAATAATGGTGCTTTTTCCAACACTAGGAAGTCCTACTAACCCAACATCAGCAAGCATTTTTAATTCTACTTTTAAGTATTTCACTTCACCTGGTTCTCCGTTTTCACTAAAGTTAGGAGCAGGATTACTTTGTGTTTTAAAAGCCGTATTACCACGACCTCCTCTACCACCATAAGCAACAATGACAGAGTCATCTTTTTGTTTTAAATCAGCAACTATTAAATTGGTATCAGTATCTGTAATTACTGTTCCCTGTGGTACTCGAATCACTATATCTTCACTATTTTTTCCATTACAGTTCTTACCTGTTCCGTTTTCTCCTTTTTTTCCTTTAATGATTCTGTTATAGCGAAGATCTAATAAAGTATGTAACCCTTCATCCACTTTGAAAATAATATTACTTCCTCTACCACCATTTCCACCATAAGGTCCACCCATAGGAACAAATTTTTCTCTTCGAAAAGCACAGCATCCATCACCACCGTTACCAGCATGGACTTCAATCGCTACTTCATCTATAAACATTGTATCACCCCTATTTTTATTAGAAAGAAATAGCACTCAATCTATGAGAGACTAAGTGCTTAACTATAATTTTTATGAAATGATTTCCCATAAAAGATTCTTATAGTCTGTATCCCTTTTTTCTATCCATACTATACCATAAAATTCTATAAAACACAATTACTTTGTCTTTATTTTCATAAATGTATCATGAATATTTTCTTTTTTCAACCTAAGATTTTTAAAATGATTATTCATATTGGCTTGTTATACCAAAATATTCTTCCAATGTGATCCAAGACCCATTATTATATAACTTAGTAGCAAGATCTTTTCCAACATAACGAAAATGCCATGGTTCATACATATAACCTGTAATATTTTCACCATCTTTTGGATATCTTAAAATAAATCCATATTGATAACTGTTGGCACTTAACCATTTTCCTTCTGCTGTATTTTCAAAGGAAGTATAAAGACTATTAATATCAACCGCCATTCCTGTTTGATGCTCAGAATGTCCAGGGCGTGCGGAATATCGATCAGCTGCTGTTTTTCCATCCCTTGCTACATAATTGTTGTAAATGGTATTTTGTTTATTATAAGAACGAAAACCACTAATAATTTCAATATTCAATCCTGCGGTTTTGGCTCCATTTTTCATTTCATTAAATGCATTCATAGTATCTTGAGTTAAACCATTTCCATAGTTTGAAGGTAAACTATAAGTTTTATTAGCAATTAGCACACCATCAATATAAGTTACACCATTTTTGGTAGTTCCTTGGAATCCTTTTGAAGTTGTAAATGTAGTATCTGGTTGGTTCGTATTGGTATTTGATTGTGGAACTTTTTTTTGTTCTACTGTTAAGGTAAATTCTTTTTTCGTTTCATTGCCACTTTGATCTTTGGCTACATAGGATAAAGAATAAGTACCTACCTTTTGAAAGTCATAGGTTCCTTCTACTAAAACTTTTACTTCTTGATCTACATCATCGAAAGCAGTAACATCTTTTAATAAATCTATTTCATTTCCTTCAATTGTTGTTAGATTCTCTTGAAATTTAATTTCTGGTGGCGTAATATCAACAACTGTAATTGCAAAGGTTTGATTTTCTTTTCGACCATATTGATTTTGAAAGGTTAATGTTATCTTTTTGGTTCCTAATTTCGTGGTGTCAATCTTTTCTTCTTTGGTAAGAATTTTTCCATTTTTTATGTTTTCTATGAAAGATAAATTGGTAATCGAACTATTATATGGTACTGTTAAATCTTTTGCTAAAACAAATTCTATTTTTTGATAATATAAATATAACCACATAATGAGTCCTATCAGAAGAGATAAACATAAACCAAAAATAACGATTCTTTTTACTTTCTTTCGTTTCATCTTAACACCACTTTCTAAAAAAAGAATAAAATTAACATTCTATTCTTTTTATTACTCTCTTTATTGAAAATCAAATTTTTTATTGATGATTTTGATTCATATTACGAACCATAATTAATTTATCAACAATATTTTTTACATTTACTTCATTAAATGGTTTTTGTAGCATATCGACAATTGGATATTGATAAGCTCTTGTGATATTATTTTGTGTTCCTTCTCCAGTAATAATGGCAACAGGGATTCTAGCAAATAAATTTGCTTGTTTAAAGTAATCTAATACTTGAAAACCATCTACATTTGGCATATTTAGATCTAATAGCATGCAGACAATTTTATCATCCACATTGGAACGAATAATATCTAAAGCTTCTTGTCCATCGTTTGCAATCATCACATCGTATTCACTACTAAAAATTTTAGATACAAAGTTACGAACAACATTAGAATCGTCTACTACTAAAATTGTTTTGTCTTTAATTACTTGAGGTCTTACCATAGAAGTATCAACATTGGCAGTAGCAATTCCCATATACTGTTTTACTAAAGCAACGATACGATTTGCTTCTTGCATCAATTCTTCATAATGATCGGTAACATAATACATATTGTTAGCTTTACTTTCCATCTCATGGTTATAAGCAAGTTCTGCTAATTTTTCAAAGCCAAAATATTTACTATCACTTTTTAAAGAGTGTACTAATATAGCATAATTAGCCATATCTCCCTGTTCTTTATAAATTTTAATTTTAGCTAATTTTCCATCTATTTCACTTAAAAAGTCATGTAAAGTATCATTATAAGTTTCCATATCTCCAAATAATTCTAGACTTTTTTGAATATTTACTCCATTATTAATTAATAAATTAACATCTTTCATATTTACCCTTCTTTCTATCATTAAGATAAGTATATCATAAATCTTTATTTTTGCACTAAGAATTTCACTAAAACTCTATATAAGTCTTTTTTATCGATTGGTTTAGCTAGATAATCATGAAAGCCTTCTTGTAAGTATTTTTCTTTCATACCAGAAATAGCATTGGCTGTTAGGGCAATCGTTGGAATAGAAAATCCGGGAATTTGCTGTAATTGATGGAAAGTTTCTACTCCACTTAATTTTGGCATCATATCATCCATTAGTATTAGATCATAGGTATTTCCAGCTTTGATTTGATCAATACATTCTATACCACTTTCTAAAGTTTCGATTTGACAGTGATAGTCGCTTAATAAACGAGCAGCTACTTTTAAATTAATTTTATTATCATCGACTACTAAGATCTTCTTAGTAGATAAATCTATATTTTCAATAGCTACTTGAGTAGACTCTACAACTGTTGTTGGATTGGTAACAATTCTTTGATCAATTGCTACTGTAAATTTTGATCCTTGACCATAAACACTTTGAACAACGACCTGTCCACCCATTAAATCTAGTAATTTTTTGGTAATAGCAAGACCTAGTCCTGTTCCTTCGATAGTATTATTTTTTTCAATATCAAGTCGTTCAAATTTCGTAAATAATTTATCGATACTTTCTGGTTTAATTCCAATTCCTGAATCTTCTACGGAGATAATTAAACGACAGATACCATCTTTTTGAATTGCATTGACTTCAAAACTAATCCAACCTTCTTTGGTATATTTTACAGCATTTGTTAATAAATTTAGAATAATTTGTTTGATGCGAACTTTATCACCATATAGATAAGGTGGAATCGATGGATCAAATCGATATTTGAATTCTAATGGTTTTTCTCCTAAACGAGCTTTGGTTAAAGAAACTAATTCTTCTAAGATAGAATTAAAGTTATATTCTGTATTGACAATCTCTAGTTTATTGGCTTCAATTTTAGAAATATCCAAGATTCCATTTACAATTTCTAGTAAAGTTTCACTAGCCATCATAATATCTTTCACTTCATCTTTTGCTTGAGGTGGTAAATCTTCTTCGGTTAAAGCTTGACTAAAACCAACAATTGCATTTAGGGGTGTTCTAATTTCATGAGACATACTAGATAAGAAATCACTTTTAGCATGATTAGCCTTTTCTGCTTGATCACGAGCAATATTTAATTGTTCAATCATTTTTAAATCTGGGTTTTCAATGGTGAAGTACATTAAAAATGTAATAAAGACATCAACACTAGTTATTAATATTATGCCTGTTACATTTTGAATAATAAGCATTAAAATTCCAAACAATAAGTAAATAAATAGTGGAAGATATTTTTTATTTTTTAAATTTCTAAAATTTTTGATTAATATTCCAACCACTGCTATTACTAATATTACAGTAATAATATACATTAGTATGATGGAAATTCCATTTGGATATGCACTCCCATTTTCTTTCATTATTTTTATTGGCAATATCAAAATTAAAGTACTCAATATTATAGTTAAAATTTTATTTATTTTTAGTATACTATTTAATTTTTGACTTTTATTTTGATAGGAAATAATGATAATATATGATAACATCAATAAATCCCAAACTACATAAAATAATATTATAAATTTTGTTAAGAATAAATATAAGAAAGAATCAACATTAATATTTAATAAATATAAGATTCCAGATATTCCATCTAATGATATTCCTATCATTGAAGCAATTAACATATAAGAATATATTTTATTTTCTTTATTTTCTAATCTTTTTTTACTAAAAAACACAATAAAAATTAGAAAAGTATAAATAAAACTTAAAATTGATACTGTTACAGAAATCATAAAATCACTTTCCTACTCTATAAAAATTTTATCATAAAAAAAGAACTTTAACAATAATGCAAAAGTTCTTTTTTTATTTTTTTACGAATCTAACGAAAACTTTTTTTGAAGCTTTTTTTCTTGTTGTAAAATACCCATTTTTTCTAATGCTTTAAAGTCTAATTTTCCAATTGGAGTTTTAGGTAAGGAATCTAAAAAATTATAACCTGCCATAATAGAATATTCTGGTAATTCTTGACTAATCATTTTATCAACAAAATCTATAACCTCTTTCTGAGTTTCAATATTATTAAACTCAGTATTTAATACAATATTAGCAACTGGAATATTTAATTCGTCAGGATCTGAAACTCCTACTACTGCACATTCTTTTACTGCTGGATGCTTTAAAATTAAACTCTCTACATAAGATGGATATATTTTAAAACCTCTTCTGGTAATAATTCTCTTAATTCTTCCGTCTATATATACCATACCATCATTATCAAAATGAGCAATATCTCCAGTTTTATACCATTTTTTTCCATACTCATCTGTTTCGATAACATGGGCCATTTCTTCATCATTAACTCCAAAATAATTCATCATAATAGTGGGCGCATTTACTTTTAATTCTCCTATCTTATTATATCCTTGAACTTCTTTTCCGGTATCAGAATCACATACTTTTAGAACATTTTTTAAATAAGGTGCACCTACACTTTCAAAGCGAAAACAATCATCTTTTACACAAGTTGTTCCAGCACTAGTCTCTGTCGCACCATATCCTAGCCAAATATTAGCTTTAGCATGATGCTGTTTTAAGAAATTTTGAATTTTTTCTTGCGTTTCTTTTGGCATTTTATCTCCACCTGAACAACATATTTCAAGATAAGATAAATCTTTTTTCTCCATCAAAGGACTGTTCATTAATATATTCCAATGAATAGGACCTCCTAAAACAATATTAGGCTTATTCTTTAATATCAATTTAGGAAAATCTTCTGGTTCAAATGCAGGAATCATAATAGATTCTAATCCTAAACAAGCAGATAAATGCATGGCATTGTTAAGTCCTAAAGCAATAAAAGGTGGTAGAATATTTAAAAATCTTTTATTACGCTCAAATCCCATGTTGGAATACATTTGTTGATAGATAAGTCCATTAAAATTCTCATTACTCAACATAACTCCTTTTGGAATTCCAGTAGATCCACCTGTATGGACAATTACTGCAGGTCTATTTTCTTCAAATATATTAGGTACATTTGATATTTGACTATTTTTACCCAATTGTAAAAATTGATCCCATTCTATAGTATCAGTATCAAACTTAGTTTTCTTGTTCTTCAATTGCATTAATTGTTTTAATGGGAACGGCAAAGATATATAAGGAGATACAACTATGATATTTTCTAAAGATGTTTCTGTTTTCAATTCTTTTACTTTATTATAAATAACATCTACTGTAAAAAAGAATTTTGCCTTTGAATCTATAATATCTTTTTTTATGATATCTTGACTTACTCTAGGGTCAATTGAATTAATAATTGCTCCTATTTTATTAATAGCATAAAAAAGATATTCGGCTTCTGGAGTATTTGGCATACTCATCATTACTATATCACCTTTTTGAACGCCTAAACTAATTAAAGATTTAGCAACCTTATCAATGTTTTCTTGCAGTTCTCCATATGATATTTTTCTACCAAAGTAAGATATTGCAATTTCTTTTTCATGCGTTAAATTTCTTTCAGTCATCAACTGATAAATAGACATTGGTTTAAAATCTCTTTGAATTGACTCTTCATCAAAATACTTTAGCCATGGTTTATCAATGCTAGCATATCCTGTTGTTGGTCCTTGAATTTTTCCTAATGCTAAATTTCTTAAATATAAATCTCTTAATGTTTGTTCATGAATGTCTAAATTCGCAAGTTGAGTTCTATAATCTTTTAATTCCATGTTATTAAACACCTTATCTTTCTAATCTCTGATACTGCTTGAAATTGTTGCTATTATATCACATTTTGTTAACTTTGTAAAGAAAAATGTGATTTATCTTCTTTATCAACTAATTTTACTATACACTTGTTTCAATAAAAAAACAATCTCACTAGACTTTATTTTACAAAATTATAATTTATTTTTAGGTTATTCTACTTATTTTAAGAATTGGTTTCTAATAATTGTCTTTCTGCTTGATAGGTAATTAATTTTTGTGCTTCTTTGATAGTTACCCACTTAATTTGATCAATTTCTTCATTTGGGAAACTAATTTCTCCACTTTCTACCTCTCCTTGAAAGAAAACAACATCTTTCGTAGTATTTGGTTTCGGTTGATAAGTAATTACTTTTCTAAAATCTCCTACAATTCTAGCTTTAATACCCGTTTCTTCCCAAGTTTCACGTAATGCTGTTTCCTTTTCTGTTTCCTTTTCTTCCATATGACCCTTTGGAAATCCCCAATGACCATCTTTATGTTTTACAATTAAAATATTTAGTTCATCTTTTATTTTTCGAGAAACAATAATACCACATGATTTTTCTAATTTTTGAATCTCAATTGCTAGAACACCATACTGATCTACTACATCTTGTGGATAGTACAAATTCAAGTCTTTTAAATATTCTTCTCTTGTTGTTTTGGTTGAAGTTAAATATTCAATTGGAATATTATCTACTACTTCTTGAAAATTCCTATATTTTGTTAAATTAGTAACTTTTGTTTTTAATTTTTTTACTCTGTCAGGCTCTAAACTAAAATAAATAATATCCCCTACTTGAATTTTTTTCTTTTCTCATCGTTTAGTCTAATTTCTATTTTTTTGTTTTGATTTTGCATAGCATCAAAATATTTTTTCTGTAATCCCATTTCATATTCCATAAATCTTTCCTCACTATTTAATATCTATAATTTTACCACTTATTTTTTTATTATCTACTTGATACGAAAACGAATCATTGATTTTCTTATGAAAAACACTTTTTCCTAATGGACTATTTAGGGTAATTTCCATTTGATCTAACCTAAAATTGGATACTGTGTTTCCGGTTATCTTATAAATTTCTGTTTCTAATTCTCCATCAAAATGTAATTCTACTATACTTCCAATTTCTACCAAATTGCTACTTTTTTTTGTCTTGATAATTTCGATTTGATCTAATCCCTTTAGCTTTTTATGATATTCATAAAATAAGGCATTCTCTTTTTGAATGGCTTGTTCATAGGCAAAATTATCATGCCATCCATCACCATAAGCATCATCTGATTGAAATTCAGAAATATCTTTACTATTTAAGTTAATTTTTTCTTTTAATTGTTCTAATTCTTTTAAATAATTTTGATAACCGTCTTCATCTAAATAAATTTTACCCATTTCTTCACTCCTCATCAAATAGAAAAAAGAATAGTTCAAACTATTCTTCTACAGCATATACACTAACTTGTTTTTTATCTCTACCTAATCTTTCAAATTTAACGATTCCATCTACTGTTGCAAATACGGTATCATCACTTCCACGACGAGCATTCTTTCCCGCATACATTTTGGTTCCTCTTTGACGGTAAAGAATAGATCCAGCTGTTACAAATTCACCATCACTGGCTTTAGCACCTAATCTACGACCAGCAGAATCACGACCGTTTGATGTAGAACCTTGTCCTTTATGGTGAGCAAAATATTGTATATTTAAAACTAATCTGTTCATCCTATTTCCTCCTTACTTAACCATTATATTCTCCGGATAATTTTCTGAAAGTTCTGAAAGTAAATTAAGCATATTTTTTATTAATTTATCACAGATTGGATCTTTTTTTAGTATTGTCAAAATCATACCATCTTTAATTTCTTCTACTTGTAAATAACCTTGATCAATTTCATAAATACCATTTACCGTAGTTGTTACAATACTACTGACACTACTACAGACAATATCTTTTCCATAATCATCATAATCAGCATGCCCTACTATCTTGATTTTATCAATCTGTTTTTTATTTTTACTTTCAACTGTTACTTTAATCATTTTATTTACCCGTTAATCTTTTTAATTTCAATTTTTGTATAAGGTTGTCTATGACCATGTGTTCTACGATTGCTTTTATCTTTTTGACTATATTTGAACACTCTAATCTTTTTATGTTTTCCTTGTTTTTGGATTACACCTTCTACACTTGCTTTACTAACGTAAGGATTTCCTACTTTAGAATCAAGCATTAAAACTTCATCAAAAACAACTTTATCTCCTTCATTACCAGCTAATTTTTCTACAAAAATTACGCTTCCTTCAGAAACTAAATATTGTTTTCCACCTGTCTTAATTACTGCGTTCATAATTACCCTCCTTTTTTTATTTTCTAGACTCGCTCTTAAGGTACAAATTGCTTTGTTTAAAACCTATTCAATGCGGTTTGAAACAGGAGCTTCAAACATTTAAGATTTTACCATAAAAATAACATAAAATCAAGTAGAAAGATCATTTTAATGTAAAAATCTTCCTTTTACTTGAATCATTTCCTGAATGTTAGAATATTTTTCTTGATTTTCTAAAAAATATTCACTAAAAGGCATATCTTTTCTCTCTAGTTCCATACTATTTAAAAATAATTTTATCTTTTTATTAGATAGTAAATGAAAATGTATCATATCTCTTTGTAATGTATGAAGAAAGCATTCTTTTAAAATTAGTTGATTTCTTTTATGATAATCTTCTAAGGTAAAATAAGGTTCATAATGATATCTTCCCGGATCTACCATATATAATTTTTGTTCTTGTTCGGAAAAAACTAAATTATGAAAACTAAAATCAACGGCTAAAAATCTATTTTCACCTAGTAAATGTATTTCTTGTTCAAAAGTTTGAATATTTGGAATCAATAAATTCCAAGGTAAGGTAGTAATTCCCTCTTTTTTCTTTTTGCCTTCTCCTACTAATTTTGTAACATAACCACAATAAGAACCAAGTTTACTTGTATTAAAGATTAAGTCTTCTGGTAATAGAATATTTTGAAATAAATCTTTAATTTGTAATAAAGATTGATGATATTTTTTCTTATCTCCAAATCCTTCATTTAAAGTATTGGGGTAATAGATTTTATATATTTTACCCTCCATTAAATAAATTTTTCCTTCGCTACCTTGACTGAAAGCTTTTTTATTTTCTTGTATCGAAATCATCTTTCCATTCACATAATAATTAGCCATCGTGCACCTCCACAAAAATATGGGTTATTATATCAAATTTTTTCTAAGAACACAAATTTATTTTACCATATGAATGAAACCGTTTAAGTCTGTATTTTTATATACAATATATCGAGGAATTAAATATTTGTTATCTGATTGGGTTACTTTTCGATTCCCGCCTACAAAGGCTAGTTGAAAGCCTGTTTCTTTCAAAGCTTCTAGCATATTATGATTATATTGATAAAAGGGATAACAGAAAGCTAAGTTATTACCAATTTTCTGAATAGAAGTCTGTAAATCCGTTTTAATTTCTTCCTTGGATAACACTAATCCTTTATAACCACAATTTCCATTTTGGTTGCAATAATAATCATGATGAAGTTCATCTCCATGAGAATAAATTTCTAGATACTTTGATTGATAGTCGTTCACATTCCACCAACCGGTAATTAAAAATAATGTAGCTGGTATTTGATACTCTTCTAAAATAGGAATGATTTTATTTCCATTGATACTACTAGTTCCCATTGCACCATCATCAATTGTAATTAATACAGATTTTTCTGGTAAGGTAATCTTATGATCCATCCAATCATTCAATTCTTGCATTGTCAGTATCTTATACTGATTTTCCTTTAAATAATCCAATTGTTGCCTAAAATTACTGACATCAATACAGATACTTTCATTACAACTTTCTCCTATACTACTATCATAGAAAAAATGATAATTAAGTACTGCTACTTTCGTATTAACGATTGTTACTTCTTTTACACCATTTAACATGTCTTTTACTCGATCTAAAGAAGTATTATTATTAATTTCATATTTATAATATTTGGTATTTCCTACTTGTAATTTAGTATCTCCTGATATAAACTCGATATCTTCTAAGAAAGTATTGATCTGATACGAATACTTTTCAGCTAATTCTTTTTTACTCTGATCTAGTTCTTGATAACATAAAAGTAAAACTTTATTGTTAGCAAAATCGATTTGACCTGTTATCCATCTTTTAAAATCTGTTATAGTAATTGTTTCATAGTTTTGTTCTTTTAAAAGATTTAAAACTTTATTTAACTGTTCTAAAGAGATATCATTACTAAAATTTAGCACACTAATATCTTTTAAAGAATCTACTTGTTCTAAAGGTTCTATTTCATAATGGTCTTTAATCATATAAATTTGATCTAAAAATTTTACATAATAATTATTTTCTTCTTTAGCTAATACATCAAAAGTTAACTCTTGTTCTAAATAAATCATAGGTTTTCCTTCTTGATATAAAACAGTATTAGGACTAGTATGAATTTTACTAGTAACTAAATAAGAATCATATTCTTGATTTCGTTGATAGTTTTCTATTCCTTTTATATCCTGATAATCGATATAATAATTACTATTTTCTATTTGATAATAGATATCCTCTATCCCTTTTGTTTCTTTATTTTTTAAAGGAATGATGGTTCCTTTTTGTAAAGATCCAATTGGTTGATAATTGCCATCTTGATAGATATAAACTTCTTTATCTTTCATTAAAGTTACTACTTCAGCATAACTATTTTTGATTTCTAATAGCAGATTTTGTTCTTTTTTCGTTGTTTCTAGTTGATGATAAATGATTAGTCCTATTCCTATTAAGACTAATACTATTAAAATACTAGTTATTTGAATCGTTCTTTTTTTCATATGACACCTATTCTCTTCAATATATTAATAAGAGGTATTTTTATACCTCTTGAATTACTGTAATAATCATTGGTTTGGCTTCTGTTTCTCTATAAAAGTATTTTCCTAGATTATCTCTTATTTCATTTTTAATGTTATTATAATCTACTTTCTTTGATTCTTCATCAATATTATTTTGAATTGTTTCCAAGCAAATATTTTTGGTTTCTTCAATCATATCTTGATTTTCTTTAACATAGATGAAACCTCTTGTTAAGACTTCTGGTCCTGCTAAGATTTTTTTTGTTTGACGATCTAAAGTAGCACTGATAATCACAATTCCATTTTGTCCTAACATTTCACGATCTTTTAAGACAAGTTCTCCAATATCTGCTTGACTTTTTCCATCAATTAAAATATCATCAATTTCTATTTTTTCTGTAGATTCTACTAATTTACCATCTACAAATTCTACTACATCCCCATTTTGTTTTAGTAAAATATTTTCTCTTGGAATTCCTAGTTCTTCTGCAACTTCTGCATTCATATATTGATGACGATATTCCCCTTTGACAGGAAAATAATAAGTAGGATTCATTAAATTAATCATGAGCATTAAATCTTCACGAGATGCATGATGTAATAAATGCTTCTTGCTAGATAAAGATACTACATTAATATTATTTCTTGCAATATCATCTAGAATCACTGCATATCTTTTTTCAATTCCATCATAACTAGGTTCTGTAATAAAGATGGTATCTGTTTCTTTTAATTTAATATATTTATCAAATCCTTTGATAATACGTTCTAAATTAGCAAATGGTTTTTCTTTTTCATCAGAAATTAAAACGATTACTCCTTTATCATCCAAATTTGATAAATCACCAATACGATCCTGATCGATGGTTAGATAATTCATACTAATGGCTTTGGCAATTAGATCTTGTAGTCCTTTTCCCATAATTACGATCTTACGATGAGTTTTCATCACTTCATTAAAAATTTCTTGTACACGATAAATATGGGCTGGTAAAATAGTAGCAATAATACGATCTTCATTTTTACGAAGTACATCACGAATAAAATCACTAATTCGATTATTAGGAGAAGTATGTCCTTGTTTTTCGGCATAGAAAGATTCTGATAATAAACATAAAACTCCCTGTTTTCCTACATAGGCAAGTTTTCCAATATCTGTTTTATAAGCACCTTTCATCGTAGAATCAAAAACAAAATCTCCAGTATATACGATAGCGCCATCTTTCGTATATAATACATAACATACGGAATCAGGAATGGAATGGGTAATACTAATTGGGAAAATATATAAATCTTTTGTAAATTCTATTTTGGTATGTGGTTTAATTTCCTTTAGATTCGCTTTTTCAATTCCAGCTTCCTGTAAATCTTTCTTAACAATTTCTAATGTAAATTTAGTAGCATAGATATCGATTTCAGGAATTAACTGTACTAAATCACTAATTGCTCCCATATTTGAATCATGTCCATGGGTTAAAAAGACTCCTTTTATCTGTTTCCTATTTTTTACTAAATAATCCATATTAGGAATGATATAATCTACTCCTAACATATTATCTGTTCCATATTTTAATCCGGCGTCAAAAACAAAAATATGATTATCAACATTCATAACATACATGTTTTTTCCATTTTCATTTAATCCACCCAAAGCAAAAATTTTTATTTTACTCAAAATAATCTCTCCTTTCTTTCTGCAGTTCTTTTAACTGTTTTCGATTAATCTTTACTTGTTCATAACAACAAAAATCTTTTTCATTATAGTCATTTAATCTTTGTTTTAATTCCATAGGACTTAGAGTATAATCATCTATAATGCACATATAATCAACCATATTCGTAATATAACTAGCTTCTAGATAGATGGTTTCTCTTATATATTCCAATTCATCTTTTAGGTCTTCGATTAGAAAAGATTCAGAACACGTTTCTAAATAATTGATTTCTTGAACAAAATCATTTAAATCCTGATAACTACCTTCTATCATTTCTTGTAAGTGACAGAAACTTTCATACAAATTCATATCTTCTAAAATCCAACTATTCGTAAGTAACATGTATATTATTTCTTGCCTTATTCCTACGAAAAAATTGTTTAACTTTAAAATTTCTAATTTTAAAAATGTAAAGTCATCTGTTCCTTGCATTTTTACCCACCTAAATTCCTATTTATTATAAGATATTTTTTCCAATTAATCAAGGGTAGCCATTTTTTCTAAAGCATTTTTTGCTGCTTCTTGTTCTGCTTCTTTTTTACTACTACCTATTCCTGTTCCATAAATAATATTATCAATTTTCACAACCATTTTAAAAGTTTTTTGATGAGATGGACCACTTTCTTCTATTAATTCATAATGTACACTTCTACGATCTGTTTGTACCAATTCTTGTAGAGAACTTTTATAGTCTTGAAAGAAAATGGTGTTTTTTTCTTCAATATAAGGAGTAATAATATTTAAAATTACTTTTCTGACAGTATCATATCCTAAGTCTAAATAGATAGCTCCCATAAAGGCTTCAAAGATATCGGCAAGAATTACTTTTTTAAACCGTCCTCCTCCTAACTCTTCTCCATGTCCTACTTTAATATAGTTACTAAAATTTAAATTAGAAGCATAGGTAAAGCAAGCATTCTCACAAACATAATTAGCTCTAATTTTCGTCATATCCCCTTCTTGGATATGAAAATGATTGTATAGGTAATCACTCATAACTAAATCTAATACTGCATCTCCCAAAAATTCTAATCGTTCATAGCTATCTTTTAAATGTTTTTCATTTACATAGGAAGAATGAGAGAAAGCTAAACGATAGTATTCTAAATTTTGGGGAGTAATTTTTAATGTTTTAAATAAATCTTCCATTTTTTCACCTTCAGACTATTTTCATTATAACAGGAAAATAGAAAAAGAGGAATTGTTTTTATTAAATTCCTCTTTCTTTAATTCTGATGGTAAAATGTTTCCATCTTTTCATCTGCTTCTTTAGCAACTACTAACATAGTCCATAAAACAAATAGTAGGCAACAAGTTAGAATTCCTAACAAAATTAAAATTTTCATGCCATCACCTCATTTTTCAAGCTTGATATTTATTCTTTATATTTTATTTTTTTATTCTATAATTGGTTCCTTTCTTGGTGCTTGGCATTCACTATAACATAGATAAAAAGAAAAGAAAAATGATGCTTTTTTCATTTTGGTTTTGTTATAATTGGGATTTTATTCTTTTTTCTGGCTCATTTTTCAAAATTTCATCAAAATTATCATTCATTTTATTGTTTTATTACTTTTTTAATTTCTTCAATGGTTTTTATTATTTTCTGTTCTTGATTTAAGATATCCTCATACTCCAAACAATCATTAAATTCGGTATGATAGACCATTTTCATTCCACTACTATCTGCAAAACTACCCAAAGAAGTTAAAGCACCATCGGTTGAATATTCACTTTTTTTCTTAGCACCAATTATCAAGGCTATCATCTTTTTTCCTTCTAATTTTCTAGATGCATAAAGTGGATTTAGGCGATCCATAAAGATTTTTAAATCACCTGATAATAAGTTCCATCTGGTTGGCGTAATCCATATTAAATAGTCAGCTTGTTTTACTTTTTCTATATTTTCTACCATATCATCTTTAAAATCACAAACACCATTTTCATCACAATCCATACAACCTGTACATAAATAGATTTTTTGATTTCCTGGTGTGATTATATCTACAGAAATTCGCTCTTTTTTCATAGCTTCTTTGATTTTTTTAGCTAAAATCGCACTATTTCCTTCTCTTCTAGAACCAATGATAATTAATATTCTTGCCATATCATCACCATTATTAGAGTATCCCAAATAAAAAAAAGAAATACATAAAAGTATTTATTTTTTTTGAAACAAACATGTAAGACTACTGCTTATGGTTGCACCTAATGTATCTATCATGATATCTAAGAATTTAGCAGTTCTCCCGTCAGAAAACATTTGATGGAATTCATCACTACAGGCATATAAAAAACAAAGAAGAACACCATATATGAATGGTTTTGATACTTGATAACTATTTAATGTTAAGAAAGATAGAATACCAAGAATGAAGTATAGTGTAAAATGGGCACTTTTTCTAACCATTACTCTGGTATCTTCTATTAAATTAGTTCTTTTTTCCTCTGTTATTTCTTGATTCGTAATTTTTACTGTTGTATCAATAATAACCGATGCTACATGATCACTTGTCGATTGACTAGTTAGGCCATTTTGACTAGAAAATAGAAAAATTACTATCATCCAGCTAATTAATAAAATGGTATAAATTATTCTTTTTGTAGTCATTAGATCACATCCATTTCAAATTAATAGAATATTATCATATTTTTATCAAAAATTCAATCAAATGAAAAAGTATCTTACGATACTTTTCTTATTTATGAAAACTAAATAGTTTTGATAATACTGTTTTTAAGATTGCTACTATCATTAAAATAATAGCAGTTATTTTTAATTGAGAGATTAACTTTGATAAAACAGCTGTTAGAAAACTAGAAATTTCTTCATTCCATATTAAGATATTATTGACATTAATTTTACTATTAAAGAAATAACATCCTACTAGAATTAGAATTCCTGTTGTTAGGAAAGGAATTGTAATGATATCTTCTTTTAAATATCGTTTTACAAACAGTGCTAATGCTACTATAGCGATACCTGTAATTATTAATCCAATATTAATAAAAGGAATGATCTTTACTACAATCTTTTGAATCGTATTTAAACTACCTGATAGATTAACCTTAGATTCATATACATCAGCAATTTGATCAACAAAGCGATCTAAAGCTTCTTGATCATCTACTTTAATATTATTCTTTTCTAAGTAAGAATCTACATTATTTTCTAGATTTTGTTTTAATTTAGATGTATCAATTTTCATACTTTGATTGTGATACAAAGCTGTAATTACAGTATGCATATCTTCTTTTATCATATCTTTGGTATAAATATCTTCTAACACTTCTTTTTCTAGGCCAGATTGGATAATATAATTTGACATTTTATTTAAAATCTCTTCTGTTAATTGATCAAAATATCCTGTTTTTTCAAATTGTTTTAGCATATAACTTTCATTAAAAAATGTTAAGCGTAAAGTTGCTAATAACACAAAACCTAGTACTACTATTGATAAAAGAAATTTAGATAGATAATTTAAAATGATTTTTATTCTAGTTTTCATGTTCTTCACCAACTAACTTTGCATATACTAAATATCTTTTATCTTTATGTCCAATGACATTGACTGGATAACAAGTATACATCATTAATATTTCTTCATCTGTTTGGATTTTTAAGCTTTCTGTATCGGTATCTTTGATAATTTTTGTATCATATACTTCATAGGTATAAGTACCATAGGTTGCTTCTACGATTACTTTTTCTCCTATTTTTAATTGAGGTAAGCGCATAAAATGTTCCCTACTATTATGGGCTGCAAAAATAATGGATGCACCTTCACCTGGAAAATAACTACCTGCATAATGTCCTATCCCATATTGGATAATTTCTAAAGTATCACCATGATATACGGGTGCTTCTACATTAATACTAGGAATTTTTAAAGTTGCCCAAATGGTTCCCCATTTTGGGTAGTTTACTAATCTTTTCTTTATGGAATCAAAACTGGTTACTTCATTACTATCGTTACTATCACTTTTTTCTACAATCGCAATGCTATTTACTAAGGAAACATAAAGATTTAATTTATCTCCCCAAAGTAAATTTACTATTACTATTAAAAAACAAGCAAAGAAAAAGGCAACTGCTAATTGCTTAGCAATTACCTCAAATATCTGAATTATTTTTTTAAGCATTTGCTTTAGCAATCTTTCTTGTAACTACAGCAATTCCTAATACAGAAACGATTCCAGCAACCATTAAGATAGCACTATTATCAGTATATTTGATAAGATCAGTAACTTCAGCAAATACTTCTCCGTCTGGTCTATAAACTGTTAATTTACCATCTTCTGTTAAAGCAACACTAACAGAAGTTTCTTCAGATACTTTGTTAACGATAGCCATAACTTTGTCTTTAGCAGCAGAACCTAATTTGCTAAAACTACTAGCTCCATCTTCTTCAACAACTTTAATAGCTTCATCGATAGCAGCAGAAATAGTATCTGCATCATCTGCAGAAATCTCATAATCGTTTAGATATCTTTCTATTAAAGTTACCATATCAGCATCTGCTTTAAAAGTTTCTCCATTAACTTTGTATTCCTTAGTTAATTTTTCTTTTAATTTAGCTTCTGTCATTGCACTTACATTAGTAGCTCCTAATAAGAAAGTAGCAGCTAATACTGTTAAAAATGCTTTTTTCATATAATCCTCTCCTTTTCTTTAAATTTACAATTCTATTGTATCTATATTATTTCTAAAAGTCAAGCATTTAATTTATATTTTTTTAGAAAAAATTTTTTTCTGTAAAACACCGGTAAATTTGTTTATAGTAAAAATTATTCCTCTTTTTTTAATTTATACCAAAATGACAAATTTTTTGTGGAACAGTATGTTTTTTCTTCCATTTTAATAATTGATAACAAGATAAATAAAAAATCATTCCTATACTTGCACCAAACATATCAATTAAAACATCACTGAATTGCCCTGTTCTACCTACTACAAAAGTTTGATGATATTCATCTCCACAAGCATATAGGAAACAAATGATCAAAGAAAATAACATCGCTTTCTTTAATTTTATATTTCCTATTTTAAAAACATTTAATAATAAAAGCATTAACCCAAAGTAGATACTAGCATGCATACATTTTCTAAGAGGTGGATTTAATAATTCAGCTACCTGGTTTATTCTTTCTTCTGATGGATGTTTATTCGTTAAGCCTATTTTATTAGTAGTTGCTACTGTTGCTGTAATCACATGAGTAATTGTTCCTTTACTTTTCGTATTAGATTGATAGGTATCCATATTAGAAAAACAGAAAACTATTCCCATCCATAATATTACTAATAGACCTGCAATAAGCATTTTAATACTTTTCTTTTTCATATTGATCAATCCTTTACTCTATCCTATAGTCTTTACCTTCTACTATTATCATATTCATGATAACACATTTTTAAGAATTTAGTAAAGGAAAAGAGTGTAATTTATTAAAAAAATTACTGATCCTTTTTGATTATATATCATATGATTTTTGTGCTTTACTACCCTATAATTCAGTATCAATTCTATTAATAATATCAATTAACTTAATTATTTTTCATTCACAACATATCCTTTTAATAAATCTTCTTTCAAAACTTTATTCTCCCATTTTCTAAAAACAATACCTTGCTTACCATCAATATATCTCTATCAAATAATTTTTCAATTTATCGTTAAATTCGGAAATTCCGAATTTTCTCATAGTTTCATTTGTCATATTTACTTCTAATCTAACTTCATGATTTTCAAATAATAATATAAATTACTCCTACTATCTTTTTACTAGCATTATTTAAAAAATTTTAAAAAGGATAAAATTATCAAAATTCAAACAAAAGAAAATATACTAGTTAGTCAGTATATTTTCTTTTTCATATTAATTATTGAGTTTCTAACTCTTATTTTATTTTATTGATTTCTTCCAATGATAATCCTGTACATTCTGAAACTACCTTAATATCGATTTGTTTTGTTAACATAGCCTTAGCAATTTCTATTTTTTCTTGATGAGATCCTTGTTTTATTCCTTTATCATAAGATTCCTCTCTAATAGAATTTTCTGTCTTCTTCATCACTTTCTCATGATCATAATCAAATAAGAATGCTTCATTCATCGCTAACTCCTCCAATTTCTCTATAATTTTTAAATCTTCT
>CANQKN010000009.1 GCA_947624515.1 uncultured Bacilli bacterium
CATTTACGGAAATGAGAGCAAGAGGCGCTAGTGTTACGGATATCGTTATTATTATTGTAGCAGCAGATGATGGAGTTATGCCTCAAACGAAAGAAGCAATTGATCATGCAAAAGCTGCTGGCGTTCCTATTATTGTTGCTATTAATAAAATGGATAAACCAGATGCCAATCCAGATCGTGTATTAACAGAATTAGTAGAATATGGAATTACACCAGAAGAATGGGGTGGCGATACGATCGTTTCTAAAATTTCTGCTAAAACACAAGAAGGAATTCCTGAGTTATTGGAAAATATTTTATTAGTTAGTGAAATGGCAGAATTAAAGGCTAATCCTCATCGTTATGCAACTGGTGCTGTTATTGAGTCTAGGTTAGATAAACAAATTGGTAGTGTTGCTACTTTGTTGATTCAAAATGGAACTCTTCGTTTAGGAGATCCTATTGTCGTAGGAACTAGTTTTGGTAAAATCCGTACCCTAAAAAATGATCGCGGACAGGATATCGTAGAAGCCCTACCTTCTACACCAGTTGAAATTACAGGATTAAATGAGCCTCCTCAAGCAGGAGATAAATTCATGGCTTTTGAAACAGAAAAACAAGCAAGAAGTATTGCTGAAGAAAGAATCTTGAGAAGTCGGGAAAAAGATACCAATCGTTCTGGAATGACTTTAGATGATTTATTTGGACGTATTCAAGAAGGTATTCGTGAAATCAATGTGATTTTAAAAACAGATGTCAATGGTAGTTGTGAAGCGGTGAAAAAGTCACTTGAAAAAATTGAAGTTGAAGATGTTCGTGTCAAAGTTATTCGTAGTGGTGTTGGTACGATTACGGAAAGTGATGTTACTTTAGCTAAAGCAAGTGATGCTATTATTATTGGATTTAATGTAAGACCTAGTGCTAAAACAGTAGAAATTGCTAAGGAAAATGGTATTGAAATTAGACTTTATGATATTATTTATAAAGTAGTTGAAGATATGGAAGCAGCTATGAAAGGAATGTTAGATCCAATTTATGAGGAAAAAGTAAACGGTAGTCTAGAAATTAGACAAATCTTTAAATTCTCTAAAGTTGGTAATATTGCTGGATGTCATGTTTTAGATGGTGTAATTAAAGCAAATAGTAATGCTAGACTTATTCGTGACGGTGTAGTTGTTTATAATGGTAAGATTAATTCTATTCAAAGAGAAAAAGATCAAGTGAAAGAAGTATCCAAAGGTATGGATTGTGGAGTTACTTTAGAAAACTATCAAGATATTAAAGAAAACGACATTATTGAAGCTTATGAATTAGTAGAGATTAAGAGATAGGTGATAATATGAGCGTTAAAATAGAACGACTAAATGATCAATTTCAAAAAGAAATTAGTATGATTCTACAAACAGAAATTAAAGATCAAGATATTCATTTTGTAACCATTACTGGATGTGATATCACAAGTGATCTTAGTTTCTGTAAAGTGTATTTTACAGTTTTAGATGATAGTAAAAAGGAAAGCACTTTAAAAGCTTTAAAAGGAGCATCTTCCTTTATTCGAGGACAATTAAGTCAAAGAGTAGAGATTAGACATACTCCAGAATTAAAATTTATTTATGATGAATCCATTGCTTATGGGAATAAAATCGAAAAAATTATTGAACAAATTAATGAAGAAGAATAGTGTCAAATAACTGTTAATTGACGCTTTTTCTTTTTTTTAAAACATTCATTTATGCTATGATAATAATGGTGATTGTATGGAATTTTTCATTTGGCTTGCTATCTTACCAAGTATTATCATTGCTTTTATTATCAATAAGGCAGATAAAAAAGAAAAAGAACCAACAATAGAATTGGTAAAAGCCTTTTCGATGGGATTTTTGGCAGTAGTGTTGACTTTACTTCTTTCTTTTTTACTAGGAATTAATCATATTCAAGTTCATTCAAATCGTATGATAGAAGTAGCTTTCTATAGTTTTTTTGCTATTGCCTTCATTGAAGAATTTTGTAAATGGATTTGTGCTCATCTTTTTTTAAGAAAGAATAAAAACTTTAATTATTTATTTGATGGTATTCTTTATGTTACTCTGGTTTCACTTGGGTTTGCAACCATTGAAAATATTTTGTATACTTTACAGGGTGGATTGACAACCGTAATTGTACGTGCGATTACGACAGTTCCTGCCCATGCTTTTTTTGGAATTGCTAGTGGTTACTACTATTCATTATCTAAAAAAGAGAAGGTGGAAAATCATAGTAAAAAATCGACTCAATATTTCGTAATTAGTTTTTTAGTACCATTTTTACTACATGGTTTTTATGATTTTTGTTTATTAACAGAAAATATGATTTTATTTACCGTTTATTTAATTTTTATTGTTTCTTTATATAGTATTTCTACTTATCAAGTTAAAAAGTTTATGATTACAGATGCTCCCTTTATAAAAAAACAAAATAAATAGATAAAAAGAAGATTCATGAACACTTCTTTTTTTTCATATCTTTTAGTGGTGATTCGATGACTAATTTTGTTTTAGAAATGATCGGACAATTTGGTTATTTAGGAATGTTTTTTTCGATGATTTTAGAAGCTGTCATCATTATTATTCCGAGTGAATTAATTTTAGCAACAGGGGGTATTTTAGCAAGTCAAGGAATATTTTCTTTTTGGGGTGCTTTTTTCATTGGTCTTTTTGGAAGTGTGTTTTGTGCTATTATTATTTATGGAATGGGTTACTTTGGAGGAAGACCTTTTGTTGAAAAATATGGAAAGTATTTTTTTATGAAACAAGAGGATATTGAAAAGGCAGATGTTTGGTTTCAAAAATATGGAATGTTAGCTGCTTTTATTGGTAGAAATTTTCCCATTATTCGAACTTTTATTTCACTACCAATTGGTATGACTAGATTAAGTTTTACTAAGTTTTTTCTCTATACAACATTAGGAAGTATTCCTTGGACTTTTGCTTTTGTATATGTTGGTTATTCTTTAGGCAATAATTGGGTACTTCTTTCTCATTATACTGCTAGGTTAAAAGTTCCTATTTTTATTTTATTAGGATTATTAATCATTCGGTGGATTTATCAAAAAATTAGAAGTTGCTCCAAAAATAGAATGGTATTATAATTAGATTAGATTGGAGGTTTTTGGATGAAGATCAAAGATTTATTGAATTTAGAACAAGCAATTCATCATAAAAATAAAGAACTACGAGATAAAAAACAAGAATTAGAAAAATTAAAAAAGGAAGCAGAAGAATTAAAATTAATGATTCAACTAAATCAACAAGAAAATAATACAGATATGATTGATATTAGTAATGTGAAGGTAGCTAATTACTATGGTAAAATATATTTTGTATTAGAAGAGGCAAAAGAAGTGTTTGGAGGCGAAACATTTTGGTATAGTAAAGATCTTTTTTCTGGAAAAGATTTATTTTGGAAATGGTTTTCTTCCATAGATAAAGTTTATAAATATATGGTTGGTAATGAGAAAACAGATAAAGTATCTATTATGGGCCCATTGAATCAATTTGCCCGGAAGTAAACTGTTACTTAGATAGGAAAGTACCAAAACTTTTATTACAGAAATTATATTATGAAATGAATCATATTGATGCAAAGGTACTTGAAAAAGCAATCGTATAGAAACTGACTAATGAAAAAATACTAACGATATTTTTGAATCAAATTCAGGCTTAAAAAAATAACTTGTAGCAAGGAGGGTAATTATGAACAATGATATTAAAAAATTAGAAAGCAGTGGTGAAAAGAGTAAACAAATTTTACCTAAAATAATTTGCCACGATGGTTTTAGTGGAGGATGTAATGAATTGGCAAATTCTTCAGAACCTTTCAAATTTATTGATGAAAAAGAAAAAATGGCATATGGAGGAGCTTACTATTTTGCATTTTCATATGATGATAGTGGTAATTGTGAAATAACAAAAAGATTGCGAAAATAATAAATTATTTGGAAAATAGTTAGATGATATTTCAAGTATATCAGAATTTTCACAAGGAATTCCCATACAGGTTAATAAAACTGGCAAATATTATTATGAAATAAATCATATTGATGAAAAGGTACTTGAAAAAGCAATCGTATAGATTTTTGAAAAAGCAATTTTCTAACTAAAAATGATAAGATAATTGGTGAGAAATGATTGCTTTTTTTGTTGGGGTTTGCTAAACTAATATTACAAGTGTTAAAGTCTTTCAAGAAAATTTGGCGCTTTTAAGAGAATATAAGGGGTATATATAATAGGAGGTTTTAATATGCAGGATAGGTATACACCTTATATGGATCGTACGCCAGATGAACAGTACAAAAATTTGATACGTGAGGTATTAGAAAAAGGAATTTGGAGTCCTTCACCAATGGTCGATAAAGATGGAAATGAAATTAGAACAATTGACTATATGGGAGCAACTCCACTACGTTTTAATGTATTAGAAAATGGATTTCCTTTTATTACAGAACGTGATATTTCAGGATTTTGGAAAGCAGGAATCGGAGAACTCTTTGCTTTTATTAATGGTGCTAGAACACAACAAGAGTTAGAAGAGTTTGGATGTAAATGGTGGAAAGCCTGGGTTACCGAAAAGAAATGTGCCAAACGAGGTTTAGAAACAGGCGATTTAGGACCTGGTTCTTATGGTGCTGCTTTTGCTAATTTTCCAACTTTAGATGGAAAAGGATTTAATCAATTTGAAGAAATCACAAAACAAATGAAAGAACGACCTGAATTAAAAACACATTTTATTTCTCCTTGGATTCCTCAATATACTATTAGAAATATTGATCATCAACAAAAGGTAGTTGTTGCTCCATGCCATGGTTGGATTCATTTTAGAATTTTAGATGGCAAACTTAGTATGGTCATGATACAAAGAAGTTGTGATATTTTAGTTGGATGTGTTACCAATTGGGTACAATATTCTGCATTACTATTAGCAATGGCTGATGTTTTAGATTTAGAACCTCGTGAATTTGTCCATATGATTTCTGATGCCCACATTTATGAAAATCAATTACCTTGGATAGAAGAAATTTTATCAAGAGAAAGTCGTGCTTTACCAACTTTAAAATTAGTAAAAAAACATGAAAGAATATCTGATTATCGTAAAGATGATTTTGAATTAAGTGATTATCATCCACATGAAAAAATCAAAGATATTCCAGTGGGGATTTAGTCATGATCAGTGAAGAATTAATCAAAAAAATGAATATGGAACTGTTACAGAATGTGGAAAATGCGAAACAAAATGGAAAAAAAGTTGGTCTTGTACAAGGATCTTGGGATTTATTTCATTTAGGACATTTAAAATATATTTTAGAGGCAAGAAAAAGATGCGATTACTTAATCGTTGCGATGGATAGCGATGAGAAAATCAAAAAACGCAAAGGAAATGATAGACCAATTATTCCAGAAGAGGAACGATATGAATTTATTCAGTCATTAAATATTGCTGATAGTGTTATTGTGAAAGAAGCAAACGAACCAAAATGGAATTTGATTAAATCAGTAAAACCAGATGTCTTAATTGCTATTAAAGAAAATTATTCGGAAGAACAAATCACTGAGTTGAAAGAATTCTGTAAAGAAGTAGCTATTTTACCTAGACAATCTGAAAGTTCAACATCTGATAAGATTAGAAAAATTATGATTTCCTCTAAAGGAAAGCAATTAAAGGGAACTTATGAACAGGTTCTAGCTATGATTGAAGAAATGAAAACGAGAGTAGGATTTACGGATGATTTGGAAGAACCATTACCAATGTTATTTGAGAATTTGAAAGATTCTACTGATGTTGTTTGTCCTGTTTCTACAGCTTGTTTTTGGGATGGTAAATGGTATTTTGGTGCTAATCATAGTGATTTTAACATTCCTAAATATGATATTATCAATCGTACTGAATTATATTATGCAACTACTGAACATGCTGAGATGAATTTATTGAAAAAACTTGGTGATGTTCCATTATTAAATACTCCTATTTGGACTACTTTATTTCCTTGTGACAAATGCATGAAAGTTTTAATTGATAAAGGCGTTAAAGAAATCTTTTATTTAGAAGATCATCCAGAAAGAAATTGGAGTAAACGCTCTCATGAACTTGCTGCCAAAAAAGGAATTAAAGTTACTCAAATTCATTTAAAAGAAGAAGTCTTAGAGGATAATAAATCAGTAAACTATCCAGATATGGATTCTTTTCAATATATCTATCCACCAAATGCTCGTCATCAAGAACAATTAGATATTATGATGGATTTAGAAGGACAAAATAAAGATCCATTAGATCCTGAAATTATTAATCAAGAAATTTTATATATGACTGACTATTGGTATATTTCGCCTAATAGATTTCCTTATGAAGGAGTAGAACAGCAATTCTTAATTATTGCCCGAAATCCTATTTATAAAAAAGAAGATATTACGAAAGAAATGTGGTTGGATTTACAAAATATTGTGTTAGATTTATCTATTAAATATAATATTCCTGGAGGAGCATTATGTTTCAGATTTGGTGATCCTTCTCTTTCAGGAGCTTCTTTAAAACGTTTACATGCCCATTTGATTCAACCAAAGGAAGAAAATAAGATTAAATTTACAATCGGTGGACATAAAATGTTAAAGAAAGGTTTAGTTTTAAAGGATTTTCAAAAATAATAGAGAAGTACTTACAAAAATGTAGGTACTTTTTTCTTAAAAATTTCTCTTTTGCTTTTAATATTTTTACTTCTGTACTATAATAATAAAAGGTGAAGATATGAAAGAACTCATAGATACATTTGTTACTTATTCAACCGAAATATTAATGGGATTTGGACCAATTGCAGGTGTAGTACTAATTATTTTAGAGTCTATTTTACCAATGCTACCACTTTCTGTATTTATTACATTAAACATGGTTAGTTTTGGGTCTTTCTTTGGTTTTATCATTTCTTGGCTTTCTACCATTGTAGGTTGTATGTTGTCTTTTATCTTATTTCGTCATTTTTTTCAAAAAAAATTAGAACGATTTATTAAAAGAAGAGATCAACAAAAATTATCAAATATTATGAAAATAGTTTCTCATATTCGTTTTAGTAATTTAGTTATTCTAATTGCTATTCCTTTTTCACCAGCCTTTTTCATTAATATTGCAGCTGGACTTTCAAAAATTAAAATAGAAAAATTTTTTATGGCGATTATTATTGGTAAAATAGTGATGGTTTATTTTTGGGGATATATTGGAACGACACTCTTAGAAAGTTTAACAGATATTACGATTTTATTTAAAATAGCTGGATTATTAGTCTTTGCATTTTTTATATCTAAGTTTGTCGAAAATAAATTAAAAGTAAAATAATAGAATAAAATAGTAGAGGTGTATTATGGAATATGTAGTGATTGTGTTATTAGTTATCATATTAGTATTATTAATTATTAGTTTATTTAGAAAGCAAGATAATAGTGATATGACTGAAAGACTAGGTAGATTTGAAGTAAATATTACGAAAGAAATGAATCAAGATTTTACGAATCTAAATGATAAAATGGAACAACGATTAAATGCCATTAATGATAAAGTGAATGAAAGATTGGATCAGAATTTTGAAAAAACCAATAAAACATTTACCTCTGTTTTAGAAAGACTTAGTAAAATTGATGAAGCTCAAAAGAAAATTGAAAACTTATCTAGTGATATTGTATCTTTACAAAGTATTTTAACAGATAAAAAGTCTCGTGGTATTTATGGAGAAGTCAATTTAAAACATATTCTAGAAAATGTATTTGGAGTCAATGATAAAATTTATCAATTACAGCATACTTTATCGAATACTACAATAGCCGATTGTGTCTTATATGCACCGGAACCATTAGGTACGATTGTGATTGACTCTAAGTTTCCTCTTGAAAACTATCAACTTATGGTCGATAAGAAAATTTCTTCTACCGAGAGAATGGTTCATGAGAAACAATTTAAAATGGATGTTAAAAAACATATTGATGCTATTAGTAGTAAATATATTATTCCTGGGGAAACAGCTGATCAAGCTATTATGTTTTTACCTGCTGAAGCAATCTTTGCCGAGATTAATGCCTATCATCCTGATATTTTGGATTATGCTTATCGTAAAAAAGTATGGATTTGTTCTCCAACCACTTTAATTTCTACTTTAAGTGTTATTCAAATGATTATTAAAAATATTGAAAGAGATCAATATACATCGATTATTCATGAAGAATTAAATAAATTAGGAATGGAATTTTCTCGTTATAAAGAGCGATGGGATAAACTTGCTAAAAGTATTCAAACTGTTAATAAGGATGTTGAGAATGTCTATGTAACTACCGAAAAAATATCTAAGAAATTTGATATGATTAATCAAGTAGAAGTTGCAAAATTAGGAGATGATCATTCTGAAAAAAATACTACAAGTAGTGAATAGTTTGTTGTTTGTCTTTTTGATTTGCTTTATGGTATACAATTTGATTAGTTCTCAAGAACTAAAATTAACTTGTTTATTAACTACACTTTGCATTTTTCCACTAAGTATGGTACCATATTTATTAGATAAGATAAAAGTATATCATATGAATGAACTACTCATCTTTTTGTATTATTTATTTTTATTACTAGCACTAGTAATGGGATGTTTATTAAATTTTTATTCCAAAGTTTGGTGGTTTGATTTATTTGTCCATTTTGCATCTGGTGTTTTTACGGGTATTGTTGCTTTTATCTTGTTACAAAAAAACAAATTAATAAGTAGAAAATATAAATGGATTGGCTTTCTATTTATGATAATGACTACTATCGGAGTAGCAGCTTGTTGGGAGTACTTTGAATTTATCTGTGATATGATTTTTGATAGTGATGCACAAAAAGTTATAGCCTCGGGTGTTACAGATACGATGACAGACATGTTAATTGCTACTTTAGGTGGTTTTTTATCTTCTTGTTATTATTTATATGATCTAATGAAAAAGAATAAGTAGGAGTATATTATGAAAAAAGAAAAGAATGTTGTTCAAAATAAAAAATCAAATAAAGTAGTAAAAAGAAATTGGAATCAAATTCTACTGATTACATTATTCATTTTATTAGCTTTAGAAATCATCTTAATTCCTTGCTTGGTTTATGCAGAGGTAAAGAGATTGTTACCAATTGTCTTCTTTTTAATTTTACCAACATTATTTGGAATTGTTGTTTTGTTTTTAAGTCGTAATTGTACAAGTGATTTTGAAAGAAAAAAAGAACGATTATTGAAAAAGATGTAAAGTGTTTTGAAATACTTTTTTTATTTCTATTATTTTTCTTTCGTATAAAAAGTCTAAAAAAATTAATAATATAAATGACTCCTCATTAATACAATAAATTAGGTGGTAATATGGTTCGTAGTTTTTTCTTTTTAGTGGGCTTTGGACTTATGGTTATTGGCTTTACTTATATCATCACCTACATGAATTTAATGAGTATGGGATATAGTTTTTTAGATTATACTAAATTTATTTTTAGTAGAATTGAATGTCTATTTTCTATTTTAGGGTTTTTCATAGTATCTATTATCATTTTTACGAAGGGAAGCGAAAAAGTTGATTTACATATATGATATTTTACTAAATTTTTGTGATTGTGAAGTGGTTTATGATTTCTATGAATGGCAACCAAATGATTCCATTGAAAATATTAAAAGAATTAAATTAATTCATGTAGAAAGAGAAATGTTTGACCATTTACTATATTATGATGGCATTATAGATCGTGATTTTTTATTAAAAATTTATCGTACTTGTGAAGTATATACGAGTAAAAAAGTAAAAATTATGGATTACTGTTCTTTATTTTCAGATGGAGAACGTGCTTTGGCTATTGAATTTAATCAAGAAGGAAAACCAATCTATAAAAGTAAACTATTAATCGATGAAGAAGAAGAAATAGCTGTTCTGGCTAGTAATTTAGAATTTTATACAATCAATTATCAAATTAAAGATAAAGTATTAGAAAATCGTTTTTTTACTCGTAATGAAATTTTGATTCGTAAGTATTTGATGAAAGAAGTAGAAGATAGTTATCGTAAAAAAAATTATGGAAAACTTCGTTTTCTTTATGAAGAATATTTTGATAAACAAGATACTTCTTACAAACAAATGGAAAAAGATTTATTAGACAGTATGAAAACAACCATTGATCAAAAACATATTGGAATCTATCAACTTTTAAAATTAACCAATCAAAAAAAGCAAGTATAGATTAATAATCAATCTTCATACTTGCTTTTACTTTTTTCATTGTTTCTTTGGCACGATTTCTAGCTTCGTTGCTACCTTCTTCTAAAATTTCTTTTACTTCATCGAAGTGTTCCTCATAATATTTTCTTTTTTCCCTAATTGGTGTTAGAAATTCTTCTATTTTGTCAATCAATTCTTTTTTACATGCTACGCATCCACGAGTACCATTTTTACATTCTTTGCAAACGGTTTCTAAATTAGGATTATTAATTAATTTGTGGTAATAGTATACCATACAGATATCAGGATTTGCAGGATCATCTTTTTTAATTTTACTAGGATCGGTAACAGCATTCATAATCTTTTCTTTTACCACTTCTTTAGAATCATTTAGATAAAGAGCATTTCCTAAACTCTTTCCCATTTTTTCTTTACCATCTAAACCTTTAATTCGTGGAGTAGGACTTAATAAGTGCTCTGGTTCTTGTAAAGTTACACCGTAAATTGAATTAAATTTACGAACAATTTCACGACATTGTTCAATTAATGGTAATTGATCTTCTCCAACAGGAACTAAAGTACCACCAAGGGCAGTAATATCAGCTGCTTGACTAACTGGATAGCCAACAAATCCATAGGTGACACTTTCACCATCATTACCAAATAAAGCTTTTTTTTGAGCAATTTCTGTTTTTACAGTCGGATTACGATAAAGTCTAGCCATCGTTACTAAGTTAGAATAAAAAACAGTTAATTCAGCAATTTCAGGAATTTTAGATTGAATAAATAAATGTGCTTTTTTAGGATCAATGCCAACTGATAATAAATCTAGAGTTAGTTCATAAACATTTTTTCTTACTTTTTCTGGATTTTGAAAATTGTCTGTTAATGCTTGCACATCGGCAATTTCAAAAAAACATTCATATTCATCTTGGAGTTTTACCCAATTTCGAGTAGCACCAAAATAATGACCAAAGTGTAAGTTTCCTGTTGGACGAATTCCTGTTAAAATCGTTTTTTTCATGATATCACTTCCTGGTATCATTTTAGCATAATTTTAAAAAAAATAGTACTATTCCTATTAATTTCTGTATAAAAATGCATTTTTTGGTAACGCTATTACTAGAGGAGGGAGAAACATGAAAAAATTTCAAAAAATTTTCTTAAGTATTGCTGTTATCTTTTTATTAGTTGGTTGTGGTAATATGATGAATACACCAACTAAGAAAGTAGAAGAGTTTCTTAGTAAATATCAAACACAAGATAAAGAAGTATTAGATCAATTGAATGATGTGATTCAAGATGCTGGTACGATGGTAGATGATCAAAAGGAAGAATATCGTGATTTGATGAAGAAGCAATATCAAAATCTAAGTTATAAGATTAAAGATGAAAAGGAAGATGGCGATACTGCAATTGTTGAAGTAGAGGTAGAAGTATATGATTATGGAAAAGCAATTAGTAATGCTGAAGCTTATCTAACAACTAATCGTGAGGAATTTCTAAAAGATGATAAAGAAACAATTGATTCTAAAAAATTTTTAGATTATAAAATCAAACAGATGAAAGATGTAAAAGATAAAGTAAAATATACAATTAATTTTACACTTACGAAAAAAGATGATGAGTGGAAATTAGATGATATTAGTGATATTGATAGACAAAAATTACATGGATTATATTATTAGAAAATGAATCTTAGATTTGTTTTCTTTTTTTGTGATAAAAGATCTATTTCAATTTTTAATAGAATCTGTTATACTGTTACTTGTAAAGAAGATTGATTTTAAAGTATTATTTATAAATTATTGAATAAGCATTGTAGTAAAATAATGAAAGGAGAGAACAATAGTGAATTTAAGAAAAAAAATCCCATTTATATTAGGCATATGTATCATAATGGTAGCAGTTGGTTTTAGTATTATTACAGTTTTTTCACATCATGAATTTGTTTCTACTAAAAAAGATTTTAATAGTGAAAATAAGATGCTAGAAAGAATAGTTTATTTAAATAAAGAAAAAACGATCTCTGTTAAAATTCCTGATAGTTGGGAATATGAAACAATTGATGAGTTATCAGATGATGTATTAGACGAAATTCATTTATATCCAAATAAAAATCAGAAGGATATTTACTTAAGTTTAAGAAAAACAAAAGATCCTACAGGTGTATGTGGTACTTTTTTAACAACTGAAAAATTAAAGTTAAACAATGGAGTAGAAGCAACAGTGGGATATTACGATGGTAGATCTAATTGGGAATTTATTGATATTTCTAGTGAAAACTTATTTTCTTGGAATGCTGGATTAACTGAACAGCAATCAAAAATAGGAATGGAAATTCTAAAAACGATCTCTTATTAAAAATTAAATTATCTTTATAGGCAAATCCGCGTATGTGTTGCCTTTTTATGTTATAATGAAACAGAAGTAAAGGATGTGATAAAATGATTACTCATAAAATAACAGTAGAACAGCTAGAATATAAAAATATCAAAAAAGGAAAACAAAGGGCTGTTTTACAATTAAATAATGATACGAATAAAATGATTCATAAAAAAGATAAGATTTTATTAATAAATGGTAGAAAAAAGATAAAAGGTCAGGTAAAAAAAGTATCTAAGTTAGAAAAGTTCGAACCGGATTATAATAAGAAATTATTTGGCAATAGTTCTTATGAGAATTTGATAAAGAAATTTAAGAAAGAAGATATTGAAAAATATGGTTTAATCATAATAGAATTTCAGAAGAAAAAACACATTGTTAGAAATTTATTATTAGGAATTTTAGGGCTCATAGTATTATTCATGTGCTATCAATTTATTACTTATAAACTAGATGAAATCAATACTAAAAAAATAAATAAGACAATTAATCAAATGAATCAGGAAAAAATATCCTATGTGTTTGTAGAAATAAATCCATCATTAGTTATGACCATAAAAAACAATGAAATTCGTGATATTGCTTGTTTAAATGATGATTGTATGAATTTATATAATAATTTAGATCTTAAAGGTAAAAACTTGAATGAAAGCCTTGAAACTATTTATCGTGTATCGAAAGAAAATGGTTATGATGTTTCAAATGGTGTAAAAGTTAGAACTACTGAAAGTTTAAATATTGAAAAGAAAAATTATATAACAGTAGAATATATTGATAGCACAAAAGAAAGAGAATTATTAAATACTGTTAAGAATAATCAAGATATTAAGAATATCGATAATCAGAGTTATTATAGTAAACTATGGGAAGAATTAAAGAAAGATAAAGATTATGATGATATCTATACTTGTAGTATGGATGAGAATCAAGAACTAGAATGTCATATTATATTGGAAACTGGTATTCATAATGAGAGTGATCTAGATTGGGATACTTATGAAGAATTTTCTTTTCTTCAAAATTTATTAAAAAAAACAGCAATCAGAGTACTAAATACATTAAAAAAATTTAATTTTGATGTTAGAGATTATAATGTTTATGTGAATGATATTAAATTTCATTATGTTCCTTTATTTACGGATAATGGAGTTCCTTATCGAAATGTTTTAAGTGCAGAAATTATAGAAACTTTTGATCCTGAAATTTGTGATATGGGTATTTTAAATTACGAAGATGGGAAGTGTCAACATATGGGTGGCACTTATAGAATACAATTACAAAAAGTGAATTTAATGAAGCCAGCATCTATAGCTAGTAATTTAGAAATCCATAGTAATGGAATAAAAGATACCATACAAAGACAATATGAAAATCAGAAAATGATGGAAGATTTGTTAGAAGAAATCAAAGAAGAGGAAGAACATATTAAAAAATGTGTTTCTATACTGGATGCAAAGGGTTTTACATGTTGTGATGCTGCAGAAGCTGATACTAATATTTGTGGTTCTTGTATCGATAGAGATATCAATACATTAAAAAATTCACTTTTTTGTATTCCAGGCCCCTATCGGGAGTGTAGTATGATGAATGCTACTTTTGATAAATATTGTGACTAGAAAAAGGACTAAATAGATCCTTTTTTTCATATACTTTTTTAGGTGAAGTTATGAAAAAGGTAATGATAGTATTTTTATTATTTGTAATGCTTTTTCCTAGTTCTGTATTAGGACTTTCTTTAAGTTGTAGAAGTTGTGTTTTAATGGATAGTGATAGTGGGCGTGTCTTATATCAAAAAGATCCCAATAATCCTAGACTGATTGCTTCGATTACCAAAATTATGACATCTATCCTTGCCATTGAATCAGGACGTTTAGAAGAAACAGTAACAGTAGGAGAAGAAGTATTAACAATGTATGGTTCTAACATTTATATTGAACTGGGAGAAAAAATGAAACTTTTAGATATGGTATATGGTTTAATGTTAAGAAGTGGTAATGATGCTGCTATCGTGATTGCTACTTTTATTGGTGGAACAGAAGAAAAGTTTGTAGAAATGATGAATCAAAAAGCCAAAGAAATTGGTATGACAAATACTGTTTTTCATAATTCTCATGGCTTGGATGAAGTTACTCAAAATAAGTCTACTGCTTATGATATGGCCTTGTTATCTAGTTATGCCTCCCATAACGAAACTTATATGAAAATTGTTGGTACAAAAAAATATACAGTTCAGACAGATAAAAAAAGTTATGTTTGGAATAATCGCAATAAATTACTGACAAGTTATCCTTATGCAACCGGAGGAAAAACAGGTTATACTCCCAGTGCAGGTAGAACTTTAGTAACCAATGCTAGCCATAATGGTCTTAATTTAACAGCTGTTACTTTAAATGACGGCAATGAATATACTTCTCATGAAACCATGTATAATTATGGCTTTGGAAATTATAAAAATTATGTAATTTTAGATACTAAAAAGTTTAAAATTGACGATGCTTATTATCCTAATCAAGTTTATATCAAAGAAAATTTTACTTATCCTTTAACTGAAGTAGAAAAAGAAAATGTGAAAGTATTTGTCAAGATAACAAAATTAGCACAGTATCAAGATCAAGATGAAGTAGGGATCGTAAGTGTACAATTGGCAGGTGAAGAAATTTATCGTGAGAAAATTTATGTAAGAGTATCTTCTAAGAAAAAGAATATTTTTGCTAGAGTTTGGTCGTGGTTATTTGATTAATAAAATATGGGCAAGTTTTATTTTAATAGGAATTACTTATGCTTTTGTAACAGGAAGAACAGAAGTGATTAACAATGAAATTATTTCTTGTGGTAGTACTAGTTTAGAGTTGTTTTTAGCAATGTTTCCGATGATGATTCTTTGGAGTGGTATTATGAATATAGCAAAAAAAGCAGGTATTTTAGATTTTTTATCCAAATGTATGAGACCTCTTTTTAGAGTCATTTTTCCAGAAATTGATCAAAATGATGAAACTTTAGGTTATATTGCTTCCAATCTAACGATTAATATGCTAGGAATTCATAATGCATCTACTCCTTTTGGTTTAAAGGCAATGAAATGTATGCAAGAGAAAAATAAAGATAAAAAAACGGCTACGCGTAGTATGATTACTTTTTTGGTTTTAAATACTAGTGGAGTTACTTTAGTAGCAACAGATATTATTGCAGTAAGAAAAATGTATGGAAGTATCTGTCCAACTGATCTCATATTAGTTACAGTAATTGCTACTATTATCAATACGATTCTTGCTCTTTTAATGGATCGTTTCTTATGGAAAGTGAGTAAAAAAAATGAACTTAGTTAATATTGGAAATTATTTCATTCCTGGAGTTATTTTTGTGATTATGATCGTAGCTATTATTAAGAAAGTAAATGTCTATGATGAATTTGTAGCTGGTGCAAAAGAAGGCTTCAGTATGGGAATTAGCATTTTTCCATATCTTATTGGTATGATTTTTGGAATTAATCTGTTATTAAAAAGTGGAATATTAGATCATTTCTTTTTGTTTTTAAAACCTGTTTTTGATATCTTTCGCATACCAGTAGAAATTCTTCCTATGGCTATGATTCGTCCTATTTCAGGAAATGCTAGTTTTGCAGTTATGATTGATCTAATTAAAAATTATGGTGTAGATTCTTATTTAGGTAGAATAGCTTCTGTTATGCAAGGAGCAACCGATACTACTATTTATGTAATTTCTTTATATTTTGGAAGTATTGGAATTAAAAATATTCGTTATGCCCTAAAAGCAGGTCTATTTGCTGATTTTGTAACTTTAATTATGAGTGTTTTATTAATTGGTCTTTTTTTCTAAAACTAGTGTTTTTTTTGTAAAAATGTGATATAATCCAATCGTTTAGGAGTGGGCGATATGGATCAAATTTGGAAAAAAGAAGAATTGATTGAAGTCAGTGATGATTTATTTTTTAAAGTTGATGCTTTTTTTAATGAAATTCAAAATAGTAAATTTTTAGAATATCGTGATGGACAGCGTAGTATGGCTTATAGCATTATTGATACGATTAAAGATCGTCAAATTCTATTAATAGAAGCAGGAGTTGGTATTGGTAAAAGCTATGCCTATTTGATACCCCTTATTCAGTCTATTAAAGATGATCCTACTTTTCAAGGTTTTATTATTGCCACTTCAACAATTGCCTTGCAGGAACAGCTATTAGAAGATGTTAAAAAAGTTAGCGAAATATTAGGAATGGATCACATCGAAGTTAGTCTTGTTAAAGGAAAAAATAATTATCTTTGTCGAAAACGTTTAAATGATTTTTTAAAAAGTACAGGGAATGAAAAATATCGCTATATTTTGGATGAAGTATTAAAAAAAGAATCTATTGATCGTAAAGATTTTCTAGATATTAGTGATCAAATGTGGAAAAATTTTAATGTTCGAACCTGTAGTACAATGGCTTGCCCTTATTATGCCAATTGTAAATTAGTGGATGAAAGAGAAAAATATAATCAGGCTAAAGTCATTATTACGAATCAAGATTTTTTAATTCAGGATCTAAAGAAAGATGAAGAGTATCGAAGTTTTCAAAAAGATAAAGTTATCGTTATTGATGAAGCTCATAATTTAGAAGAAAAAATACGTAATTCTTATGTTCTTGCTATTGATAAAAGATATATTGAGTCTTTATTATATCGTCTTTATTCTTGTGTTTCTGATTATCAAGAAAATTTATTACCACCTCAATCATATTTTGATTATTTAACAGAATTTTTTACTAGACTTCGAGCAAGTGCTAGAAATGAAATAAAAAAGGTTGAAGGATCGGTTGATAGTTATATTGACTATACTCGTGTTAGATTTCATTGTGGTAATCACTTAATGGAGGTAATTAAAAAGATAATTACTTTGATTGATGAAGTTACTCAATTAGTAAGAGAAAAAGAAAAATTAGGAATTTATAAAGTAGATACAAGAGCATTCGATGAATTGTTGTGTGTTAAAGAGGTCCTTTTTGATATTTTAAAGCAAGATAAAAGTAAAAATATTTATTGGGTAGATTTTATTGATTCTCAAGGAAAGTATTTAAGACTTACTTATGCCCCTAAAAAAATTGATGAGCTATCAGCAGGATTACTTGCCAAAACACATGCTGGTATTGTTTTAACTAGTGCAACTTTATTGGTTGGAAATGATGATTATCACTATTATTCTAGTCAAGTAGGGCTAGATAAAATAATAGGAAAAAAAGTATTAAAAGAGTTCCCCCAAGAATCTCCTTATAATTATTCAGAAAACACTATTTTATATTGTCCAAAAGAAATCGCTTCTCCTAAGAATAGGAAACAATATATAGAGGATCTTACGAATTATATCCGAGAATTGATTATGCTTACAGATGGAAAAACATTAGTTTTATTTACTTCCAAAAATGATATGAATGAGGTCTATAATAGACTCCAGCTAGAGGATTTTCCTTTTTCTATTTATATTCAAAAAGATACAGCATCTGCTTACTTATTAAAGGAAAAATTTAAAGAAGATATTTCTTCTTGCCTTTTTGCAACTGGATCCTTTTATGAAGGAATTGATATTAAAGGTATTTCTCTTAGCCAAGTGATTATTGCCAAACTACCATTTCCAGTAGTAGATCCTGTTATTGACTATAAGGCTAGTAAATTTAAAGATGGTTTCTTACAGGTTTATTTACCAGAAATGCTTACGAAATTAAGACAGGGTACGGGTAGAGCTATACGAAGTGAAACTGATACTGCCGTTATTTCCATTTTGGATTCTAGAATTTATGATTATAATGCTAAATATGGTAACATTGTATTTGATTCTTTACCTTATACCCATATTACTGATGATATGGAAGAAGTTAAAAGTTTTATTCATAAGAAAATTAGATAGAGGTGATTTTGTTGGAAAGATTACAAAAAGTAATAGCAAATAGTGGCATTTGCTCTAGAAGAAAAGCAGAAGAATTAATTCTTGCTGGAAAAGTAACTGTAAATGGACAAGTTGTAACAACATTGGGAACTAAAGTATCTGATAAAGATATCGTAGAAGTCGATGGAATAAAACTTATGTCGGAAGAAAAAGAATACTATTTATTAAATAAGCCACGTGGAATTGTTACTACTACTAGTGATGATAAAAATAGAAAAACAGTTATAGATTTAATTGCAACTAAAAAAAGAATTTATCCTATTGGAAGACTTGATTATGATACTACTGGTGTTTTACTTCTTACTAATGATGGAGAATTTGCTAATATGATTATGCATCCTAAAAATGAAATTGATAAAGTATATATGGCAAAAGTGGAAGGAATTTTAACAGGGGAAGCTATTTACCAGTTAGAGCATGGGATTATAGTAGATAATATTAAAATGGTTGCTAGTAAAGTCAAAATAAAAAAAGTTGATTCTAAAACGAATCATTCTTTTGTTGAAATTACGATTCATGAAGGAAAAAATCACCAAGTCAAAAAAATGTTTGAAGCTGTTGGGTATCATGTAGAAAAATTAAAACGTGAAAAAATTGCTTTTTTAACAACCAAAGGATTAAATTCTGGAGAATATCGAAAACTTAGTAATAAAGAAATTAGTAAACTTTATGTTTTAGCTAGCAAAAAATAAAAGTGGTATGAATAAAAGATTCATTTCCACTTTTTTTATTCTATTACTTCAATTGCACCAGTTGGACAACTTTCAGCAGCATCCATTACATTTTCTCTTTCTTCTTCTGGAATTTCTTGAACTTTTTCTGCTTCTGTAGGATTGATTACTTCTGCTAATCCATCATCACCAATTTGAAAAATTTGATCTGCAATGGTAGTACAAGCTCCACAACCGATGCAAGTATCTTTTTTTACTTTTGCTTTCAAAACAACTTCCTCCTTTACTTTCATTATAACAAAAAAAAATAAAATAACAATTCTATATTATTAATTTTGTTAGAAAAACTTTCTCTTTTGTATATTTTATGATATGATAATATTAATTATGATAGAAAGTGGCGTGATATTATGGTAAGTAGAATGGACAAATATCATTCAGAATCTACAACTCATACTCAAAGCCGTAGTAAGAAAAATCAGAATTTATATAATGAACTATATACAAATAAAGTATTTGTTGACTTTACGAATATTCAAAACAATAATGCTATTGATTTAGATAATGTTTCTAGAACATATACACATGGCAAAAGAGAAGAATTTCAAAAAAATAGGTTATTGAATTCTGAAAATTTAGATTCTACATCTAAGAAAGATTATTCTAGTTCTAATGTAGATTCTGTGCCTTTTTATACAGAAGAGAAAAATTATAATATAAATGATGTGTTAGAAAATGCTAAAAAGAATAGAACTAGTTCTGACGAAATTGAAAAGAAGCGTCATCTGAAATCAGTTGAATATAATATTTTATCTGATTTAAATCAGGAAAAATTAAAACAATATCATGAACAGAAGAAAAAAATGTCTAAAGCAGAAGAAGAAAATTTAGAAGAGTTAATTCATACCATTACTTCTAATAGTTTACGAAAAAAAATAGATGATGAATTATTAAATGATTTACTTCCAACCAGTGAAACAGAAACACTAATTTCTGATAAAATGTTAAAAGATTTAGAAGATCAATCAGTGATAGATTCAACTACAGAAGAGATGGATAAATCTTTTTATACTAAATCTATGGATTTATCTGAAAAAGATTTTGATTTAAATGATATGAATGAAGAAGATCGCTCGTTTGTTGAAGAAAAAGAAATGTCAATTGGTAAAAAGATATTTCTGATTGTTTTAGTAACCATTGTTTTGATTATTATTGGTTATATCATATTTCGATTCATTTAAATAGAAAATTTTTATTTTATCCTATCCCTATCTTTTAGGTAAGTAAAATTAAAGTAGAGTTTTTCTACTTTTTTTTTAATTTCATATACTTAAATAGAAGAGAAGGAAAAATATGAGAAAAAAAATTCATTTAAAAAGAAATAGACACTATAAAAGAAAAAATCTTTTTATTATTACTTTCATTTTAGTTATCGTAACAGTTATTTATTTTTTAAATTTTATTAGTGATCGAATTACACCTATTTTATTTGAAACGGCAGAATTAGAAATTGGTAAATTTTCAACAATTATTGTTAATAAAGCTATTGCACAAGTTTTAGAAGACAAAATTAATACAGAAGAATTATTTGATACAATTACTAGTAATAATGGGGAAATACAAACTGTCGATTTTAATCCTATTATTGTGAATCAAGTTCTTAATATTGCAACTAGTGTAGTACAAAATCATTTAAAATTATTAGAAGAAGGGGATTTGGATGCTATTGGTATTTATGATATGGATTTGCCTGAAGATCGGATTGAAAATTTAAAAAAAGGAATTATTACTACCATTCCTATGGGAGCAATTACTAAGAATTCTCTTTTATCAAATATTGGTCCTAATATTCCTATTAGACTTCATTATATTGGAGATGTCAATAGCAACATCACAACAAAAATTACACAATATGGTATTAATAATGCTCTAGTTGAGATTGGTGTTAAACTTCAAATGACTGCTCAAATTATTTTACCATTTATGACAGATAAAATGGTATTAAATTGTGATATTCCTATTGCTATTAAAATGATACAGGGTACTGTGCCTAATTATTATGGTAGTGGTTTAGTAAAAGATTCTTCCTTATATTCAATTCCTTTACAATAAGAAATATTATTTTGGCTCTTTATAAAATTATGATATAATGAATAAGAATAAAGATTATTGAAATGGAGAATCAAAATGAAAAAGATAGTCTTAGATAATAATGAATATGAATTGATAAAAGATTACAAAAATGCATTCTATTTAGAAGAAATAAAAGAAAAATATACAGATTATTTTGAAGAATTTGATTATATTTTGGGGGATTATTCTTATGATAAGCTTAGATTAAAAGGCTTTTGTAATAAAGAAAATAGCCACTGGAAAGAATGGAATGATTATGATAAGATTTTAGATTATTTAAAAAATTTCTGTAGTTATGATTGTCGCTATTTCATTTTAGAAAAAATTAAAGAAATCCCCCAAAAAAAATGATGAAAACACTTGAATTGTTTACAAAATATGATAAAATGTTTATAGATAGTAAATGATAGTAAAGGGGAGGATAAAATATGAACGAAACTAATCAAACAAAAAAAGTACTTACAATCACTAAAGAAGATGGAACAAAAGAAGAAGTAGAGTTATTAATTTGTTTTGAATTTAACGATACTAAAAAAGAATATGCTGTTTATACTCGTAATGAAAGAGATGAGAACAATAATATTACAATTTATGTATCTAGTGTTGACCGTAGTGGAGAAATTCCAAAACTTGGATCAATTGCAAGTGATGAAGAGTGGTCAAGAATTAAAGATGTATTAAGAGAACTTTCAAAGAACGACTAGAAAGGTGGTAATATAATGCAAATGAACGATATTACACAAACTGTATTGGAACATGCTGATAATCCAGACTTATTAGGTAATAAGATAAAATTAAGAGATGAGAGTTATCAAAATTGTACAAAAAATATAAAAAATGTACCTTTTCAAACAACTTCTATTCCTACAATGGAACCTGTAAAATCTGATTATACAATACTTCCTAGTATTAATGGCAATGCACTTTATAGTGGTAGTAAACCTATTAGTGTGAAAGAAAATATGTTTATGGGAATTTCTTCTCATGCCAAATTCGAACAATCTTCCACTTCTTTTATGGAGAATCCCAATGTAAAAGAAAAGGTGGATATTTCCACTGTTAATCCAACAGTTGCATCTAGTAGTATAGATGTAAATAATAGGTTTACTGAAATTAGTGGCATAAGACAATTAGTACAAGATGCTATGGTACGTGCTGACCAAGCACAACAAGAAGCAATACAATCGGAAGAAGCTTTAAATAAATTAAGTATAGAAGAAACAGAAGTACAAAAGAAATTAGAAGAAGCAGAAACTCGAAAAAAGATGATAGAAGAGAAAATAAGAAAAGCTCTTAGTGATCAGGCAGATACTTTAGAAACAACTAGAAAAAAATATGAAGATTTAATAGTTGAAGCAAATAATAAACGTGATCAAAGTATGATGAAAATTGAAGATTTTAAACATAGAATTAATTCTACTAATGATAAGTTGTCACAGGTGGAAAATGAAATTGCTAATAGTCAACAAATTTTAGATGCTTTAAATCAATTTGAATTTACTCATGATGCTGCATCCTATTCTACAACATCTTCTGATATAAATGAGCATGAGAGTGAAATAAATAGAAAAGTCGCATAAGGTAAAAGAAACACTAATATTTTTAGTGTTTCTTTCATATTCTAAAATAGGTAGATGTATATGAAAAACTTTATTAATTACTATTATCATTTTCATATTCGAGACTTACATTTTAGTAATGAAAAATATTTTTTTTCGAATGAACAAAAAAAATATATGCTAAAGGTATGCAATAATATTGATATGTTAGATTATTATTCTGAACTTTCCTCACAATTGCAACATTATAATTATTTTTTTGTTATCATTCCCAATATTGAAAATAGTTATATTACTTGGATTGATAATAAACCTTATGTTCTATTTCAATTAAGTAAAATTACTAATGATAAAATCAGTATTTTTGATATTAAAACGGATTTATTTATTACTTTAAATGGCAAACTTTCTCATTTAAATCGTTATCCTTGGATTTTATTATGGGAGAACAAAATAGATTATTTTGAGGAATGGTTTTCTACTAAATATGATAGTTATAAAAAAATTTATCCTTTATTTCATTACTTTATTGGAATTGCTGAAAATGCTTTACTTTATTTAAAAGAAAATGAGCGAGAGGAAACAAAAGAAAAAAGCGATGAATTAGTTGTTTCTCATAATCGCTTGGTATTAAATTATGAATTGTTTGATTATTATGATCCTACTAATATTATTATAGATCATGCTAGTAGGGATGTTAGCGAATATATAAAATCTACCTTTTTAAACAGAGTTTGGGATTTAGATATCATGAAAAGCTATTTACATCAGCATTATTTTTCTAGATATGGTCTTAGAGTAATGTATGCTAGAATTTTATTTCCTAGTTTCTTTTTTGATTATATAGAGGAAATGATAGTTAATAATTATGATATTAATTTATTGTATTTAGAAAATCGTGCTGATGAATTTCAAAATTTTATAAGGGAAATTAGCATTTTTTTAGAAGAAAAATATAATTTGCCTGTTATTCCTTGGATAATAAAAAAAGTATAATTATTCATTTATATTTCTTACTTCAATTACTTCAGGCACTTCACTAGTAATTGCTAATTCAATACTATCTTTTAATGTTACATCTAACATTGGACATTCACTACAATGCCCCATCATTTTTACATATACAATGCCATCTTCAAATTTCACATATTCAATATTTCCACCATCACTAATTAGAAAAGGTCTAATTTTTTCGATTATAGATATAATTTTTTCTTCTGTTTCTTTCATTTTAGTCACCGATATTATTATATGCTATCTCTACTTTTATTTCAACAAAAGTTGAATATATTGCATAATTTTGTTATAATAAACAAAGTTGGTATTAAGAGGTGGTAAAAATGTTAAAATATGAGAAAGGAAAAATTGTAACCGGTCAAGTAACAGGGATAGAAAAATATGGAATTTTTGTCAGTTTAGATGAATTTTACAGCGGGTTAATTCATATTTCAGAAATTTCAGATGGGTTTGTTAAAAATATTAATGACTATGTAAATATTGGTGAAACAATTCGAGCAAAAGTGGTAGAAGCAGATGATGAAGCATATCATGTAAAGTTAAGCATAAAAAATATGAATTATAGAACTATTCAAAGAAGAAAAAATTGTTTACAAGAAAAGGGCAGAGGTTTTTCTCCATTAGAAGAAAATTTACCTAATTGGATATCAGAAAAACTAAAAGAGTTAAATTAAATTATAATATTTGGTACTATTTAAGAGCAATTTATTTAATATTATATTATTTTATTTTTTATATAAATCTTATATTTTGCTGAAAAATAATAAAAAAACAAAAATATGTTTAAATTAGTATTGACAAATATTTTTCAAAATGGTATATTTGATACTGTCAAGTCGTTGGTAATTTATATTTTGGGCGATTAGCTCAGTTGGTTAGAGCACCTGCCTTACAAGCAGGGGGTCATAGGTTCGAGTCCTATAT
>CANQKN010000010.1 GCA_947624515.1 uncultured Bacilli bacterium
CTAGTATCAGGGTTCTTATACAGATACTTAAAAGTAGTATCACTACATAAAGAGATAAATCGTAATTCCTTTCTATTGTTTGTTTCTTTTGTTTCTTTTATTTTTTCTGTGATCATTGATCTACTCCCATCTAAGGAAAATATTTTTTATTTCCCTTACTAGTAATATCTGTTCTTTTTTCAAAATGACTAACTTTTTTAAAAATTTTATATAAAATATGTTACAATAAATATGAAATTAGGTGATAATTTGAAAACAGGATTCATTATAATTCATTACAATGATTCAGAATCAATAACCAATTTAATAAATAATATTAAAGATTATAAGATTTTAGATAAAATTATTATTGTAGACAATAATTCTAAAGAAATAGAAAAAAATCAAATCAAACAATTATCTTCTCCAAAAATAGAAATAATAGAAAATAAAAAAAATATGGGCTTTGCTAGTGCAATTAACATTGGATGTAAAAAATTAATAAAAGAACTAGGACCATGTAAGATAATTATATCTAATGCGGATATCATTATACATAAAGAACAAGACATCAAAAATTTATTAAAAGAATTAGATAAAGAAAATGTTGGATTGGTAGCACCTACCATTATAGAAAATAATAAGTTAAATAGGGGATGGAAGAACCCCAGCCCTTTGATGGATAGTCTTCTTAATCTTATTTATATTCATCGTTTTTTTAGAAAAAAATATATTTTTTATAAAGAAAAACATTATGAAGGTAAAACTAGTATTGTAGATGTAGTAAGTGGTTGCTTCTTTTTAATAACATCAAAAACTTTAGAAACAATTCAATTTTTAGATGAAAATACATTTTTATATTACGAAGAAAATATTTTAGCTAAAAAACTAAAAGATAAAAATTTAAATACTATGATATGTAATGATATTTTAGTAATTCATAATCATTCTGTTTCCATTGATAAAAATTTAAAAAAGATTAAAAAATTAAAAATTCAGAAACAAAGTCAGTATTACTTTCAAACTACATATAATCATGCTAATTGGATAGAAAAAATTCTATTGAAAACAACAGCTTGTATAAGTAGATTAATTTTAACCGTTTTTTATTATTTGAAAGATTTAAGAAAATAAAATATAGAGCACTTAATAGTAGCAAATATCTTTTTCCTTTATTATAAAGACTAAAAATTAAAATTACTTACGATAAAACTTGATAGAAATCTTAATAAAATATATAATAAATATATAAGATGAAAAAATCTTATATAAAAATCAGGAGGTTTTATGGAAGAAATAAAATTAGCAAATGGAACAATTATGATTCCTACAAAATTAGTAGATTGTTTTATTGTACAACCAAAAGTTCATGGCGATTATAGAGGTTACTTTATGGAAAGTCATAATGAATCTGCTTTTAAAAAAGCGGGATTTTCTTATCATTTTGTCCAAGGAAATGAATCTAGCACACAACATAAAAATACTATTAGGGGATTACATTTTCAAACAGAACCTTACACACAAGCAAAATTAGTAAGGTGTACTAGAGGAATAGTAGATGATGTTGTTGTAGATTTGAGATTAGGTTCTCCTAGCTATAAGCAATGGATTATGGTAAAACTTAGTGAAGAAAATAAACAACAATTACTAGTACCACGTGGATTTGCACACGGCTTTATTACAAGAACAGATGATGTTATTTTTAATTATGTAGTAGATAACGATTATTCATATGAAAATGATGCAGGTATTATTTGGAATGATCCGGAATTAGGAATTGATTGGCAAATCCCAGAAGGAGAAGAACCAATTCTATCTGATAAAGATAAAAAACATCCAACACTAACAAAGAGAGGAATTTCATTTAGATATTAGGTGAGTAAATGAAATGTGTAGTAACAGGAACTAGTGGTCAGTTAGGATATGATATAATTAAAGAACTAAAAAATCAGGGATATAATGATATCATCGGATTAACCCATAAGGATATGGATCTTTCCGATCCTTTTGAAGTTCAAACAACGATCATTAATTTAAAACCAGATATCGTTTTTCATTGTGCTGCTTATACTAAAGTGGATTTAGCAGAAGAAGAAAGTAAATTATGTGAACAGATCAATACTATAGGTACAAAACAAATAGCTATTGCCTGTAAAAAAATTCATGCTAAACTAATTTATATTAGTACAGATTATATCTTTGATGGAAATAAAAATAGCGAATATTTTGAAGATGATTTTTGTAATCCACAAAATGTTTATGGTATGACAAAATACTTAGGAGAATTATATACTAGAATCAATCCCAATACCTTTATTGTTAGAATTTCATGGGTATTTGGAATAAATGGCAAAAATTTTATCAAAACAATGTTAAAACTAGCTGAAAACCATACTGAAGTAAATGTAATATGTGATCAGATAGGTAGTCCTACATATACTGTAGACTTAGCAAAATTATTAGTTGCTATGGCACAAACAGAAAAGTACGGAACTTATCATGCAACCAATGAAGGTTTTTGTTCTTGGGCTGATTTAGCAGAATATGTATTTCAAAGTAATGGCTTAGATGTAAAAGTAAACAGAATACTAACTAGTGATTATCCACAAAAAGCAAAAAGACCTTTTAATTCTAGATTAAATAAAGATAAATTGGAAAATTGCGGTTTTCAAAGACTTCCCAGTTGGCAAGATGCAATTGATAGATTTAATCAAGAATTAAAAAAAGAAAAAGTTTTAAAAAAAATAACATTTTAATGATAAAAAGTGCCATATTTCTTGAGATATGTCACTTTTTAGTTTATACTTAAGATAGTGATACAAAATATAACTTTAAAAGTAGAAAGAGTGATTGGATGAAGAAAGTACAGAATCAAGATCATAAAACTGTAGCCATAGAAATCAAAAATATTTCTAAAAAGTTTAAATTATTCTATGATAAACCTTATACTTTAAAAGAAAGATTAGTATTTTGGAAAAATAAAAAATCTGAGATGCATGAAGTGTTAAAAAATATAGATTTAACAATTCAAAAAGGAGAATCTGTTGCTTTAATAGGAGTAAATGGCAGTGGAAAAAGTACTTTATTAAAACTAATGACCAAAATTATTTATCCTACTGAAGGAACTATAATAATTAACGGGAAACTTACATCATTGTTAGAGTTAGGGGCAGGGTTTCACCCAGATTTTACCGGAAGAGAAAATATCTATTTTAATGCTTCAATTTTTGGACTTACAGCTAGGGAAATAGATAATCGAATTAATGATATTATTTCTTTTTCAGAATTGGGTGATTTAATAGATAGTCCAGTTAGAACCTATTCTTCAGGACAATATATGAGACTAGCTTTTTCCATAGCTATTAATGTAGATGCTGAAATTTTGTTAATTGATGAAATCTTAGCAGTAGGTGATCAACACTTTCAAGAAAAGTGTTTTGCCAAATTAACAGAGCTTAAGAATAGTGGAAAGACAATTGTAATTGTAAGTCATAGTTTGAATTCATTAAAGACATTTTGCGATAGAGCTATATGGCTTAATAATGGAAAAATTGCTATGGATGGAAAAATAGATAAAGTTATCGAGGAATACTTAAAGGTGTGTGGATAAAATGAAAGATTTACTAATAAATTTATATAATTATCGACAACTATTGAAGAGTAATGTAAAAAAGGAAATTAGAGGAAAATATAAAGGATCATTTTTAGGAATTCTATGGTCATTTGTAAATCCATTATTAACTGCTTTAATCTATGCAATTGTTTTCCCTATTATTTTAAAAAGTTCAGAACCTAATTATGTTACATTTATCGTAATTGGAATATTACCATGGACTTATTTCACAACAGTTATTATGCAAGCAACTAGTACTATTTTAATAAATGCCGGAATTATAAAAAAAGTATATTTTCCCAGGGAAATTCTCCCAATATCTATTAACACAAGTGGTTTAATTAATTTTTTAATCTCTTGTATAATTATATTTATTTTCTTAATATGTAGCAGAATTGGATTTAGTTGGTATATTTTATTTTTACCATTAATTATTATAACCCAATATATTTTACAACAAGGTATTATATTTATTACTAGTGCTATTAATGTTTATATAAGAGATGCTGAATATATTATTAATTTTTTTATCAATATGTTATTTTATGCTACTCCTATTTTATATTCAGCAGAAATGTTTAAAAATACTTCTTTTAGTTGGATTATAAATTTAAATCCTATGGCAGTAATTATTAATTGTTATAGAGATGTCTTATTTTATAAATCTATGCCACATATTAAATCACTTTTAGTGGTATTACTTGGAAGTTGTATACTATTTAATATAGGATTAATGATTTTTAAAAAATTAGAAAAGGGATTTGCAGAGGAAATTTAATTAAAACAGGAGGTTTTCAAGTGAAAAAATGTGATATCATTATACCAATTTATAATGCTTATGATTGCGTAATTGCATGTATAGAGTCTGTAATTAAAAATACTGATTTTAAAAATAATAGACTAATATTAATTGATGATAAAAGTTCAGATAAACGTATTAAGGAAAAATTGGAAGAATATAAAAAGAAATATTCTTTTATAGATGTATTTTATAATCAAAAAAATAAAGGTTTTGTTGGAACAGTCAACTATGGAATGAAATATTCAAAGAATGATGTAATTTTGTTAAATTCAGATACAGAAGTTACAAAACAATGGATTGAGAAAATGCAAAAATGTGCATATAGTGACCAAAAAATTGCTACCGTAACCCCATTATCTAATAATGCAACTTTAGCATCTGTTCCTAATAGTTTTGTTCCAAATGATATTCCAAAAGGAATGACTTTAGACGAAATGGCCAATTTGGTTGAGAAATGTTCAATGTGTGAATATCCAGAAATTCCAACAGGACATGGTTTTTGTCTATACATAAAACGTGATGTGTTAAATGATATTGGTTTTTTTGATGAAGAAACTTATGGAAGAGGTTATGGTGAAGAAAATGATTTTTGTTTTCGAGCACTAGATAAGGGATATAGACATTTATTATGTGATGATACTTATATTTATCATAAGGAGTCACAATCTTTTGCAGAAGAAAAGAAAGATTTAATAGATTCAGCACTAAAAATTCTTTCAAAAAAATACCCTGTATATAAAGAAAGATTAGATTTATGGTGTACTATAAATCCAATTAAACATATTGCATATAATGTATCTATAAATATTGAAAATAGAAAAAAAAGGCCTAATATTTTATATATTATTCATGATTGGAAAGAAAGTAAAACCAGTTTAGGAGGCACTACTTTGCATGCAATGGACTTAATTACTAGTATGCGTGATAAATATAATTTTCATGTCTTAGCACCAGAAGATGATGTATATAAATTGTATTCTTATTGGGAACAGACAGAAAGCGTGACTACTTTTCCTAAAATAAATGAATTTCATGTGTTGAATTATTACAATAGTGAATACAAGAAAATGTTAGAAAATATTATTGACGATTATGGAATTAGTATTATACATATCCATCACTTAATTAAACATTATTTTGATATTGGAGATATTATTAAAGAAAGAAAAATCTATACAATTTTAACTTTACATGACTATTATTCTGTTTGCCCATTTATTAATAAGATTTATAAAAATATTGAATACTGTGATAATCCTTCTATCAACACTTGCCAAGAATGTATAAAGTATCGTTTAAATGAAAATATTGATATCACTTCTTGGAGAAAAGAATGGATGAAATTATTTAAAGAAGTGGATAAAATCATTGTGCCGTCTGTTAGTGCAAAATTAGAAATTGAAAAAACTTTTCCCAATTTAAAAATTTCTGTTATAGAACATGGAATTAATATTAAAAAAAATCTAGCAAAACCAATGATTCAAACAAAGAAGTATAATGTTGCTTTTATTGGTGCTCTTGGCCTTCATAAAGGTAGCCATATATTGGAAAAGTTGATGAATTATTCAAAACTTACTAATATTAAAATTCATTTATTTGGAATTATAGATAGCCAATATCAAAAAAATACAAAACATTTTATTAATCATGGAAAATATAAGCGTAATGAACTAGAAAAGTTACTGACTACTAATAATATTAATTTAATTTGCTTATTTTCCACATGGCCAGAAACTTATTCCTATACATTAACAGAAGCAATTGCTTGTGGAATACCGGTTATTTCTTATGATTTTGGTGCAATAGCTGAAAGAATTGAAAAATACCATTTAGGATGGACTATATCACGGCATGCTGATTATAAAGAAATTACTAAAAAATTACATGAAATTCTAAATAATAAAGATGAGTATAACCTGATTGTTGAACAAATAAATAAATATAAAATAAAATCTGTAGAGCAAATGAAAAATGAATACATCAAAATTTACGATCCAAAAGCAAAATGGAAGAATATAAATACTGAACATTTACAAAAGTATATGAAAGAATCTAATCAATATCATTCAAATGTTGTTTATAATAATTATGCTTGGGTATTTGACACTTTAAAATGGAAAATAATTTCAAAATTCAAAATTCCACAATTTATAAAAAAAAGAATAAAAAAGAAGGATAACTTATGAGATTAGCTGGGATAGTAACTTTATATAATCCAGAAAGCCAAATAAAAAATAATATCTTAACTTATATCAATCAATTAGAAAAATTATATGTAATAGATAATACAGAAAATAAAGATAATACTGAGATGATTCCTAAAAACAGAAAAATAGTTTATCTTCCTAATTATCAAAATATTGGCGTTGCCACTGCTTTAAATAAAGGTGCAGAATTGGCAAGAAAAGAAGGATTTCACTGGTTACTTACTATGGACCAAGATAGTTGTTTTAAAAAAGGTCAATTAGAAGAATTAATACATTTTTTAGAAACAACAAAAATAAAAAATATAGGTTTAGTTTCTCCATGGCATAATACTAAAAGCGGAACTATTAAATCACAAAAGAAAGTGGAAGAAGTAATGGAAGTAATGACATCAGGAAATATTATTAACCTAGATGTGCATGAAAATATTGGTGGATTTAAAGACTGGTTATTTATAGATTCTATTGATATTGAATATGGAATGAATTTAAATAAAAATCATTATAAAGTAATTCGTTTAAATAACGTGGAATTGGAACATGAACTAGGTGATATAAAAATAAAAAGGGTACTCGGAAGAAATTTCGTTTGTAGTAATCATAATTATATAAGAAGATATTATATTGTTCGCAATATATATTATGTTTATCAAATGTATCATAAAGATTTTCCAGAATATTGTGAATTCATTAGAAATGGTTTAAAAGGAGCTTTTCGTAATGTACTTTTCTTTGAAAAGGACAAATATCGTAAAATACGTAATATGATTCGAGGATATTATGACTTTAAAAAAAATATAAAAGGAAAATATCCATATTCAAATTAAGAAGGTGGTAATATGAAAAGAAACTTAAATATTGATATCGTTAGAGCTATTGCTATTTTAATGGTACTTGTTTATCATATTTATGCAATTACTGGGATTACAGTACATAATAAAATATTAAATTCTTTTTTAATATATGGTGGTATTGTAGGAGTTGCTTTATTCCTAATTTTAAGTGGCTATGGAATATATTGTTCATTAAAATATCAACAAAATAAAAAAGAAAAATTTGAGTATTCAAAATATATACAGAAAAGATTTTTAAGAATAGCACCTCAATACTATATTTCTTTAATTGTATTATTACTTTTTACAGGAAATGCTGTTTATTTATCAAAAGATCATATAATAACATTAGTTTCTCATATTTTCTTTTTCCATAACTTATTTTATACAATTGCGGGAGCAATTAGTGGAGTTTGTTGGACTCTAGCTTTAATTTTTCAATTTTATTTAATTGCTCCATTTCTTTTTAAATTAATGGAGAAAAAACCAAAATTAACTTTGGTTAGCTCATTTATTTTATCAATTTTTTTTAAAATTTTCATCTTTCATTTTTTAATAGCACCTTCTAATAACACTAATGAATTTTTATATTTTAATTATGGAAATCAAATTTTAACTGCTATCCATTTCTTTGTATTAGGAATGTTTATAGCAAAATTGCATTTAGAGGAAAAATTAGAAAAAAGAAAATCTCAATTAATATATTGTGGTTGCTTAATATTATCTATTATAGGTTTATACTTTGTTTTGAAGTTAATAACAGTCAATACAATTCCTTATATTACTAATACTGGTATCTATAGCGATTGTGTAATGGCATACTTTTGGCATAATATATTAGCTATTGTGTTAGGATTGATTATCTATTTTATTAATAAAATAGATTTGCATCTTGAAAATATTGTAGGAAAATGCTTGTTATTTATTTCTAAATATCAATATGGAATTTTTATATGGCATCTCATTATTATTACTAATTTAAAAGAATATTCATTATTTATGCAAAATTTAATTGCTTGGCATCCTTTTTTAACATATCTTATTTACACCATAATTTGTATAGCAATAGGTTTTATTATGACAGAATTAATTGATAAATACAATTGGAAAAATTTGATGGTCCATACTAGAAAGGCAATTTATATAGCTATTAAAATAGGAATATTATGTACTTTATTATTTTGCCTACATAAGACTTTGCAATTAATAAAACCTCTTATTAATTACGCTGAAAAATATATGAAAAATGATATAATTGATGAAACACCATCAAAAAAAATTGCCAATCATGCTAACCAATTCATGAGTGATAAATCTTCTTGTAAATATATTTATTTAGATACAGAAGAAACAGGATATTTATATTTCTTTCAGATTCGATATTATTTAGCTCCTTGCAAAAGTGTTCATTATAACGAATATGTATATACAATAAATTATACTAGTTCAGAAGAAATATATAATTATTTAAAAAGTAAAGATATAGACTATTTTATCATTCGTGATAATCCAATTTTATCAAAAGAACTAGATATTAATTTTGATAAAGAAAATGGAACTATCTTTAAGAAAAATGAGAATGCTACTTCTATCCAAAATCTTTTTATAGAAATAGATGATAATAAAAGATAAAAGAGTATTAAATAATTAATAGAAAGAAGGAAAAAAATGATATTTATATATTTGATAATTATTTTATCGCTAGGGCCTACATTTCTACAAATACTTGAGAAATTTCATTTATTTTCAAAAAAGGAAATAAATTTGTTTGAAACTATTTCTTTAGAGTTAATTAGTAGTTTGTTAATATTTGTAGTTTACATGCTGTTGATAGGATATTTAGGAATTCATTATTCATTTTATATTTTTATTCCTATCATAATTAACTTTATATATCAAGTTACACATTGTTTATATTTTTTATTAGTTAAAAAAAGAAAGAATTTCAAAATAAAATTAAATATAAATTTTTCTCAAACTATTACTATTTTACTAATGATTGCCATATTATTTTGGATTTTATATGATATGTTTTGTGCTATTACAATTTATAATATTTACCCTGATGAATATGCAGTTTGGCTTTTAAATCCTAAAAATATTTTTCTTGGGAAAAAGATGAACTTTTTTATGAATACAGGATTAGAAGTTTATCCTAATTTTTTACCTTTATTATTTAGTGGCTACTATTATTTCATAAATAATATTGAAGAAAATAGCGTTAGAATTTTTTCTAGTCTTTTTATGTTAATAGCAATTATTGGGTTAATTGGATTAGGAAAAGAAAAGAAAATAAATTTGAATTATCTATTAATATCTATTATTTTTTGTTTTATTAATTATGAAATATTTTCTGCACTTATGATATCAACATATGGAGATATTGCTTTTTTGGGAACTTATACAGTTGGAATGCTTTATTTATTTGAATGGCTAGTAGGTACTAAGAAAAAGGAATATTTAATAATCTCTATGATTAATATAATGGCGTACTCTTTTATTAAAACAGAAGCATTGTATTTAGTTTGTTTTAATATTTTACTACTCATAATGTCTTCCCTTTTTTATAAAAAATTAAGTATAGAAAAGATTTCAAATAAAAGTATTATTATTTATTCGCTGTTTACATTATTTTTACCAATTTCATGGAAAATATATAATATTCTTGCAAAGTTTCCATCACATTTATTTATAGGTGGAACTGGAACATTTAATTTTCAATATACAGTTTCTTTATTTACTAATATGTCAAGACAATTTTTTGGATGTATACCATGGGTAATCTTTTTATCACTTTTCATTATAGGAAGCTATTGTTATGGTAACAAATTAAAAAAATCTGATCAACAGTTTATTTTACTAGGTATTATTACTATATTAGCTAATATTGCTTTTCTAATTATGAGTTATTTATTAGTCTTTGGTACTGAAGCTTTGACAGCTGCTTCTTTTATACGATATATGACTAGAGTTTTCTTTATTATGGTATTTATTAGTTTAATTTCTATAAAACCATTTTCATTAAGAAAATAGGTGTTTTTAGAAAAATATGTTATTATATTATTAGAGATAATAGAAAGTAGTGATAAGTATGAAGCAAAAAATTTTATTAATAATTCCAGCTTATAATGAAGAAGAAAATATATTAAAAACATGCCAAAATATAATGGATTATAACAAAAGAAATAAAACCAATTATAATATGATCGTAATTAATGATGGTTCTAAAGATCATACAAAACAAATTCTTGAAGATAATCAAATTCCTCATATTAATCTCATTCATAATTTAGGAATAGGAGGAGCAGTACAAACTGGATATAAATATGCTTTAGAAAATAATTATGATATTGCGATTCAATATGATGGTGATGGACAGCATGATGTTAGCTATGTAAAAGAATTAATTCAACCAATACTTGATGGACAAGCTGATTTAACTATTGGCTCTAGATTTTTAGAAAAAGAAAAAAGTTCTTTTCAATCTACATTTACCCGAAGAATTGGAATTCATTTTATTTCTTTTTTGATTAAAATCTGTACAGGTAAAAAAATTACAGATACTACTAGTGGATTTCGAGCTGCTAATACAAATATTATAGAAGAATTTGCTAAAGAATATCCTTCTGATTCACCTGAACCATCTTCTTTTGTTGAAATTGCAAATAAGGGATTTAATATAAAAGAAGTAGCTGTATCTATGAATGAAAGAGAAGGTGGTACTTCTTCAATTACCAATCATTTTTGGAAACCAATTTATTATATGATAAATGTATCTTTATCAATTATTATTACTAGCTTAAAGGTAAGGAGGAAATCTTAATGGAAATTCGTTTAAAGATAATTTTAATTTTATCAATCTTATTTTTTATGCTTGTAATAGTTCATTTTATCAAAAAAGATGATATTAGTATTAAATATTCTTTAATATGGCTTATTAGCTTTTTGATATTAATTATTAGTATTATGATTCCTAATTTTTTAGAGTTATTAAGCCATATATTAGGTTTTGAATTAGTATCTAATATGGTTTTTCTGATTGCAATTTTTATTTTAATAATAGTAAGTTTTATATTTACGATTATTGTGTCTAGGCAAGCTCAAAAAATACGGTTATTAATACAAGAGGTTTCTATGTTAAAAAGAAAAATAGAACTATTAGATGCAAAAGAAAATACGAAAGGAAAGAAACAAAAATGAAAATTATGTTAACATTAACTTACATTATTTTAACTACTACAGGATTATTTTTAATAAAATTAGGAGGTAATTCTTTATCTTTAACTTTTCAGAATGGAATTAATTTTAAAATAAGTTTTATTACATTATTGGGATTTTTGTCTTATATTTGTAGTTTTTTATTATGGCAAAAACTTTTAGTTAGTTTCGATTTAAGTTATATTGTTCCTATCACTACGGGAATTGTTCAGTTAATTATTTTATTATTAGGTATTTTATTTTTTAAAGAACAAATTAATATAATTGGTATTTTTGGTTCATTATTGATTATTTCCGGAATTGTTTTATTAATGATAGGTAAAAAATAATTATGAAAATAACTATAATAACAGTTTGTTATAATTCAGAAAAAACAATCAAAGATACTTTAAAATCAGTATTAAAACAAACCTATAAAAATTATGAATATTTAATTATAGATGGAAAGAGTCAAGATAAAACTTTAGATATCATTAAGGAATATGAACCTAAATTTAAAGGAAAATTAAAGTGGATATCAGAAAAAGATAAAGGATTGTATGATGCTATGAATAAAGGCATTCTAATGGCAACAGGGGACATTATTGGTATTATTAATTCTGACGATGTATTAGCAGATCAAAAAAGTTTTGATATAATTATTTCTACTTTTCAAAAGGAAAAGTGTGATGGTACTTACTCTAATTTAGAAATATTAGATAAAAATTTAAAGAAAAAGTTAAGAATTTTTATTCCTAAAAAGGGTAATTATAAATTCGGTTGGTATCCACCTCATCCCACTCTTTATTTAAAAAAAGAGGTTTATGAAAATCATGGTTTATATAATCAAAAATATAGGATAGCAGCTGATTATGATTTCATGTTAAAGATTATGATGGACAATCAAATATCTCTTTCTTATATATCAAAAACTTTGGTATATATGCGAGGTGGTGGTGTTAGCACAAATGGAGTGAAAGGTTACTATAAAAGTTTCAAAGAATCTTATCATATACTCAAGGATAATAATATTCATTTTCCATTATTAGTAAATCTTATTAGAATTTTTAAAATTTTTATTCAAGCACTATGTTCGTGGATAAAGTAAGAAGTATTGGAAATATTATAGAATACTATACTAATTTTAGTTATGCAAAACAAGAATTATTTTGAAAACAATAACCTAATTGTGTAAATAAATTTCGAATTATATTAAAAAAGAAAAATGAAAAAAATTTTTCTTTTTTTAGTTATTTTGAATTTATCCCAAAATAATATAAGTGGAACCAATAAGATAGGAGGAACAAATATGAAAAAAATTTTAATGGTTTTCACAATATTATTATCATTATGGATAATACCAAATTTTAAAGTAGAAGCATTAGAAGATAGCTTTTATGCTGCTGAGTACATTGATGGAGTATACATCAAAAAATTCAGAGGTTCAGCCGGTAAGTATGAACAAATGCGTTTTTTTAGAAGAAAAAGTGATAATCAAGCAGTTTATTGTTTAGAAACTTGGGAAAATTTAAAGGAAAACACAAATCTTACTGGCTATGATACAGATCAATATAGTTATGCCAATATTGATTACAGTACTTGGGAAAGAATCATGCTAATTGCTTATTATGGATATGGATATGGAAATCATACCGATAGTAAATGGTTTGCAATTACACAATTTATGATATGGAAGGAAACCTCACCAGATAGCATTCTTTATTTCACAGATACTAAAAATGGTAATCAAATTTCAAAATTCGAAGATGAAATGAACGAAATTAATGAATTAATTATCAACCACGGTACAGTATCTTCATTTAATAATAATAGTTATGAATTAAGATATAAAAAAAATTACACGATTATAGATACCAACCATGTATTAGAAAACTTTGATATTACTAGTAGCGTGGGATTAGAAGTAAATAAACAAGGAAATAGTATAACAGTAAAAGCAACATATCCTGGTCTTTCTGTTTTATATTTTGCTAAAACAGGAAAACGTTTTTCTTCTATGCCAATTGTATATGTCGATCCAACAGGGCAAGATATTTTATCACCAGGTAACTTTTATCCAATATATATGAATATTTATTTAAATCTTCCATCTTCTCAAATTACAGTTAATAAATACGACCAAGATACACAAAGCAGTATTCCACAAGGTGATGCTAAATTAATAGGTAGTAAATTTCAACTATTGGACGAAGAAAATCAAGTAGTAGCAGAAAAAACAGTGGAAAAGAATGGAAAAGTAATATTTGATAACATTGGCTATGGTGATTATAAACTAAAAGAAATAGGATCAGGAGAAGGATATCATTTAAATCAAGATATCATAGCATTACAAGTAGATCAAGAATTAGAAGAAGTAAACTACTATAATCAAGTAATTACAAATCATATCATATTCAATAAATATATGAAAAATCCAATAACAGGAAATACAGTATTAGAAGCAAATGCTACCTTTTCCATTTATAACAGTAAGAACGAGAAAATAGTGACTTTCACAACTGATAAAAATGGACAATACCAAATAGACCTACCATATGGAACCTATACTGTTAAACAAGAAAGTGGCATGAAAAATCATTTCAAAGTAAAAGACTTTAAAATAATGATAACAGAACAAAATAAAACACAAAAATTCAATTTATATAATGAAGAATTAGTGGCTAATATTAAAATTATTAATACAGACCAAGATTCTAATTTACCTCTTTTAGAAAAGGGAGCAACTTTTAAAATCAAAAATTTGGATACTGAAGAATATATAAAAGATCAAAATGGAAATATCATAATATTAGAAACAAATGATTTAGGAAATACTATTTTTCTTTTACTATCAAGTGGAAATTATCAAATAGAACAGATCAATGCTATTGATGGATATATAATAAATACAAATTCTTTTCCTTTTGAAATTACAGATCAAGTGGATTTTAAAATAGATAAAGATGGTAATCGATATTTAGAAGTCATAGTTCCCAATCAAAAACAGAAAAGTAGAATTATCATTGAAAAAATAATTGAAAGTTATTTAAATGATGAATTAGTTAGTAGTAAAAAAGATAATTCTATATTGATTCCAATTTATGCTCAAGAAGATGTTTATTCAAAAGATGGAATAAAATTATATAGTAAGGAAGAATTAGTAGATATTGCACAATACAATAATGGAAGAATTATTACAAAATCTTTATATTTAGGTAATTATTATATGATAAATCCAATAGACGATACTATTATAAATATTTTTCTAGATTCTACGGAAGAAAAGAAAGTAGATTTATTAGAAAAAATATATGAATATACAGAAGAAGAAAATGAAGTAATTGTAGTACCAAATACTTATACACAAGAATGGAAAACCTCTCATGTTGGATATCTGTTTATTGTATTAGGATTGTTACTAATCAAAAGAAAAAGGAATTATGAAAAAAGTAAATAAAGGATATATATTTATTATAATTGGAGTTACATTAGTAAGTTATCAGTATCTAGCAAAAAGTCAACAATATATAGTAGAACAAAATAAGATAAAATATACCATTCAAAATGGAACTGACTATTTAAAAAAAGAAATAAAAGATTCTTATGATATGGTTTTAGAAATTCCTATCATCAACTTAAAGAAAGGAATTTATCAAAAAGATGATGAAAGAAACAACATTAATCAAAATGTAACAATACATCAAAACTCAGATTATCCAGATCAAGAAGGTTCTAATGTAATATTAATGGCCCATTCTGGAAACGGAGAAAAAGCTTATTTTAATGATTTAGATCAATTAAATAAAGATAGTTTAATCAAAGTATATTACCATGGTAAATTATATACATACATTATAAATGATTATTATCAAGTAGAAAAAACAGGTACAATTGAACTAAAACATAATCAACAAAAAAAGACGGTTACATTAATTACTTGTAGTCAAAAAGATAAAACGAAACAATTAATTTATATAGGTAATCTTTTGGATGAAATCAATTATTGAGAATGAAAGACTATAATGACATTATAATTCATGTAGTCTTTTTTATAGTTTGCTAATCAGTTTAAATATAAGTAGAAAAATTTGAGAATGTTTAATTTCAAAGCAAATTTTAAATTTTATTTGAATAATATTGATAAATCTATGATATGATATATTCATAATAATAAAAATAACACTTTGATAAAAAGGAGCCTAAAATGAAATTAGATTTAAAGTTTTATAATGGTAATGATACATATAGTGATGGACAAATAGAAGATAAAATAATTGAACTAATTAGAAAGTACCCAGATAATTATGAAGAAGCTTTTGATGAGGATGATTCTTGGCCCGTTTTATACCATTTATCAGATATAAGAAAAAATGTAATAAGGTGGTATCCTTTTAACAAAAATGGTACTATTTTAGAAGTTGGTGCTGGAATGGGTGCTATTACAGAAGAATTATGTAAAAAATTAAAAAAAGTTACAAGTATAGAACTATCTAAAAAGAGGGCTACTGCTATTTTAGAAAGAAACAAAAATGCCGAAAATTTGGAAATAATAGTAGGCAACTATAAAGATATTATTTTAAAAGATAAGTATGATTATATACTTTTAAATGGAGTATTAGAATATGGAAATTTATATATTGATTCAGAAAACCCATATGAAGATTTTATCAATAAATTAAAACAAAATTTAAAACCAGATGGAAAAATATTGATTGCTATTGAAAATAGATTTGGACTTAAATACTGGTGTGGTGCAGAAGAAGATCATACTGGTATTCCATTTGATGGTATTAATGGATACGTTCAAAATAAAAATATAAAAACTTTTAGTAAAGATGAGTTAGAAAATTTAGCAAAAAGTTGTAATCTTAATATAAATTTTTATTATTTATTTCCAGATTATAAGTTTACTAAGGTTGTTTATACAGATTCTTCTTTACAAGAAGATTTATACACTGAATATCCTCCGTATTATTCTAAAAAAATGAATTTAGTAATCAATGAACATAATTTGTTTGAGGAAATTTATCATAACAAACAAGTAAGTTTTTTTGCTAATTCTTATTTTATTGAGCTGTCTAATAATAAAGAAGAACAGATAGTAAAATATGCAAAATTTAATAATGAATATAGAAATTCTAAATATAATTTTTGTACTTACTTAAAGGATGATAAATTTTACAAAGTAATTTTAAATGAAAATAGTTTAGATAAATTGAAGGAAATAGAAGAAATATCAAAATTTTTAAAAGAACAGAAAGTAAATATTGCTGAAATATATAATTGTGACAATGGAATTTATACAACTAAAATTGAAGGTAAAAATCTAAATGATATATTATTAAATTATTACAATAATAATGATTTAACAGCAATTTATAATACTTTTGATAGAATTTATGATATAGTAAAAAAATGTTGCGTTAATGAAATGAAAGATGTTACCACAAATATTTTTAATAAATATAAAATAGATATATCACAAGAAGAATTAGCAAAAATGCACTTTTATGAGAAAGGAATATTAGATATTATCCCTAGTAATATTATTGTACAAAATGATGAATATATCTTGTTTGATCAAGAATGGCAAGAAGAAAAACTTCCTATAGAATATATATTGTTTAGAACTATTTATTATAGTATTTTTCGTACAGATAAGCAGATAATGCAAAACCTTCTTGATAGGTATAACATCAATTCAAGTATATTTGAAAAATTAGAAGATGAATTTCAAAAAAATATTAAAAATAAATTTTTTCCAATTTTATCTCGTTTATGCAATAGCTCAGACTATATTAATATTAATGAATTACAAAATGAAAACAATGCTTTGACAGATGAAGTTAGAAATTTAAGAAACGAGCTAAGTTCCAAAATAGAAGAAATTGAAAAATTAAAAAATGAATTAAATTCAAAAATAAATGAAAATAATGCTATTTTAAATAGTAAACGATATCGATTTATTTCTTATATTGCAGATGCAAAAAATAAATTTATAAAATAGAAATGTATTTATTCATCCAATATAAAAATAATAGTTAATTTTTTCTGTTTTATGACTATCAAATTCAATTTAATAAAAGATTGTTGCTTTTTACAACAATCTTTTGCTTTGCAAATATCTTCGAATACTTAATAATATACTAGAATATTTTTGAACTTTTCTTTACTTGTTTTCCAGAATAAACTATAATAATAATAGGTGATAAATATGAAAAAAATAACTATTTTTTCTCTTCACTTAGGTTATGGGGGAATAGAAAAGAGTATTGTCAATCTAGCTAATTTATTATGTCAAGATTATCAAGTAGAAATTATATCTACTTATAAATTAGAAGATACGCCTGCTTTTGAAATAGACAAAAAAGTAAAAGTTACTTATCTAATAGAAAAATATAAACCAAATCGAGAAGAATGGAAGAATGCCTTCAAAAAAGTAAGACCAATCAAATTAATCAAAGAAACCTATCAAGCCATTTTAGTATTATTATTAAGAAAATCTCAAACGACAAAGGCCATGAAAAACTGCGATAGCGATATTATGATCTCGACTCGTGTTCTATTTAATAAATGGTTAGGAGAATATGGAAAAAGTAAAGCATATAAAATAGCGTGGGAACATAATCATCATCATCAAGATATGGATTATGCAAATGGTGTTGTAAATTCCTGTAGATACTTAGATGCTTTAGTATTGGTTTCCGATTCCTTGAGAAATTTCTATAAGAAGAAAATGAAAGAAAAGAAAATGAAATGTAAGTGCGTATTTATTCCTAATATGTTAGATGAAATTCCTGAAAAGACTTCTAATCTTTTAAATAAGAGAATGATTTCTGTTGGTAGATTATCGAAAGAAAAGGGATATGTAGATTTGATTGATATCTTTTATGAATTTCATAAGAAATACCCAGATTGGCATTTAGATATTGTAGGTGATGGTGCTTTAAAAAATAAAATTGTAGATAGAATTTATCAATATCAATTAACAGATGCTATTACCGTTCATGGATATTTAAGAAAAAAAGAATTGAATCAGTTATTTAGTAAGTCATCTCTTTATTTGATGACATCTTATACAGAATCTTTTGGAATTGTATTAATTGAAGCCATGTCTTATGGAATTCCTTGTTTAGCATTTACTTCTGCAGAAGGTGCTAATGATCTAATTACCAATGATCAAAATGGTTACTTAATTGAAAATCGTGATTTTCCAGAAATGATTCATAAAATGGAAGAATTAGTAAGTGATAAGAAAAAAAGAATACAGCTTGGTCAAAATGCAAGAGAATTCAGTTTAAAATATAGTAGTGATATCGTAAAAAAAGATTGGTTAACTTTATTAAAAAGAAAGGTATAGTATGAAAAAAGTGTTATTTATTGCTAGTACTGGTGGACATTTATCAGAAATGATGATGCTAAATGAGTTATTTCAAAAATACGATTATCATTTAATCACCGAAAAGACAAAAACCACCATTGGTTTAAAAAAGAAATATGGTAAAAGAATTGATTATCTAATCTATGGAACCAAAGATCATCCTTTTTCTTATCCTTTTAAGTTATTAGCAAACTGTGTGAAAAGTGTTTATTTCTATTTTAAAATAAGACCAGAATTTATTGTAACAACAGGAGCGCATACTGCAGGACCAATGTGTTGTTTAGGTAAAATTTTTGGAAGTAAGATTATTTATATCGAAACATTTGCCAATATGCATTCCAAAACGATTACGGGAAGATTAATTTATATGTTTGCAGATTTATTTATAGTACAGTGGAAGAGTATGTTAAAACTATACCCCAAAGCAACCTATGGTGGTTGGATTTATTAGGAGAAAATATGATATTAATTACGTTAGGAACACAAGATAAAAGTTTTGTACGACTATTAAAAAAAGTAGATGAATTAATCGATCAGAAAGTAATCAAAGAAGAAGTAATCGTACAAGCAGGATATACCAAATATGAATCAAAAAACATGAAAGTATTTGATTATGTCGAAAAGAAGAAATTAGAAGAGTATATAGAAAAAAGTAGTTTTATAATTACACATGCTGGTGTTGGTACCATTTTTGATTGTCTAAAGAAAAATAAAAAAATAATAGCAGTACCAAGACTTTCCAAATACCAAGAACATAATAACGATCATCAATTACAGATTGTAGAGGAATTTAGTAAAGAAAATTTAATTTTACCTGTCTATGAAATGGATGAATTAGAACAGGCAATTAAAAAAGTAAAAACATTTCAACCAAACAAATATCAAAGTAATAATCAAAATATGATTAATTTAGTTAGTAACTATATTGATCAAAATGAGGGAAGAAGTATGATAAAGAAATTAGATTATTTATTTCAAAAATATAGAGAAATCATTATGTATTTAATATTTGGAGTCCTAACAACAGTAGTTAGTTTAGTGGCTTATTATTTATTAGTATATACAATATTAAATCCTAATCAACCTATCCAATTACAGATTGCCAATATTCTTTCGTGGATAGCAAGTGTGACATTTGCTTATATCACGAATCGTCGTTTTGTTTTCCATAGCAACAGTAAAAATAAATGGAAAGAAGCTACTAACTTTTTCTTATCTAGAGTAGTCACTTTAGTAATGGATATGGCTATTATGTTTGTAGGTGTTACCATTCTACATGGAAATGATAAGATTTTGAAACTCATTTCTCAAGTAATAGTAATTGTGTCTAATTATGTATTTTCTAAGCTATTTGTATTTAAAAAGTAATGATTATGTGGTAAACTTTGGTAAAGAAGGTGTACAAGAATGAAAAAAATATCAATCGTTGTACCATGTTATAACGAAGAAGAATCACTACCTTTATTTTATGAAGAAGTAAATAAAGTAACAGAGCAGATGAAGAAAAAAGCAGAATTTGAATTTGTATTCGTAAATGATGGCTCAAAAGATAAAACATTAGAAAAATTACGAAAACTAGCAACAAAAGATAAGCGAGTTCGCTATATATCTTTTTCTAGAAATTTTGGAAAAGAAGCAGGAATACTAGCAGGATTAGAACATGCAACGGGAGATTATATTACGACAATGGATGCAGATTTACAAGATCCTCCTACTTTATTAGAAGAAATGTTTGATACCTTAGAAAGTAAGGAATATGACTGTTGTGCAACTAAGAGTACCAATCGTAAAGGATATTCTTTTTTAAGAAAGATTTTTACGAAATGGTTTTATTCTATTATTGGAAAAATCTCAAAAACGGAAATGGTACCAGGTGCTAGAGATTTTCGTTTAATGACAAGACAAATGGTAGATGCCATTATTTCAATGAGAGAATATAATCGTTATTCAAAAGGTCTATTTAGTTTTGTTGGATTTAAAACAAAATGGATTGATTTTGAAATTGAAGATAGAAAAGCAGGAGAATCAAAATTTAATTTTTGGAAATTATTCTCTTATGCTATGGAAGGAATTGTTGCTTTTTCAACAACACCATTAGTATTTGCAGCACTAGTAGGAGTATTATTCTGTGCCATTGCTTTTATCTTAATTATTTTTATTATTGTAAAGACTTTAATTTGGGGAGATCCTGTTGGTGGATGGCCAAGTATGGTATGTATTATGTTTTTTGTTGGTGGTGTTCAACTATTCTGTACGGGAATTATTGGAGAGTATCTTGCTAAAACTTATTTAGAAACGAAACATAGACCAGTATATATCATTAAAGAAACAGAAAAAGATTTAAAGTAGTTTCGTACTACTTTTTTTCATGCCTATTTTTGTCAAGTAAGTGAAAAAGAATGTCAAATTATAAGTAAACAATGTTATGATACATAATAGGTGATCATTATGGAATTAATTGATGTATTAGATGAAAATGGAAATCCAACTGGAGAAGTAGAAACGAAAGAAGAAATCTATCAAAGAGGTTTATGGCATCGTTCTAGTCATGTTTGGATAGAAAATGATAATCAAGAATTATTAGTCCAAAAAAGAAATCCGAATAAGAAAACTTTTCCTAATCTATGGGCTATTTCCGTAGCTGGTCATGTAGATAGTGGAGAAACAAGTAGACAGGCTGCTGTTCGTGAATTAAAAGAAGAAGTAGATTTAGATATTGAAGAACAAGAATTAGAATACTTATTTACAATTAAAAGAATTCAGCCCTACCACGATTCTTATATTCGTGTTTTTGATGATGTCTATCTTTTACATAAAAACATCGATATTGAAAAGACAAAACTACAAGTTGAGGAATTAACAGATATTAAATATGTATATTATCAATATTTAGAAAATATCTTTAAAGAAGGGGATAAGGATTATGTCCCATATACCGAAGAACATGAAAAATTATTTTCTCTTTTAAAAGATCGATATGTAGAAATTATATAAAACATATTTTCCTTTACAAAGTTAACAAAATGTGATATAATAGCAACAATTTCAAGCAGTATCAGAGATTAGAAAGAGGAGAGGACATATAATATGGAAGAAAATGAAAAAAAGAATCAAAAATTTACAGGATATACTTCTATTGATAAACCACAAAATAATGGGTATAGTTTTCAAGCTAAACATCCAATAATTCCTAATATGAGTATTTATAATGCTATTCAATTATTAAGTTCATTTTATAGAAAAAATGATGCAATCGATTGTTTAGACCTAACTGCAAACTATAACCAATTATTAAAAGATGCTGTAACAATTTCACTTGCATTAAAAGAATTAGGAGTAAAAAAAGGAAATATAATATCCGTTAGTATGCCAAATTTTTATCAGGCTGTTGCAGTATTTCTTGCATGTAATCGGATTGGTGCAGTAACAACATTTTTAAATTCAGGAGCAGCACAAGAAGAAATAAATGAATACCTAAATTTATTTGAATCACCTATATTTATTAATTATGATAAAACGAAAGAAGAAAATATACTAATTAAAAAAAATACAGGTGTAAAATATGTGATAACACTTCAAAAAAATAAAATTAATCAATTATCTTTAAAAGATAATTACTGTATAACTAGTGATGATTTTACTGTTGATTTTAATAGTTTAGAAAGTATATCAAAATTTCAAAAAAATAAATTAGAATTACATTCTGGAAAAGATAACTCTCTTATTCTTTTCACAAGTGGAACGACGGGTAAGCCTAAATCAGTAGTTTTAACAAATGAAAACATTTTGGCAGCAGGAACTTATTTAAAAAATTCAAGTAAAGTAAAATCACTGAATGGTAATAAAACTTTAGTATGTGTACCTTTTACTTATCCATATGGTTTTGCTACTTCTACTATCATGACTTTACTAACAGGAAAAACAGCAATTTTAGCGCCTAATATATCTAAAGAAACTATTAGTTATTATATGAAAAAAGGACCTAATATTATTTTTGGAAGTCCTGCATTACTTGAATTAATTATGAAAAATATACCAATAGAACAGGATTTATCTTCCGTAACTACATTTATTTCAGGCGGTGATTTTTTAACTCCTTCTCATTCAAAGAGAGGTAAAAAATTTTTTGAAGAACATGGTGCTATGAATGTTGAAATGGGTAATGGTTCTGGAAACGCTGAAACAGTAAGTTGCGGTACCAATCCAACAGGAATAAAAATAAGACCTGAAACTGCTGGAAAAATATTAGTCGGAACAGATGCTATGATAGTTGATCCAAAAACATTAGAAGAAAAAAAATATGGAGAAGAAGGATTATTATGTGTATCTGGTAAACATGTATTTAAAGAGTACTATAAAGAACCAGAGTTAACAATGGAAGCAAAATTTACTAAAAATGGAAGAGAATATTTTAAAACTGGAACAATAGGATTTGTAGATAAGGAAGGATACTTTACATTAACAGGAAGGGAATCAAGATTTTATATTATTTCAACACTAAATAAAGTATATTGCGATCGCGTACAAACATTGTTATCTGCTTTTGATTGTATTGAAGATTGTGCTATTGTAAAAGTCCCAGACCAAGATATGTTATATGTAAATAAAGCATATGTAGTGTTAAAGAAGGGAATATTACCAACAAAAGAAACTATTGAAACTATATATAAGTGTTGTATGAAACCTATTGCAACATCAACAGGTAAAATGGAACAATTAAAATGGTATGAAATTCCTACATATATAGAATTTATTGATGAATTACCAAGAAGATCAGGAACTGAAAAAATAGATTATACACAATTAGAAAAAGATGCTAAAGATAAAATGAGTGTGAATAAAAATTTAATGTTAAAAAAAAGATAATATTATAATGAAATATTATCTTTTTCAGAGTGTTGACAAAGTTGTTCAATACTCTTTCTTTTTTCAAAAAAGTGTTATATAATGAAAAAGTAAGAACGCTT
>CANQKN010000011.1 GCA_947624515.1 uncultured Bacilli bacterium
CTTACAGCAACTTTTGGTACTGGACATCCCATATTAATATCGATAATATCAGGGTGCATGTGTTCATAAATAAATTTAGCAGCCTCAACAAAAGATTCTTTATCACTACCAAAAATCTGTTGAGCAATTGGTCTTTCACATTCTTCCATATAAAGCATATCAACTGTTTTTTGATTTTTATAAAATAAGGCTTTATCACTAACCATCTCTGCATAAATGAGTCCAGCTCCCATTTTTTTTATAATCTTACGAAAACTAGAATTGCCAATTCCAGCCATAGGTGCTAGAACCGTCTTATGTTTAATTTCTACATTTCCTATCATAACCATAGCGATCCCTCAAATCATTAACATAATATCATAAAATAAAGAAAAGAAAAAGAAAATATTTCTTCTCCTAATTCTATTAGCGTTCATTATTTCTATTTTTAGTATATTGCTTAACAGGTATCAATTCATCTAAAATAGATTCAAAAGCAGATTGAATAGAATAATCTTCATCATAAGGAGCATCCATTTTTTCATGACTAGATTCTATAAAATTTTCTTTGGTTTCCTGTAAATATTCACCATTATAGAAATCTAATAAAATATCTCGTATTTTTTTACATCGTAATTTACGAAGAGCCTTTTTCTCAATTCGATTGATCATTTTACGATTCATTCCTAAAGTTGTTTCCATAGATTGTGATAAAAAAGTATTAGGATTTAACCCAAATTTATAAATTAAGATTTCACGTTCAACATGGGTCAAAGTGTATAAAACAGAATCCAAAGTTTTCTGTAAATCCATATAATGAATAATAGTTGATAAATCAAAGTTCGATATAACTCTATTATCACTATCAAAATCAATTGATTCAATATTTAGTAAATATATATGATTCATAGTTTCTATATCAGATCTTTCTGAGACAACTTCTTTTTCTACTAGCATATGAAACATATCTTCCGCAAATTCAGATTGATTAGATAATATAGATTTACCTTCCAATATTTTTTTAATACACATATATTGATAGATAAATTTATAACCTTGCATACCAAATATTTGCTGAAAACAATTTTTTAATGATCGAAAAATCATTTTAGTTGCAAAAGTAGAAAAAGAATTTTGGGTTGTAAGATCAAAGGAGTCTATTGCATCAATTAACGCAATATAAGCATATTGTGTTAATTCTTCTAAATCTAAATGATATTCAGTAGCCATAAAAGAAGCAATCTTTTCTGCAAAAGCCATATTACCGATAATTAACTCTTCACGAATTTTAGAATCACCAGTTTCTTTCCATTGCTTAAATTTTTCTATATTTTCTTTGTTAGTAAATGATTTTTCCATAAAGATCTCCTTTCTAAATGTGTCTTATTATACCACAAAACCACAAAAAAAGGAACTATTATTGAAAATAGTTCCTAATATTAATTTTCTATTCGTTAACAGCCTTTTCTAATTCCTCTTTTGTCATTTTAGTATAACCTTTAATTCCTTTTTCTTTAGCAAGAGCTCTTAATTCTGTTAAAGTAGGATCATTATCTTTTTCTACCACTTTATCTTCTTCAGGCATATGTCCTGTTTCTACTAAAGAATCAATCTGCTCTTTGGTAATTGTTTCATATTCTAATAAAGTTTCTGCAATTAATTTTACCAAAGCTTGATTTTCCTTTAAGATACGAGTAGCATCTTTATAACATTCATCCATAATTTTACGAACTTCAATATCTATTTCATGGGCAATTTCATTAGAAAAATTACGAGTCTTATTATAATCTCTTCCTAAGAAAACACCACCTTCTTGTTGCTCTAATTGAACAGGTCCTAAATCACTCATACCATATTCAGTAACCATAGCACGAGCAATTTTAGTAGCCTTTTCAAAGTCATTATGAGCACCAGTTGTGATTTCTTTAAAATGAATTTCTTCACTTACTCTACCACCAAGTAATCCAGTAATTCTTTCAAGTAATTCTGTCTTAGTAGCAAGATAAGTCTCTTCTTTTGGCATCATTAAAGTATATCCACCAGCTTGACCTCTTGGAATAATCGTAATTTTTTGAACATCATCTGCATTTGGAAGTTTAATACCTAAAACCGCATGTCCTGCTTCATGGTATGCAACAACTTCTCTTTCATGTTCTGTATACTTTCTAGATAATTTTGCAGGTCCACCAATAACACGATCTGTTGCTTCATCAATTTCACTCATAGTAATAGCATCTTTATTTCTTCTAACTGCTAAAAGGGCAGCTTCATTTAATAAGTTTTCAAGAGCAGCTCCACTAAATCCTGGAGTACGTTTTGCTAAAAACTCTAATTTTACACTAGGTGCTAATACTTTATTTCTAGCATGAACTTTTAAAATATCTTCTCTTTCACGAACATCTGGTAAATCAACCGTTACTTGTCTATCAAATCTACCTGGACGAAGAAGAGCAGGGTCTAAAACATCAGCTCTATTGGTAGCAGCCATAATAATAATTCCTTCATTTACACCAAAACCATCCATCTCTGTAAGTAATTGGTTTAATGTTTGTTCTCTTTCATCATGGCCTCCACCTAAACCAGTACCTCTTTGTCTACCAACAGCATCAATTTCATCAATAAAAATTAAGCAAGGTGCATTATGTTTAGCTTGTTTAAACATATCTCTAACACGACTAGCACCAACTCCAACGAATAATTCTACAAAGTCAGAACCACTGATAAAGTAGAAAGGTACATTAGCTTCACCAGCAACAGCTTTAGCAAGTAAAGTTTTACCAGTTCCTGGAGGACCAACTAATAATACACCCTTTGGAATTCTAGCACCAAGTTTTGTAAATTTCTTAGGATTCTTTAAAAAATCAATTAATTCACTAACTTCTTCCTTTTCTTCTTTTAATCCAGCTACATCTTGAAAAGTTACTTTGTTAGTGTCATTGCTAAGTCTAGCTCTACTTTTACCAAAATCCATAGATTTATTAGCACCATTCATTTGTCTAGTTAGGAAGAAAAATCCAAATCCAACAATCAATAAAATTGGTAATACATTAATAAGAATTAACCAAAAAGAACTAGATTCTGGATCAACATTAGTAATTAATTCAAAATCATTTTGACTACCTGCCTCTAATACATTCTTAATAACAGAATCAGTAAGAGGAACACGGATAAAGAAACTTTCATTATCCTTATAATCTTTTAATTTACCAGAAATTTCATATACAACTGCTCTTTCTTTTGGAGTAATTGACATTTCTGTAACAGTTCCTTTGTCTAATACTTCAATCAATTCATTATAAGTTAATACATTTACTTTTTGGTTTAACACATTAAATAAATAGTAAACACCAAAGATAATTAAAACCAAAAATAAGTAAGGTAAAATCCCTTTTTTAATCGTATTTTTATTCATTATTTGCATCTCCTTCAGTAATATCTAATTATTATATCACATTTTTCTGTTTTTTGTTTATTAAATTTACTCTTTTTTAAACCAGGTATCCAAACAATCGTATCTTGACTATCAACAACAATAGGCCAAAGCTCTCTATCCTTCATAGGAATCTTACTATCAATTAGAATATCTTTTACTTTCTTATGACCATTAGTACCTTTTAAAGCAATTTTATCTCCATGTTTTCTAGTTCGAACATAAAGTGGTAATATAACATCAGAACTAGATAAACGACAAATATCATTACCATTCGTATCACAAGAATCAACAACTTCTAAATGTTTACCGTTAGGTAGTACTGCATAGTCAATTAATTCTATATTATAGTTATCTTCGTTTTCCCCATCATGAGTAAATTCCAGAATATCATAAGATTTCACTACTTTAATATTATTAGGTAAATAAATATAAGTATTCTTCTTATTTGAAAAAATTAATTTTTTTACTAATTGAATATGTCTATCATTAACCAAAATTAAATCATCATGGTAAATAGTTTCTAATAAGTTATATAAAACTTTATCTTGTAGCAAAGGTTCCAAATCCAAATATTTAGAAATATTTAATTGTTCACCTTCATAAACATTCAAAAAAGCCTTTTTAGCTTGATGATTAATATATTCATCATATTCATTCATAATTTTACTAAACTTTAAGAATTTTTCATGTACTTTTGGATCTTCTTTTTTCAAAAAAGGAAGTACTATTTTACGATAACGATTTCTAGTATATTTATCTTTATGATTAGATTGATCGATAACATAAGGAATTTTATGTTTTTGATTATATTCTTCAATCTCTTTTTTAGTAGCATAGACAAGTGGTCTAATAATTTGATATGTTTCCATCTGTACTTCTTGATAAAAACCCCCATATCCTTTTAAGGTAGAACCACGAGTTAAACGCATTAAAATCGTTTCAATTAAGTCATCTCCATGATGAGCAGTCATTAAATAATTAGCATGATATTTTTCTACTAAAGATTCAAAATAATGGTAACGAATGGTCCTTGCTTCATTATGAAAATTATCATCTCCATATTTTTCAATCATCATGGATTCAAAGACAATATCATTTTTTAAACACCAGTTTTCTAAAAATTCTTTTTCTTTGGCACTTTCTTTTCTCACATTATGATTCACATGACTACACACCAAAAATATATCTAAATTTTTTCGAATTTCTTTTAATAAATATAAAAGGGCCATAGAGTCTGGACCACCAGATACTCCTACCACAATCACATCTTTTTCTTTCAATAAATGTGTTAAATATTCATAAGCTTGTTTCATAGAATCACCTGTTTCACATCACTTCATAAGTATTTTACCATAACAGATAAAAAACCACTATAGAAAACAAAAAAAGAAGTGCCTAATTTACACTTTCTTTATTTATCAATTAAATTTTACTAGTAGATAAATCTAATATTAATTTTTTTTCAAAATCTTGTTTTTCTTTATTTTGATCATAAATAATATCATTATTGATACAAGTTAAATCAGAATTATGAAAATAGTCAATCAAATTTTTTAAAAATGATTTCAAAGTTTCTTTACTCGCAAACAATTTATGATATTGTGTAATACAATCTCTATATTCACCAGTATTTAATACTTTTAAATAATGAATATTAGATTCTGTACCAAACTCCACTTCACCATTTACCGCAAAGAAATAGATATCAGAAGATTTATAACGATCACTATATTCCTTTTCTTCCATTAAATGCTCAGCATGTAATGAAACATAAGCTGCATTATCAGGAACCTCAAAATCAGATGTTGTATGACTGGTTAAAGGAATAGATGTTAAATATTGTGTTTTATCACCGAAAAAATCCAAAGTATATACAAATTTTTCATCTTCCATTTCTTCAAATCTACTTTGAGTTGTATAACAAGTAGAATCAACATTTTCTAATAAAATATTACCATTTTGATCAACTAATGTAATGTAAGCATTATTTTCCACAGAGATAATTTTTGAAATTTTCCCACCTTTTCCTATGATTAATGCTTCATTCATAACAGGAATTACGATATCACCAATTTTTAAAGTTTGACCATAAACATCTAGGCAACATTTATTTTCAATATTTTCAATCATATAATTTCTCCTTCAATAAAGTTAAGTTATATTATATGTTATTTATTAAAAATGTCAATAAAAAAGACTACTCATCATCTTCAGGTAGTCTTAATATAATTTCTCCTTCTTTAGAATACATATATTTTTCTCTAGCATACCGTGCTACATAATCAGGATCTTGTAATCGATCTACATCTACTTTTAAAACTTCTTCTTCCTCTTTTAAAGCAATAATTTCTTTTTCTAATTGGCTTTTTTCTTCATATTTATGAGAGATTTTTACCCAATAACCACCTATGGTTGCAAATACAGTAACTAACATGATAAAGCAAACTGGTATCAACAAAAATAAACGGTATCTTGCTTTATTTTTTTTCTTTTTAGCACCCATAGACTCATCTCCTATTATCATTAATATCATAATTAGAGATATTTTTCAATCAAATAAATTGACATCTTTTGTTTCTTTACACAAAAAATGTCAATTATTATTTTTTTTATGAACTAAATAATTACCAAAAAGAAATCCCAAAATAAGACTAAATAAAAAATAAAGATGAAACATACCATGATTAATAATCTTTAAAATTAAAAAATAGAGAAGACAATTATCCATTACAAATAAAATAGTAATAGAAATCTTATAAATAAAAGTTGTCTCAAATAAAAACTGATACTGCATTTTTAATAGGTAAGAAAATAAAATTCCATAAAGAAAAGAAACGATTAATACTTGTAGTTGAATGGATAAAGCCATTATTTAAATAACCTGCTAATAAAGCTAGCATCTTTTTCTTTCTTTAAGCCATCTTCAACATAAGAAAATGATTTAAGTAGTCCTTTAATGGAAACATTTCCTTGCATAGTATCTAATTTTAATAACTCTAAACCTTCTCCTTTTAATACTAAAAACCCCATAACGGTTTCCATTAAAAACTCTTCATCATCAAAACTTTCTATTTTTTTTACCCCTGTTACTAAAATATTTTTTCTTTCTAAAATATTGATACTATGATTATAACTCGTAATAGTATGATCCTTGTCCATAATATTTCCTCCTAATAAAATATATGAACAAGTAGATAAAATATGAAAGATTAAAATAAATCTTATTTACTTAATTAAGATAACTCCTAATATAATAATTCCAATACTAATCATAAAATTCATCAAAATGAGAATACCTACTTTAATAAATCCTTTTTGCTTTGTCTTTTCCTTTATTTTTTCTTTCTCATTTTTCTGTTCTAATGATTTATCAATCAAATCTTGTATAGTAAAATAAGGAGAAGAAACATTAGAACAAGAAAAACCTTTTGGTACAATTAAGCCTTTAGCACTTACTAAACTGTTTAAATTTAAACTTCCATTTATTGTCTTTGGTAAATTTAAGTCTTCAGCACTTACTAAACCTTTTAAATCTAAATCTCCATTTATTGTTTCCGGTAAAATTAAGCCTTCAGCACTTATTAAACGAATTAACAATAAATGTCCATTTACTGTTTTTGGTAGAATTAAGCCTTTAGCACTTGTTAAACTAGTTAAAAATAAATTCCCATTTACTGTTTCTGGTAAATTTAGACTTTCAGCATTTTTTAAATTAATTAACCATAAATGTCCATTTACTGTTTTTGGTAAAATTAAACCTTCAGCACTTACTAAACTGTTTAAATATAAATTCCCATTTACTGTTTCTGGTAAATTTAAGCCCTCAGCACTTACTAAACTATTTAACAATAAATCTCCATTTATTGTTTCAGGCAAAATCAAGCCTTCAGCATTTTCTAAACTGCTTAAATTTAAATTCCCATTTACTGTCTTTGATAAATTTAAACCTTCAGCATTTACTAAACTATCTAACCATAAACTTCCATTTATTGTTTCTGGTAAATTTAAGCCTTCAGCACTTCTTAAACTGCTTAACCATAAACTTCCATTTATTGTTTCTGGTAATTTTAAGCCTTCGGCATTTTTTAAACTTCTTAACCATAAACTTCCATTTACTATTTTTGGAAAATTTAAGCCATCAGCACTTTCTAAATCATCTAACCATATACTTCCATTTACTGCTACTGGTAATACTAAACCATCAGCACTTTCTAAATTTCTTAAATCTAAATCTCCTATAACATATTCTGGTAATTCTAAATCTTTATATGATTGAATAGTCCTATCATTTATAGCATTTCTTAAATCTAAATCACCATAAAAACATACGATCTTCTTCCTAGATAAAACATCCCGTCTATTATTACTTACTTCTTCTTTTTTACATCCAATTACTTTTGATATATCTTCTTGATAATCCCTATTTCCTATTATTTCTTTTATTCTTGGATCTTCTTGATATCCAAATCCTAATATCTTATGATCAATCTGATATAGAAATCTTAACTCTTCTTTTTCTAACTCTCTTACTTGATATTCTTCATATATCTTCGTTAACTTTTCCATATCTTCTACTTTTTGATAATATTTTTCTTTATCTGGAAACTCTTCTAATTTCTCTTTTACTACTTCCTCCATCTCAGATTCTAAATTCTGATTGGCTGCTATTCCTCTGATTTCTCCAATACTATTATCTTCCATTCGAATAGCTATCCTTGGTTGTTTATACTCTCCATTACTATCTTTCGTATAATAAATATAAAAGTCTCCTCCCTGTAGTTGCACTCTTGCAGTTTCTAATCCTGCACTACACCAACCTGTTCCTCTTCCTTCGATACTTTTCACTAACTCTTCGGGATTACTTCCTTTTGGATACTTGATCCAAATACCTTCTTTACTATCGATACTATCTTTCTTTACTGAATCTATTTTTTGTATCATATAAGAATATAATTTCGAAAAGCTTCCACCTTCTAATAACTTCTTTAATAACTCTTCTTCTATCTCTTTTCTTTCTATAAATTTACTTAATGAATCATATACTAATGCCAAAGCTTCATAATTTAAATCTACAAAGATAGTCGTTGTTGATTCTGTTCTTTTATTAAATTTTCTGGTCTCTTTATTATAACTTCCTAACTTGACCATTCCTTGAAATGCATAATATTTAAACCATTCGGGATACTTAGCATCATTTTCTATGAAATATTCTAACCATTGATCTAAAGATTTCTTCTGATCTTGAATGATGGTCTCCCTCATCTCTTTTTTCTGTTCTTCCGTATAATCTACATGGCCATATCCTCTTTCTAATGCCATCTTCTTTTGATTTTCAAAATATGAGTCAGGAATATTTTCTGGTTTTATCACATACTTTTGATAGAATAATTCTTTGAATAGTCCAAATCCATGAGATTTTCTATTTTTAGCTAGTTCTTCTACCTTTTCTAATCGTTCTAAATATTTTCTTACTTTTTCTTCTTTATGATCGCTTTTACTTGCTGTATGCATAACTTCTACTGATAAATGTAAATCTTGATAAATTCGATTTAGAAAACTTTCTCCTTCGTAACCTTTCATTCTATCCCTACTCTCTTCTTATATTTTAACATAAACCATATTTTTAGAAAAGAAAAAAGAACCACCTTTCGGTAGTTCTGAAAATTTTATTATTCTTCTGATGCAACAACATCTTCAGCTTCATCATATGCTTTAAGAATTGCTTCTTCAAACATAGAACGAACCTCTGGATTAATTGGATGTGCAATATCTCTATAATCCCCAGTAGGAGTTTTCTTACTAGGCATAGCAATAAACAATCCTTTTTCTCCTTCAATGATTCTAATATCATGAACTGCAAAACTATCATCTAATAATACAGATGCAATACCTTTCATTCTAGAACCTTCTTTTTCAATCTTACGTACATTAACAGATGTAATCTTCATGTGTATCCTCCTTCTAAAGTAAATACTTTATGTTATTATCATATAATACTTTATAAAAAAAAGCAACAATTTTACACAAAGTTTACGAACTAACTAACATCACAAGTTTATGAATTAAAACATCACTATAACTAAAGGATTTCACTAGGGCACTATCTTCCACACGGACAATAAAAATAGATGGATAAGTATCAATAATCGTAGCTGAAAATTCTTCGATTTGATTTCGACTACCATTAAATCGAAAATGTAGGGTTTGACCTTTATAGGAATTTATTTGATTTCTTACTTTTTCTATATTCATCTCGGATACCCCACAAACATGCAACCTTTAGTAGCTACACCACCAATACCATCGGCTCCTGATTTGGTCTTATTTAATACTTCTAATAGATTAACTGTTTGATTGCGATCATATAATGCTAAATAAGAAGCTATAATAGCTGGATCTAAAGCATGAATATTGATCCTTTTAGGACTTGATGCAAAAGTTGCTCCCGCTTTAATCAGTTCTTCATAATTACTCTGACAAGCACCAGCAATAATAATTAATTTATCTTGATTTTTTTCATATTCTCTCGCTATTTTTACGGCATCTATAAAGTTAGAAGTATTTTTATAATTTGCGATATTATCTTGAGATCCTTTTCTAGCATAGTAGGCATCATGTCCAGTAATAACGACAACATCAGGATTTAACTTTTCTAAATAAGCTTTAATTTCGGTTTTAATATCCCCTTCTTTCAATTTAACACCATATGCCATAATATTTAATTTTTTATAAAAATTCATACATCTTTTTAAATAATCTTCATCCCCATCAATATGAAGAATCTTTCCAGGTAAATAAAAAAATTCATTTCGATCTAATTTTAATGTATCAGTAATTTTACTAGTAATCCTTTCATCATCAATAACATCCGTTTTTTCTACTTTCTGTAAATCATTTAAATCACTATCGGCATATAACCGCAAATTTATTCCTTTTAAATAGGCTATATTTCCTTTAATTTCTGTAATCACAAAAAAAGTATCATTATGATAAGAATTTCTAGTAACAATATCCCCTATACGAAAAAGCATATAACTCACCTCTATCAATGAAATATATGCTTTCCTATCAAAAAATATTCTAATATAAACAATTAATAATAAACTTCACTAACTAATTTTGAATAAACAACATATCGTTGAACTTTATACTCGTCTGTACCCATTGGATAACAAGTATATGTCATTAAGATTTCATTTTCATGTTGAATTGGTAAACTTTCTGTATCAGTATCGGCAATAATTTTAGTGGAAGTAACTTCATATGTAAGAGTACCATATACTGCATCAATAATAATTTGTGAACCTACTTTTAAATTTGGTAAATACATAAAATGTTGTTTACTATTATGAGCAGCAAGAATTACAGAACCCCCTTCTCCAGGAAAATAGCTACCTGCATAATGTCCAATTCCTTTTTCGATAATATCAGCAGTATCTCCATGATAGATAGGAGCTTCTAGGCCAATTTCTGGTATTTTTAAAGTAGCCCATATTTCTCCCCAAATTGGATGAAAAGACAAAGTTTTTGTAGATTGATCCATATGAATTTGAGAGTCAGATTGATTCTCTGATGGAGATACTTCTGGTAAAGTTGGACTCTCCACAGATTGATTTGGAATAGAATCAGAATCAGGTTCTAAAGCAGGAACAGTTTCTGGAAGAACAGGAGGTTCTTCAGAAATTGATTCATTAGAAGGTTGAGATTCTTCTGGAATAGGCTCATTAGAAGGTAAAGGTTCTTCTTCAATCACTGTTTCTGTTTGAGTAGGTTTGATTTCATTAGCACTCATTACAACCGTTTCATTAGAATATACATTAATCATTGCACTAAAATCTTGATTAGAATATAAATAATCTTCATCTACCCATATTCTTAAACGAAAATTCTTTTCATAGTAACCTGAATTTGCTGGAATTTGTCCTTGATAAATAATTTTTTCAACATATTTTTCTTTATCTACTTTATCTGTTTGCTTTAATTCTGATAGGGTATCTAATAAAATTTCTTGTTCCCAATTACCATCTAATTCGGTCAAATATAATTTAACTGCTTTATCATCTAAAGTAGAATTTTTATTTTTTCTGATAGTTACTTCATAAAAAGCAGGATTATCTTTGTTAGAATTACTAGTAATTTTAAAATCGAAAGAGTTTCCATTATTTATTTGAGTTTTTCCTAAAGAGTCAGATTTAGGAGTAGTATCCATTAAATTAATTTCATTTCCAAGACCAAAATCTGTATAAGAAAAAGCTAGTTTGCCTGAAATAAGAATATTATCATTAGAATCTCCATTTTGAAAATCAAAAAAAGAAAAACTTGTACCAAAAGTTAAACTAATAATACCAATCATACATAAAAAAAAGCTTAATTTTACCTTTTGATTCATATAGACCCTTCCTTTTTTATTCCTTATAATTACATTCTACTGCTAAATTTTGTAAAATGTAAATCATAATAAAAGCAAAAAAGTGTTAATTTACATTTTTTTACTATATATAAAGAAAAAAATTAACAGTAAATAATAAAATAAAAAAAGATATCACTAAAATTAGTGATATCTTTTAGAAATAACTATGATTAATTATGAGCAGAGTTATCTTCTTCGGCAATTACCGAAGCACCATTTGCATAAACATTAACCATTACAGTAAAAGTTTCTTTAGAATAAGAATTACTATCATCTAATACAGATTCTTGATCCCCATCTATCCAAATTCTTAAACGAAATTGTTTTTGATAATAGTCTTGTTTAGCAGCGATTTTTCCTTGATAAATTGTTTTTTCAATATCTTTTACTTCCTCTATTTGCTCGGTTTGTTTTAAAGCATCAAAGTTGTCAAATAAGACTTCTTGCTCTATAACATCTTGTAATTCTGTAAGATAGACTTTAATCATATGATCTTCTAAAGTAGAATCTTTATCTTTTCTAATCGTAATTTCATAAGGAATATCATAAAGATTAGAAATATTATTGATAATTTGAAAATCAAAACATTGTTGAGTACCGGATAAATTTTTACCTTGTGTATCAGAAACAGGCATAGCATTTTGAATGGTAATTCCTTTACCAACACCCATAACTTCTGAATATAAAAAGACTACTTTAGAAGATAAAATATTATCTTCGATACCCTTTGTTATGTAATCATAAAAAGAAAAACTAATACCAAGAGTTAAAATAATAACCCCAATAATACTAATGACAAATCCCATAATGATTCTATTATTCATAACCATACCTTCTACAATACGAATTATATCATAAATAAGAAAAAGTGCAATCAATATTTATAAATGATTGCAAATTTCAACAAAAATTTCTAAAGAAAGTTCTTCAGCTCTGACATTTAAGTCTAAATCATATTTTCCTAATACTTCTTCTATTTTCTGCAAGTCATACTTTTTTAAATTATTGCGAAGAGTTTTTCTTTTAAATTGAAAACTATCACGAACAAGTTGAAAAAAAACATCAGAGTTAGTAACAGTTAATAAAGAGTCCTTTTTCGTAAAGGAAAGAACACAACTATCTACATTTGGTTTTGGTACAAAGCAATTTCTGCTAACAGAAAATTCCTTTTTGATATCAAAATAATAATTTAAAAAAACAGTAATAGAGCCATAATCTTTTGTTTTAGGTTTAGCAGAAAATCGATCTGCAACCTCTTTTTGAACCATTACTATGATCTTTTCTACATTAAGAGAGTCTTCAATTAACTTGGTAATAATAGGTGTAGTAATATAATATGGTAAGTTAGCAATGACATACAAATGAGAATAAGTATAACGATGCAAATCATTTTGAACATTTCTTTTTAAAAAATCATCATATACAACATGAACATTATCAAAATCGAGCAATTCATGATCTAAAATTTCTTCTAATGAATCATCAATTTCATATGCAATTACCTGTTTTGCTTTCTTAGCTAACAATTTTGTTAAGGCACCTGCACCAGGACCAATTTCTATTACTAAACTGTCCTCCATTATCTTACTAATCTCAATAATTTTTTGTGGAATTGTATTATCTTTTAAAAAATTTTGACCATATTTTTTCTTAAATTTAAAATCTTTCTGATCCATAAAATCACCATTCTAATACAAATCTATTTTTTATTTAAGAAAATTTTTTTAAAATCAATTCCCTCTAACATCAAGAAAATGTTACATACACATAAGATATAAAGCATTGCTTTCATTGGTGCAATAATATCTGCAAAATAATTAAAATTAATATGGTAACCCAAACGCAACATAATAACCATATTAGTATCAAATAAAGTACGATAAGCAGCAAACAAAATTACTGTAAATACAAGGCAACAAACAATATTATAAAAGAAACATTGATTTACACTCTTTTGTTTAAAAATAAAATTAATGGAAAATAATAAAAATAATATAAAATAAGGGATAAAGTTAAAAATAGATTGAAATAAATCTTTTTCTAATCGTCTATACATATTAATAATAATATAAAAACTAAATACAAAGCATATTAACAATAAAAACATTTTTAAAATTGATAAGAAAGTATTTACTATTTTAATCATAATTTCCCTCCACCTCATTTTTAAACCAATCTGAGATAAATACAACATAATTAGCAGCTCTATTATAAGCATTCATAACTTCATAAAAACCATCTCTAGTATTATTTTTAACAAAAGATGCACTTGTTGTATTGAAGAAATAGCTACTATTATTTATTAAATCATTTCTTAAATATGTTGTTTCATTGGATAAAGATTTTACATATAAATTAATCATACTTTGATTTTGAACTAAATAGGAACTATTAATATTAGTATCTGAAAGATTAGTAGTCCAATGTAAATTACCAACAATACAATCATTTAAAACATTGTTTTCATAAGATTCTCTTAAATTATAAACATCAACAATGGAAATCTTATTTTTACCTGACATACTCTCAAATGTTTCATTATGAAAACTATTCACACAAGACTTTAAATTATCCTGAACTACTAGCATTTGACTAGTAGGAATATTACCCTTATAAGAATTAGCCTGAAAAACAGATAAATTAGATTCAATTTGATTTATTGAATCTTCTAAATCTAAAACTAATGATTGAGTATCAAATTCTGCATAAAAATCTTTTCTAATTTCAATATAATGATAAGCATTGACTAGTAAATAAAAGGAAGAAAACATAAAAGCAAGTCCCATTAATGCATAATTAATGATTTTTAAGTATTGTTTAAAAAAATCCATAATTACCTCCTATAAATCATCATTATTTTCTTCGGATTGAGTTTCTTCAGAAGAATTAAGATCAAGTACATTTGATTGATAAAAATTACTATTCTTTAATTTTTCTTCAATAACTTCCGATTGTTCTTCTTTTTTGGAAGAAGAACGAATAAGTTTTAAAACATCATTTGTAACAATAAATAAACAAGGCAAAACAACAATTAATAACCAGCCAATAGGCTTAGTCATAAAGGTTTGAATATATCCTATCATAGGAATTCGCAAGTAAACTTTTCCAATAACTTCGTTAGGAGCTATCAAAGCAAAATCAGCCGTATTATTATGGTCTCCTTTTGTTCTATACTTGATACCAGTTCCCGTATCAACAATACCTATTACACGGTGTGTAATAGGAGTACCTGCTGTTTCAATTTCCTGAGAAATAAAAGTAATAATATCATTCATTTTAATTTTATCTTGAGAAACTCTAACAGTAACAACAGCATCATAAACATTAATATTAGGAATCATGCTTTCACTAATAATAATGTAAGCACCAAATAAAGGATTCCTTTTCTCTCCTTTTTGTGCACCAATTTTTTGATCAATAAAATAAGCTAAAAACATGATAACGACAACAGCCAAAATCGACAAAATAGAATAGAATAGTACTGATGACAAAAAACGTGAAATTTTTTTAAAAGTACTCATATTTTCACCCTACCCACTCTTATTATACTAACACTATAATAACACAGAAAAAATGGGAAGTAAAATAAAAAAAAGAAAAACTAATGTTCTTCTTTACAGTTATGAATTAATAATTTCCTCTTGCTGCTACATTAACCTTTACAGAAAAATACTTATCGTTAACTAATGAATAGTCAAAATCCTCTTCTTCTGGATCTTTTACCCACATTCTTAATCGAAAACTTTTACCATAGGCAATTTCACCAGCTTGAACATTTCCTAAATAAATAGTCTTACCTGTCAATGATGGATTGTTGGTATCTGGTAAATCCGCATAAGTTATAACATTAGCATTAGGAGAAGTAAAAGAAGTCTCACTCTCACTATTTCCTTCAAGAGTAGTTAAATATATTTTAACATACTGTTCGTCCAAAGTTGATTCTTCATCTTTAACTACCGAAATCTCATAAGCCAAATTATTGGAAGTTAAAGAAGCAAAAACAGAAAAATCAAAATATTCATCAGTACCAGCTAACATTTTACCAACTTGATCAGAAACGGGAACAGCATTTTCAATAAAAATACCATTACCATTACCAACGGCATCCGAATAAGAAAAAATAATTCTTCCCGTTTGAATCACATTATTTGTCATACCAGAACCAAGATAACTAAAAATAGAATAACTAATTCCAGAAAAAATAAATATTAGAGAAAGAAATAATAAAATAGCGCATACAATATTTACTTTATTTTTTCTCATATCAATTACTCCTTCTCTATTTGATAAGCATAGACATCAACTTTAGTAGAAAAAAATTGATCCTCATAATGAACAGCGTTTTCATTTACCCACATTCTAAGACGAAATGAATCGCTATAATTATCTAAATCACCTCTTAAATCTTTTGTATAAAGAACATAATAATCCTGATCTTCAATTGTTTCTGATGATAATTTTGAAAAATCAGTAAGTACTAATTCTTGTTCATAACCACCCATAAGTTGTGTTAAATAAATACGAACTTTATCATTACCTAAAGTGGAAGATTCATCTTTCTTTAATAGAATTTTATATTCAATATCACTATTTTTAGTTGTAGTGGTAATGTAAAAATCAAAATATTGATTTCTACCAACCATAGCTTTTCCTAAAGAATCAGGAATTGGTACAGCTTTTTCAATAGAAATACCATTTCCACTTTGATTAACATCAGAATAAGTAAAAATAATTTGACCAGTTTCAAGTTGATTATCTGGATTTTCATTGATATTATAAATAGAATAAGTCATTCCAAAAACACAAAAAAAGAAAAGAATAGTAAATAAAAATAAGTAAATCCAATAATTTCTTTTTTCTTTTTCCTCTTGTTGTTCTTCTAATTTTTCCAAGTGCTACTCCTCCTTTTTACCAACTCCAACGTAATACTTCATAGTGTACATTCTTTTGTCTACCGACAATATCCATATCATCCGTTTCGGTCATTAAAAAATCCATAATATTTCCTTTAATTAAACCACCACGATCTAAAACAATTCCAATAATTGGTTCGTCAGAAAAACTTACATTCGTGATTTTAACAATTGTTCCACAAGGAATCGCTGGATCAGCAGCTAAAATGCGAATTTTACCATATTCATTATCATTAAAATAAATATTTCCTTTTGTAACATCCTGTCTTGGAGGACATGCTACTTTTCCAGTGCAACCAACACAGATAGGATTATAAGCAGTCATTTGTCCAGTAAAAGAAATTGGTGTTTGTGCTCCATATAAAGAAGCCTCTACCATATTGCTAACTTCTCTAACTTTAAGTGTTTGATTACGATTATCATATTTTGTAATAATATGAATAGCCTCAATGGATTTAACACCATTAATATTATTAATACTATTTACCTTACTATGGGCAGGTGATAACAAAAAAATACCAAAACAAAAAACACCAATTACAAATAAAGAGCGATTAATCATTACTTTATAAAACTTTTCTGTTTTCTTCTTCACACTCATCACCTACTATGGTTTATTGTTAAGGTAACTATATCACATTTTCATAGGTAAGTCAAATAAGTTAAGAGCATTTTTAGTAGTAATCTTTGCAACTTCTTCTGGTGTTTTTTTGGTAATAATAGCAACTTTTTCGGCAATCAAAGGAATATTGCTAGATTCATTAATTTTTCCACGATTAGGTTCAGGAGTTAAATAAGGACTATCTGTTTCTAAAACAATAGAAGTAAGAGGAACCTCACTAACTACTTGATAAAGTTTACTATTTTTAAAAGTTACAACTCCACCAATACCTAATAAAAAACCTAAATCAATGAACTTTTTTGCCATTTCTAAACTTCCACTAAAGCAATGAATAACTCCTCTTACATGGTATTGAGACAGAATATCATAAGTTTCACCAATTGCATCGCGACTATGGATAATAACTGGAAGATTTAATTTTTCTGCTAATTCCAACTGTTTTCGAAAAACCAATCGCTGTTTTTCCTTATGATCCTTATCCCAATAATAATCAAGACCTATTTCTCCAATGGCGATGATTTTTTTATTTTTAGTAATGAATTTCTCTAATATTTTATAATCTTTATCCACAATTGTGTTAGCAACTTCTGGATGATATCCAACTGCAGCATATAAACAATCGTACTTTTCCACAAATTTAGTGGATAATAATAAATCTTTTTTCTCACAAAAAGAAGCTATTAACAATTTTACATCTGCATCCAATGCATGTTGAATATATAAATCAGGATTAACACCCTCTGTATCACTAATATGTAAATGAGTATCAATAAACATAAAATCACCTATCACTAAACAGAAATGGTTATTGTTCCTTCTGTATTAATTCCTGTAACTTTTTTTCTTTATCGATTCTCATAAATAAAGCTTCTGGAGTATCCGTTACATGATAAGAGTTATTTTCTAAATAAGTTCTTTCTAAATGATGATTCTGAAGTTGATTTTTAATTTTTTCACTCGTATCAGGTAAGAAAGGACTTAAAAAGATTCCACAAATTCTAATAGATTCTAATAAGTTGTATAAAACTGTTTGTAAGCGATCCATTTTAGATTCTTCTTTTGCTAGTACCCATGGGGTTGTTTCATCAATATATTTGTTGCTTCTTCTTAAAACATCAAAAATTTCATCTAGAGCAGCACCAATTTCTAGTGTATCCATTTTCTGATCGATCTTTTCTTCTAAATGATTGATCATAGAAATAAGTTCATAATCATAACTTTCTACTTCTTTTGGATTAGAAACAATTCCATTAAAATATTTATTGACCATAGAAATGGTACGATTTACTAAATTTCCTAAAACATTAGCAAGATCACTATTAATGCGTTCAATTAATAATTCATAAGTAATACTTCCATCATTTGCATAAGGAATTTCATGAAGAACATAATAACGAACACTATCTACATCAAATGCCTCTACTAGATCATCTGCATAAATAACATTTCCTTTTGATTTACTCATTTTTCCATCACCAACAAGTAGCCATGGATGTCCAAATACCTGTTTTGGTAAAGGTAAATCTAAGCTCATTAAAAAGCATGGCCAATAAATAGTATGGAAACGAATAATATCTTTTCCAATTAAATGTAAATCTGCAGGCCAATATTTTGAAAATTCTAAACTACTACCATCTGGATCATAACCAATATTCGTAATATAGTTTGTAAGGGCATCTAACCAAACATAAACCACATGTTTTGGATCAAAATCAACTGGTATTCCCCAATCAAAAGAAGTACGAGAAACACATAAATCTTGAAGTCCAGGTTTAATAAAATTATTAATCATTTCATTTTTTCTTGACTCTGGTTTAATAAAATCAGGATGTGATTCAATATATTCTATTAGTTGCTTCTGATATTTAGATAATCTGAAAAAGTAAGCTTCTTCACTTTTAGGTTGTACACTTCTTCCACAGTCAGGACATTTTCCATCAACTAATTGACTTTCTGTAAAGAAAGACTCACAAGGAGTACAATAAAGTCCTTCATATTTTCCTAAATAAATATCCCCTTTATCATACATTTTCTTAAATATCTTTTGAACAATTTTCTCATGATTTTTATCGGTAGTACGAACAAAGCGATCATAGCTAGTATTCATAATATCCCAAATTCTTTTAATTTCAGCGGATACTTGATCTACAAATTCTTGAGGACTAACTCCTTTTTCCTCGGCCTTTAGTTGAATTTTTTCACCATGTTCATCAGTACCAGTCTGAAAATAAACATCAAACCCTTTTAAGCGCTTATAACGAGCAATACTATCTGCTAATACAATTTCATAAGTATTTCCAATATGAGGTTTTCCAGAAGTATAAGCAATTGCTGTTGAAATATAATATTTTTCCATCTTAATCATCCTTTCTATCAGTAGAACCAATTCCACCAGTTCTAATTGTTTTAATTTCTTCTTCATCGTCTACAGTTAAAAATTTAGTAAATATAGCTTGGCAAATCTTATCACCACGATGAACAACATAATCTTGATCTCCATGATTCTGTAATCGAATCCAAGCATGTCCTTCGTTATCTGGGTTATTGCAGTAATCTGCTTCAAAAACGCCAACTTGATTACACATTCGTACATTATATTTGAAACCTTGACTACTACGAACAAGTAAAAACATAACATCCCCTGGATTCATATGAATTTTTATTCCAAGTGGTATTTTTAAGGTTTCTCCTGGCTTTATTACAAAATCAATAATAGATTCAAAATCATACCCTGCACTTTCCTTGGTACTTCTCCTAGGAATATTATATGCATCATATAGTGTTCTATCATCAACGACATCTTTTTTAAATTGTGCAAAACTAATTTTTTCAAAGTATCTTGCCATGATTACCTCCATAAAAAAAGCGACCATTCGCATAAGGACGAATAATCGCGGTACCACCTTAATTTATAAGTAAATACTTATACACTTGAACTCATAACGCGAGATAACGGATAAATCAAAATTGATTATCAGTTCCAGAACCATTTATTATTGTTCCTCTATATCTACTTTCACCTAACTAGACTCTCTTTAATAGATTTCCAATAACTCTTTCCTTCAAAACTTTTATGAGTTAAATTATAACATAGTTTTTTTTAATCTTCAATATTTTTTACTAAAATAGAAGTTACAAATCTAATTAAATTCTTATCTTCCTCAGTTAATTCTTGATCAACTAAAATAACACTTCCTATGGAATCACTATTAGCAATAATAGGATAAAAGAAACTAGCAGTAGAAAGAGGTTCATTAGAAATAATAGAAAAACCCTCTTTTCTACAGATTTCACTTCGCTTTTCAATATCTTCTTTCATTACATTAGTTATTTCTTTATTTAAAAATTTTTTTTCTAAATTTTTAGAAACAGCAATTACCTTATCTTTATCCGTAATAAAAATACTCTTTCCATAAACTTTATAAACTAAATTTACCAATTTAGAGGAAAGTTCAAGCATATCATCTAATAAAGAATATTTTTTCAGAATAATTTCATTACTATCAACAAAAATTTCAAGACTATCACCTTCATTTATCTTAAAATTTCTACGAATCTCTTTTGGTATCACAATACGACCTAAATCATCAATTCTTCTAACAACTCCTGTTGCTTTCATATATAACCTTCTTTCTATCTTTAGTGTTAGAAAAATTACTAGGATTATACAAAAAAAATAGAGATTTTTTCTATTCTAACTTTTTGTAGTCTTAGAACAAATCTCTTGATATCTTAAATAACTTTCCTTTGCTTTATTAATTAAATTATTATCACGCAACATAACTTCCATATGAATTTTCGTTTCTAATTTTCCATACAAACGATTTTTTAAATATTCTGTAATTCTACTAACTGCTAAGTTTTCTTTTTCTTCTTCAACATGTTCTAAAATAAATTGATTTAATATCTCTAATCCTTTACTTTGAATATTTTGAATACAATATTGATTTAAATTAGTTTTAAATTCTTTCGTAGTATGCAAAACTAATTCATAATATTGATTTAAAGATTCCTCTTTAAATTGTAAAGTCTGCAAAGTATCATATAAAGTTTGTTTCTTTTTTTCTAATAGTTGTTCTATCTCTTCATAACTTTCTAACTTCATCTGATTAATAAAGTTTGTAATAAAATAGTTACTATTGTTAATACTTGAATCTTCACAAATAGCATTAATATTTTTAATAGCAGTATCAAACTCTAAATTAAAAATATTAATAACTGTTTCCAACATACTATTAACATTCTTTTCTAAATCATATTTTAAATTATTCAATAAAATAATTTTATTTTTTTCTTGGAACATTTCTTTAATATCTTTATCCATGTTATCATCCTTTTATTCTAAAATAATGATAACAGTTTATAAAAATTTAGTCAAATCTAATTAAATTGTCCAGCTCTAAGTTTTGCCAAAACCTTTTCTTTATTTTTAGTTCTTTTATAATCATTATGGTGATCTTTAATATCAAAAGAATAAGCAACTGGTAAAGAATACAAATCAGCCATAGCTTTACTATAAGAAATTAGACGACAATGAATTAATTGATGAAATATATCTGGATCAATATCAAAATTAGTAGCTAATATTTTAGATTGATTAGGTAGACATGGTTTTAAAAAATTTTTACCATTTTCAACATTCCCATTTTCAAAATAAATATCCATATTAGGTTTTAAAACTAATAAATTAATTAATGATGTATTTTGTTCATATTGTAAGTAATATTGATTTTCTTTCCATACTAAATAAAATACATGATTATTATGATCTACAGTTTCTACAATAATAGACTCCGTACCTTGTAATTCTTTATCTAACATTTTCTATCGCTCCTTTTATAACTATTTTATTAATGATTTATCAATTTTAGAAAAAAATTATTACAATTAATAAATAGATTTACATTTTTGACACGCTTATTAAAGATATCTTATTTTATTTATATTGTCAATAAAAATAAATTGAATTTTTCTTTTAATAAAAAATTGATATAATAAAGAAGTGAGGAATTATGAAAAAGAGAAAATTATTTTATTGTCTTCTAATATCTATTTTATTTTTAATTATTTGTACAAAAACATCTCCTTTATATAAAATAAATGATTGGTATGATGCAAATGCTTTTTTTACTGTAGGAAAATCTATGTTTCATGGAAAAGTACCCTATTTAGAATTATTTGAACAAAAAGGTCCCTTATTATATCTAATATATGGACTAGCTTCAATAATATCCTATAATTCATTTATTGGTGTCTTTTTGATAGAAATTATTTTTATGACAATATCTTTTTATTATATTAGTAAAATAATAGAATTTTATTTACCTAAAAAAATGAGTTATCTTTTAATTCCGATTCTAGCAATGTTAATTTTATCATCACGCTCCTTTACACATGGTGGCAGTTGTGAGGAATTAACTTTTCCATTTTTAATAATGACAATTTATTACTTTATCAATTACTTAAAAAACAATATTCTAACAAATAAACAAATATTATTGATAGGAATATTAGCAGGTTTTACTTTTTGGATAAAATATACTTTATTAGGGTTCCAATTTGGATTTTGGATTGTAATACTAATTAAAGAATTAAAACAAAAAGAGGGAAAAGACTTATTACAAAAAATAGGATATTTTTTATTAGGCATTCTAATCACAACAGTACCTTGGATAATTTATTTTGGTATGAACAAAGGTCTAAAATCACTAATTGACACTTACTTTTTATTTAACATTACTAGTTATGCAGAAAAAATCAATTTCATAGAAAAAATAATAAATTGTATACAAACTATTAAGGGAGTTTTATTAAAATATTATCAATATTTGATTTTAATCTTAATTCCCATGATTATATCTATTAAAAAGAAATTCTATTTTAAAGAACGAGAAAATAATGTTTATTTACTACTATGTACCATTTTATTATTAGTATTTTTATTCATAGGTGGAACAAATTATAGATACTATTCTCTTCCTATGCAACCTTTCATGATTTTTGGATTAATATATATTGCCCAAGTAATGATAAGAATTGACAAAAAGAAATTTATAGAGAACCACACAAAGTATTTATTAATAATAGTTATCATAGCTTGTTTATTGATCTCATATAATCGATCACCAAACACAAAATATATAAAATATAAAAAAGAAGATTATGCACAATTTGTATTTCAAGAAAAAATTGGAAAAGAGAAAACGATTTTAAATTATGGATTTCTAGATGGTGGCTTTTATCTAACAACTAATAAAATACCAACTGTTTACTACTTTATGAAAAATAATATTAATTATAATCTCTATCCAAATAATGCTGATGAACAAAGAAAATATGTAGAAAATAAATTAGTTGATTATGTAATAGCAAGCGATAAGATTAAGAATATAGATAAAGAGATTTTAGAACAAAATTATCGATTAATACTAACTCATAAACAACGCTATGAAGAAAAATATAGAACTTATTATCTATATGAAAAAAAGTAATAAATTATTTTGAATATTTTCATAGAATATATAGTAGATGTATAGTTGTAAATGATGTGAGACCAAAAAAGTAAAAAAATTAAAGTGATATGATATAGTAAAAATGATAATTAAA
>CANQKN010000012.1 GCA_947624515.1 uncultured Bacilli bacterium
TTTTTTGTTAGAAATTAAAATTTTAAAAAATAAAAAACAAATAAGTAAAATGATTTTACCTATTTGTCAACAGTCTGGAAGAAACAAAGTAGTATTTCTATTTTGTTTCTTTTTCTATAATTTTATCAATTAAACCATATTCTAAAGCTTCTTTACTATCCATAAAGTGATCTCTTTCAGTATCTTTTTGAATTGTTTCTATTTTTTGATTCGTATTTTTTGCTAAAATTTGATTCAATTTATCTCTTAGTTTTAAAATATGTTCGGCTGCAATTTTAATTTCTGTTGCTTGACCTTGGGCACCACCTAAAGGTTGGTGAATCATAACTTCAGCATTTGGTAAAACATATCTTTTTCCTTTTTCTCCAGAGGAAAGTAAAAATGCTGCCATACTTGCTGCCATTCCTAAACAAATGGTAGAAACATCACTTTTTACAAAATTCATCGTATCATAAATAGCCATTCCTGCTGTTACTGATCCACCAGGAGAGTTAATATATAGGCTAATATCATCGTGATTCAAAGAATCTAAATATAAAATTTGTGCAACAATACTATTAGCCACAATATCATCAATTTCCCCACTTAATAAAATAATCCTATTTTTTAAAAGCCTAGAGAAAATATCATAACTTCTTTCTCCATTTGCTTCTTTATCTACTACCATTGGTACTAAACTCATAAATAATCACCTATAATTATAATAGTGTAAATCAATATAATTTATACATTTAATAGTTAGACAAAATATGATACAATAAAAATAAGAAGGTGAATATATGTTAGAAAGGGTGAAGTTAGTACTAATCAATCAGAAGGAAATGGAATTATCCAAAAAGCAATCTATTAAAGATCAAATTGACCAATTAATAACCGAACAAAAGAATTTAGATTTAAGTAAAATCGATAGTAAGTTATCCAATATAGAAAAACAAATTCATTCTATCGAAGCAAGTTTGATAAAACGTATTTTTAATGCTAAACTATTAAAGCAACGATATCAAGAGTATATAGATATTAGCCGCACTAAAATGGAAAAATTTAATTATTATAATCAGCAAATTGATCAATTGTTACAAGAATTACATGATCTGGTTCATGATGAATTTTTAATTGAAAAAGAAATTGGTAAAATAAAAAGTGCTACTACTTTAGAAGAATTAGGTTTAACTGAAAAACAAGCTCAAGCCTTATTAAATAAAGTAGATTCCTCTGAAAATTATACAGCCATTCAAAAAGTATACTCTTCTATCTTATCTACTAATCTCACAACAAGAGATGAGATTTCAAAAATCACAAGAAAATTACACCAAACAAATTCTTCTGCTTATGTTATGGAAATGCAACATATAAAACCAATTGATTTAATGAACCAACTATTAGAAATTGGTATTATCATAGATGAAGATAAGGTAAGATTTTTAAATGAATTACACAATTATATACAATTATCATTAAAAGATAAAATGCCAAATATCCAAATAATTAAAAGAACAGATCGATTAGATAATTATTATTGTAACGAAGTAGAACTAGCTTTAAATAATATGATACGTTATCAGAATCCTTCTTCTATAGCTGTCTCACAAATTAAAACATTGAGCATTTTAGTTTCTATGGCAAAGCAAAATAAAAAAGAAAAAACACATCAAAAATAAAAAGAAAAGAATAAAAGGGTGAATTTATGCAGGAATTAAATATAACCATAAATGGTAATCAAATTAAGGTAAATCGTGGTATTACTTTAGAAGAATTATCTAAAAGTTATGAACAAGATTACCAATATGAAATTATTTTAGCAAAAGTAGATGGAATTTATAAAGAATTAAATGAAACGATAAACAAAGAGTGTACCATTGAATTTTTTGATTTAATGGATCGTGGAGCCAATAGAATTTATTTAAATGGTTTAGTTTATTTAATGATTGTTGCATTTAAAAGTTTATTTGGTCAAAATCATAATATTAAAGTCAATCACTCTTTAGATAAAGGTCTATATATAGAACCAACGATAAAACTTCAACAACAAGATCTTGATAACTTAAAAATAAGAATGCAGGAATTAGTCAAAGCTAATTTATCAATTGAAAGAATTACAGTATCTAGGCTAGAGGCAATAGAATATTTTAAAAGGATTCACGATATAACGAAATCTGAAATCATGAAATATATAACGTCAACTCACCTTACCCTTTATAAATTAGGAACAGAATATAATTATTTTTACAGTTTGATGCCAACTTCTACCAAAGTATTATCTCATTTTGAATTAACTTATCTAAATGAAGATGGTTTTGTATTAAGATTCCCAACTATTTATATGAAAAAGGGAATTAAAGAATATGAACATCGAGAAAATGTTTTTCATCTTTTTCAAGAATCTAGAAGTTGGGCTAAGCAATTAGAACTTGAAAATGTAGTAGATTTAAATAAAAAAGTATCAAATAATACCATAGAAGAATTAATTCAGATGGATGAACTTATGAAAAATTATGGACTTATGGAACTAGCTAAAAAGATAGTAGAACAGAAAGATACTAAGATTGTGTTATTAGCTGGTCCTTCTTCTACTGGGAAAACAACAACGACTAATAAATTAATGTTATCTTTAAAGAGTCTAGGAAAAAATCCTCACATGTTATCTATGGATGATTTCTTTGTTAATAGATGTGATACGCCATTAGATGATGAAGGAAATCCTGACTTTGAACGCTTAGAAACGGTAGATTTAAAATTATTTGAAGAAACTATTGAGAAATTATTAATAGGACAGGAAACGCTTCTTCCTACTTTTAACTTTCTTTTAGGAGAAAAAGAATTTAAACAAAAAATGAAAATGAACCCAGATGATATTTTATTAATTGAAGGCATTCATGCTCTAAATCCTTTAGTTTTAGAACACATTCCTAAAGAAAAGAAATGTACCATTTATCTATCTGCCTTAACGGAATTAAATATCGATAATCATGTGCGAGTATCTACAACTGATAACAGACTATTAAGAAGAATTGTGAGAGATAATAGAACTCGTGGCAATAAAGTAGAAGATACTTTAAAAAGTTGGGCTAAAGTAAGAGAAGGAGAAGAAAATTATATTTTCCCTTATCAAGATGAAGCAGATTATACTTTTAATACTGCTATGATTTACGAATTAGGAGTATTAAAAACCTTTGTAGAACCACTTCTTTATTCAGTAGAACCAACTTCACCTTATTATAATGAAGCAATTCGTTTAATCAACTTTTTAAGATTATTTTTACCAATTTCATCAGAGAGTATTCCTAGTGATTCAATTTTAAGAGAATTTATTGGCGGAGGATGCTTCCGAATATAAAAGAAAGATACCAATAAGTATCTTTTTTTAATTATGATAATATTCTTGAGCAAGAGAAACAACATTGGAGGTAATAATATAAGATTTATCCATAATATCATTACTCAAACTAGTTTTAACATCTTCATATAAATTAGGATTATCAATATCACCCATCATAATATAACGATTATGATCCATTTGGTTTTTAATATATTTACTGCACTCATTAATATCAGCATGTTGGATAGATACCGAATAAAAGTCTAAATTTAAATCCCAAAAATAAGGATCTGTATTCATAATAACAGCTCCAATCTTTGCCTTATTTTCTTTCTCTTTCATATCTAATACAATTTCTTTACAAGAACTTTTGATATAAATATTATCATTAGGATATTGATCAATCAAATGAAAAATGGTTTGGATAAAAATAGCATTATTTTCCCCATGACTATTTAAATTTAATACTAACATTTTAGTAGTTGTTTCAAAAAGTTTTAAAACATCTTCTAAAGTAATAATCCAATGCTTTTTCACCTTACTACCTAAATTAAATTTTTGTAGTTCTTTATAAGTTAAATTTGATATTTTATAATGAGAATGGTTATCGATTGCATCTGTTTGATAGACAATAATTTTACCATCTTTTGTCATATTTAGATTCATTTCAACTCCGGCAATATAATCTGTATGTATAGCTAATAATAACGAATCATAAGTATCTGTTGGTGTATTTTTGGAACTAGGTCCATTTCTAGTAATTAAATTCATACTTCACCTCTCTAACATAATTGTATGCAGGAAAAAGAAATGCATGAATATTAAAAAATGAATGTAATCAGAAAAAAATCCACAAAACTGTGGATATTTTAAAAACAACTTTTTACGTCTGAATCATTCCATTTATGAAATTCAGGTATTAACCCTAATCTTTTAATTCTACTTTTTTTTCTATCTTCACTTACTTCAATTTTTCTAATATCTGCTAGTGCTATTTTCAAATAATATAAAGCAGTTTGATCATCAATATTGGGATGATATTCTTTAATTTTAGTATAAATTGCTTTAGCTAAATCTAAATCACATAATACATCAGAAAATAAACCTTTACGATAAGGACGATTATCCCTTAAAAATCTATACATTACTTTATAAGAAGGTGTTAAACTTTGTATCTCACAATCTAAAATCTTAGTATCCAAGCCACATTTAATACATCCATGGTAAGAATAAGATCGACCTTCTTTACTATCATATTCATGATAAGACTCAATCCAGATATGATTACAAGAAGCATACTCTTCCTTTTTAATAATTGCATATAATTGATCTTGTTCTCGTTTTTGTTTTTTCATTTTTTCTTTTAATTCCAAATACCTAATAACATCTGGATTTTTTCTTAACAAATTCATTTCTTTAATCATTTGTTGATTATTATTTTTCATTTCTTCATATTTTGTTTGATTATCCATAAAACCCTACCTTTACAAAACCATTATAACATTTGTTTCTAAAAAAGTCATAATAGATCTTGATAAGAGTGACAAGTTTTGTATATTAATCTTCGAATATATTGAATGAAAAAGGATAAAATTATATAATGAAATTAGAAAGGATAGATGATAATGAAAGTAGCAATTAATGGTTTTGGTAGAATTGGAAGACTTGCTTTTAGACAAATGTTTCATAAAGATAAAATTGAAATTGTAGCAATTAATGATTTAACTTCTCCTGAAATGCTTGCTTATTTATTAAAATATGATTCTGCTCAGAAAAAATATGAGTTAGCAGATACCATTCAGTATACAGAAAACTCTATCATTGTAGATCAAGAAGAAATTAAAATTTATAAAGAACCTGATCCTAAAAATTTACCTTGGAAAGAATTGGGAGTAGATGTCGTATTAGAATGTACAGGTTTCTTTACAACCAAGGAAAAAGCAAGCGCTCATCTTGAAGCAGGTAGTAAAAAAGTAATTATTTCAGCTCCAGCTGGAAACGATGTGAAAACAATTGTCTTTGGAGTAAATGAAGATACTTTAACGAAAGAGGATACCATTATTTCAGCAGCATCATGTACAACAAATTGTCTAGCTCCTATGGCTAAAGTCCTAAATGATTATGCTAAAATAGAATCTGGTATTATGACTACAATTCATGCTTATACTGGCGATCAAATGTTATTAGATGGTCCTCATAGAAAAGGAAATTTACGAAGAGCAAGAGCTGCAGCTGTTAATATTGTCCCAAATTCAACAGGAGCAGCCAAAGCAATTGGTCTAGTAATTCCAGAACTTGATAAAAAGTTAGTAGGTAGTGCAGAGAGAGTACCAGTAACTGATGGTTCTTTAACTCTTTTAGATGCCGTAGTAGAAAAAGTAGTTACCAAAGAAGAAATCAATCAAGTGATGAAATCTAAACAAAGTGATGCTTTTGGTTATACGGAAGAGGAAATTGTATCTAGTGATATTATTGGTGATACGCATGGTTCTATTTTTGATGCTACCCAAACAAAAGCGATTCCTTTAATGGATAATAAGACTTTGGTTCAAGTGGTTGCTTGGTATGATAATGAAAATTCATATACTTCACAAATGGTTAGAACTATTAAATATTTAATGAATTTAATGTAAATAGTTTTATAATCTAGTAAAAACTAATTTGCTAACTAACAAAACGGTAAGAAAGAAGAAATGCTTTTTTCTTTTTTTCTTTATAAACTATGTTATAATAATAATAGGTGAATGATAAACATGAAAAAAACAATATCGAATTATGATATCAAAAGTAAAAAGGTAATCATCCGATGCGATTTTAATGTTCCAATAAAGGATGGAATTATTATCGATGATACTAGAATCAAAGAGAGCCTAAAAACAATTCAATATGCTATAGACCAGGATGCTAAAATTATTTTACTATCGCATTTAGGTAGAATTAAAGAACAAGCGGATTTAGCAAAAAATAGCTTACAGCCAATTGCCAAACGATTAAGTGAATTACTACATCATCCTGTTCTCTTTGTTCCTAAAACTAGAGGAGTAGAAGATATTATTTCTAGTATGAAAGAAAAAGATATTGTGTTACTGGAAAATACTCGTTATGAGGATTTAAATGATAAAAAAGAAAGTTCAAATGATCAGGAATTGGGAAAATACTGGGCTTCTTTAGGAGATATTTTTATTAACGATGCCTTTGGTACCATTCACAGAAGTCATGCTTCCAATGTAGGAATTGCTTCCCATTTACCAAATGGAATTGGTTTTTTAGTAGAAAAAGAATTACAAGCTTTATCTATTTTAAATCAACCAGAACGACCATATATGGTAATCCTAGGAGGAGCTAAAGTATCTGATAAAATAGGAGTTATTCAAAATCTAATCGTAAAAGCAGATAAAATTTTAATTGGTGGAGCCATGGCATTTACTTTTTTAAAAGCTAAAAATTTGGAGATTGGAAAATCTTTAGTAGAAGATGAGTATTTATCCTTTTGTAAGGAAATAATGAATCAATATCCAAATAAAATCATATTACCAGAAGATATAGTAGTAGCAAAGGAAAAAGAAGAAGAATCTCCTACTAAAAACAAAGAAAAGGATCAATTAGATCCTGATGATATTGGATTAGATTTAGGTTTTAAGACAATAGAAATGATGAAAGAAATCTTAAAAGATGCTAAAACAGTAGTATGGAATGGACCATTGGGATATTATGAAATACCAAAATACCAAAATTCCACAAAAGAATTATTAGAATTTTTAACGAATTCTTCTAAAAAAATTATTTTAGGTGGTGGCGATATTGTAGCACTATGTGAACAGTTAGGATTTAAACAAAAAGTAACACATGCATCAACAGGAGGAGGAGCTACTTTAGAATATTTGGAAGGAAAAAAATTACCAGGATTAGAAATTATTGAAAATCAAGAATAGGAGTCTTTATGAAAAGTTTAAGAAAGAATAGCATCATCTTATTAATAATCACAATTGTTGTATTAATTTGTGTATTAAAAGATGATTTTACTAATATATTGGCAACTTTACAACATGCTAACCATCTGTGGATCATAATCGCACTATTCTGTTATTTTACAGGATTAGCATTAGAAGCCAAAGCTTATCAAGAAATAATCCAAGAATATCAATATGATTATTCTTTCAAAAAATCATATAAAATGTTATTGATTACTAAATTTTTTAATGGAATTACCCCCTTTTCTTCAGGTGGGCAACCAATGCAAATTTATATGTTAAAAAAAGATGGAATTCGTTTAACAAAAGCCACCAATATTATTATCCAAAACTTTATTATTTACCAAGCTGCATTAGTAACATTTGGCTTAATTGCGATAGGATTTAATCAATATTTCCAATTCTTTGAAAAAGTAAGTTTATTAAAGAACTTAGTAATGATTGGCTTCTTTATCAATACTATGGTAATGATTGGCTTAATTATTATAAGCTTTAGTAGTAAGTTTAATCATTTTATCGTTGAAAAAGGAATTTCTCTTTTAGCAAAATTAAAACTGGTAAAAAATAAAGAGGAAAAACAAGCAGCTTGGCGTGAAAAAGTAGATGACTTCCATGAGGGAGCTGAATATTTAAAGAAAAATAAAATGCTTTGCATTCGCACCTTTCTTTATAACATGATCTATTTAACTTTTAATTATGGAATGCCTTATTTTGTGTTTTTATCTTTAGTGGATCATACAACACTTCCATCACTACCTCTTACTCCATTAACTGCTATTTGTAGCTCTGCTTATGTTGCTATTATCGGATCATTTGTACCAATCCCAGGAGCAAGTGGTGGAATAGAATATGGTTATTTAAGATTTTTTGGAAATTTTATGGGAGGAACTCTATTAAAAGCATCTTTACTAATTTGGAGAACCATTTCATATTATTTACCAATGATAATAGGAGCAATTTTATTTAATATTAGAACAAAAAGAGGCGAAAACTAATGAGAATTGGAATTTTTACTGAAACTTATACACCCTATATTAGTGGTTTAGTAACAAGTGAAGTGATGTTAAAAAAAGGGTTAGAAAAATTAGGTCATGAAGTTTATGTGGTAACTGCTAACTTAGAAAATTTTCATTATGAATATGATGAAAAAGAACATGTATTAAAAGTACCAGGTATTCCAACCGGAATTTATGATTCCAGATTAACTTCTGTGTATCCCTTAAAAGCAGTAAATAAAATTAAAAGTTGGAATTTAGATGTAATCCATTCACAGACAGAGTTTGCGATAGGAACTTTTGCTAGACTAATTGCCTATCAATTAGATATTCCTTTAGTACATACTTATCATACAATGTATGAAGACTATACCCATTATATTACAAAAGGATATTTTGATAAATCTAGTAAAAAAATTGTAGAGTACCTAACATTATTTTACTGTGATAAAACTGCTACTGAATTAATTGTCCCTACGAAAAAAGCCTATGATTTATTTAAAGAAAAATATCAAGTAGATCGTAATATTCATATTATTCCAACGGGGATAGAATTAGAAAGATTTTATGAAGAAAATATTGATTCTAAAAAATTAAATACTTTAAAAAAGAAATTAAATATAAAACCAGATGATTTTGTAGCTATTTTTATAGGACGACTAGCGAAAGAAAAAAATGTGATTTATTTATTAGATGTTATAAAGGATTTAGTACCTAAATATCCCAATTTAAAATTATTAATTATTGGAGATGGACCAGATTTTGAAGAATATCAAGATATAGCCAAAAAATATAAAATTATAGATAATGTGATTATGACAGGTAAAGTACCATGGGAAAAGGTACCATATTATTATCATCTATCTAATATCTTTTTAACAGCTTCTGTAACAGAAACTCAAGGAGTAACTGTAATAGAAGCAATGGCTTCTGGTATTCCACCTATTTGTATCAATGATGAAAGTTTTACAAATGTTGTGATTGATGATTTAAATGGTAAAATATTTCAAACTAAAAAAGAATGTAAAATGATTATTTCCAAATTATATGAAAATAGAGAAATCGTAAGTAAATTAGGAAATCAAGCCAAAATTAATTCAGAACGTTATAGTTCAAAATATTTTGCTCAATCAGTATTAGATGTCTATCAACATGCAATTGAAAATAAAAAGGCTCGTACGGGACTCATTGGAAAATTAGTAGATAAAGTAAAAGGTAACAAAGATGAAGTGGATAATAAGTAATCATAAAAAAGGAATCAGCGAAGAGAATTTAGCTACCTACCAGGAACAACTATCGAAAATAAAACATCCTAATATTCATTTAATCATTTGTCCTAATGATCGTCAGCTTACATCTTTTCAAAGTGGTACCTATCAATTAGGAAGTCAAAATTATAGAGATGAGAAAAAAGAATTATTAAAACAACTATCCATATCTTACTGTATTGTAGGACACTCTGATGATAGAAAAAAGTATCAGGAAACAAATACAGATATTAAAGAGAAAATCATTCAATTAGTAAATCAAGAAATATGTCCCATTCTTTGTATTGGAGAAGAATATAAAAACGAAAAACAAGTAAAAGAAATCTTATATCAAGAATTAATCGAATGTATACCCCATACGAAGTTAAACAAATTCATGATTGCTTATGAACCAATCTGGGCAATTCATAGTGGAGATATTCCTAATCGACAAGACTTAATAGAAAGAATTCAATGGATTAAGAAAATATGCAACAACTATTTTCATATAGATCCGCCTATTGTATATGGTGGTAGTGTTAATGAAAAAACAATATCAGTATTAGAAACCATTGAGAATATAGATGGTTATTTGATAGGAAGTGCCAGTTTAGATATTATGAAATTAAAGAAAATAATAGAGGTGGTAAAATGATATTAAATATTTTTACAGAGATGTGGAGTAAGATTACAGAATGGAGTAATCAGTTCTATGATTTTATTATGAATCATTATGATGAACCATTTTTATGGATCATTATATTTGCGATTCTTTTAGTGATTGCTTATGCAGCAATTTCTAATTTAGGAAACAAATAGATTCTATTCGACAAATATTGACATATGTTGTCAATATTCGCTGTATCAATTTGTAGGAATTTATTATATAATGATACTTGCGTGGAGTACGAAAGGAGAAAATATGGAAAAAATCAGAGTACTTATGATCGATGATAACATCGAGTTAGTAAGCATGATTAAGGAGTACTTTAATAATCACGCTAGTATTGAAATAGTATTAGAAGCAAATGATGGAGAAAGAGGAATTGAATTAGCCAAGAGTAGAGAAAAAGATTACGACGTCATTGTTTTAGATTTAATTATGCCTAAGAAAGATGGCTTATCTGTTTTAGAAGAAATGAGAAAAGAAAATATCGATAAAAAAATAATAGTCCTAACTTCTTACAATGCACAAGACATGATTCGTAAGGTATCTGAATTTGGTGTCAATTACTTTATTCTAAAACCATTTGAATTAATTGATTTAGAACGAAGAATAGAAGAATGTAGAGAAAACAAAAATTATAATAATACATCAATTGATATTTACCATAATAATTTACAAATTTCTATTACGAAAATTCTTCATGAATTAGGAATTCCTTCTCATATTAAAGGATACCAATATATTCGTGAAGGAATCTCTATTCTTTATGAAAGACCAGAAGTAATTGGTGGAATTACAAAAGAATTATATCCTGATATTGCTAATAAATTTGATACGACAGTATCAAGAGTTGAAAGAGCAATTCGCCATGCTATTGAAGTAAGTTGGAATCGTGGCGATTGGGATCTCATGGAGGAAATCTTTGGGCATAGTGTAGATATTGATAAAGCGAAACCAACCAATTCTGAATTTATTGTTACCGTTGCCGATAAATTACGATTAGAATTCCAAAAAGACTATACAAAATAAAGTAGAATTGAAAATATTCAATTCTTTTTTTTCCATTTGTTGACAGAGAAAATAGAAAAGATATATAATTAAAATATAAAATATGTAAGGAGAATACGATTTATGGAACGAAAAATTTATTCAGATTTACTGAAATGGAAAAAAGATCCCAATAGAAAACCTTTACTCATTTATGGCACGAAACAAATTGGAAAAACTTATACTACCATAGAATTTGGGGAAAAAGAATATAAAACCGTAGCCTATTTCAATACTACCAATCATCAACAACTACTAACAATTATGCAAAAAGAAAGAACGATTGACAAAATAATTGCCAAACTATCTTTATTACTAGGAGAAACCATCTTAAAAGAAGATACTTTAATAATATTAGATAATGTTATCGAAGAAGATATTGTAAAAGCAATTAAAAAGTTTGGAAAAGAAGCTAATGATTATCATATTATTATGATTACTTCTCAAAAAGATCGCTTAAATACCTTTAAAGGAGAAGAACTACAGTATAAAGCGATGTTTTCAATGGATTTTGAAGAATATTTAAAAGCAGTAGGAAATACAGAATTAATTGATTTTATTAAAACTTCTTACCGCAATAATAAGCCAATGCCTTTTCATAATATTGCTATGGATTATTATGAAGAGTACATTATGAGTGGTGGCTTACCAGAAAGCATCCAAGCTAGTATTCAAAAGCAAACAGATTTAAAACTTAAAATGATTCAACAAAAACAACTTGATTGTTATAAGGAACAATTATTACATATGAATAATCTAATCGATATTACTCGTGCTAATGATGTTTTTAATATTCTCCCATATCAATTATTAAAATCAAATCGAAAATTTCAATATGGTTTAATGAGAACAGGTGGTCGCAGTAAAGATTATGAATCTAGTATTGACTTTTTATCTACAAATGGAATTTGTTACAAATGTTATAAAATTAGTGAAGTAAATCCTCCACTAAGTAAATGTAAAGATCCAGAAAGCTTTAAATTGTATTTAAACGATACTGGAATACTATATATGATGATGCATCTATCTAAAATTAAGTTATTTGCAGATGATAATCTAAAATATATTCTTTATGAAAATAATTTAGCAGATACTATCGTTTCTTGTGGATATAACTTATATTACTATCAATCAGAAGGAAAAGCAGAAGTACCTTTTGTGGTACAAACCAGAGCAGGAAAAGTGATTCCAATTGAGATTGTGAATAAAAATCTATCAAAAGCGAAATCCTTATCTTTATTTATGAGTAAATTTCATATTACAGAAGCAATTCGCTTTACGGAAGATAATTTCAGTATCAAAAAAGGAATTAAATATGTTCCCATTTATGCAGCATTTTGTTTAAAAGAAAATTTATAATGAAAAATAGAAAAGAGGAATGACATGAAACCAGTTTTACTAACGATAATAGATGGATTTGGATTACGCGATGAACAAAAAGGAAATGCCGTAAAACTTGCTAGAAAACCAAATTTAGATAAATTATGGAGTATTTATCCTCATTCTACCTTAGATGCGAGTGGTACAGAAGTAGGACTACCAAAAGGTCAAATGGGAAATAGTGAAGTAGGACATTTAAATATTGGTGCAGGTAGAATTGTATATCAACCATTACAATTGATTAATAAAAATATAGAAGATAAAAGTTTCTTTCAAAATCAACAATTGTTAGAAGTAATGAATCATGTCAACATCAATCATTCTAAACTTCATATCTTTGGATTATTAAGCGATGGAGGAATTCATTCTCATATTAGTCATATTTTTGCTTTATTAGAAATGGCAAAACAACAGCAAGTAGAACAAGTATATGTACATGCTTTTTTAGACGGTAGAGATACTCTTCCTAATCTAGCTATTACCTTTCTAGAACAGTTAGAAGAAAAAATGAAAGAGTTAGAAGTAGGAAAATTAGCAGATATTTCAGGTAGATATTATTCTATGGATCGTGAGAGAATGTGGAATTTAACCAAACAGTATTATGATTTATTAGTAAATGGACAGGGAAATGAAATTTCAGATTATCATACTTACATTCAAGAAAGCTATAAAAATAAGATTTATGATGAATTTATAGTCCCAGCAGTTATCAATAAAGAAAGTAAATTAGAAGAAAATGATGGCTTAATTTTTGCTAATTTCCGTCCTGATCGTGCAACTCAAACTTTTACAGCTATTACCAACCCCGATTTTAAAGAATTTAAAACTATTCCCTTTCAAAATATTAAATTAGTAACTATGATGCCAGTTGAAAAAAGTATTGTTTGTACCAATGCCTTTTGTATTCCAGATATTGAAAATAGTCTAGGAGAATATTTATCAAAAAATCATCAAAAAGTTTTACGAATTGCTGAAGCTAGTAAATATCCTCATGTTACTTACTTCTTTGATGGTGGAAAAGAAATGGATTTACCAGGTACAGATAAAATCATTGTACCAAGAAAAGATGTTGCTACTTATGATTTAGCACCAGAAATGTCAGCTAAAGAAATTACCGAAAAATTATTACCTATCATGGAAAATTATGATGTAATTATCTTAAATTTTGCCAATTGTGATATGGTTGGTCATACTGGTAACTTATCAGCTGCTATTCAAGCAGTAGAAACAGTTGATGAATGTATTGGTAAATTATATGAAAAGATAATTCAATTAAATGGTACTATGATAGTAACCGCAGATCATGGGAATTGTGAATTGATGATTGATGAAAAAGATAATATTATTACTTCTCATACTACGAATAAAGTACCTTTTATCATTTGTAATCAAAATTATAAAATAAAAAATGGAAAACTAGGAGATATTGCACCAACTATTTTATCTATTATGAATCTAGAAATACCAAAAGAGATGACGGGTAATATATTAATAGAAGAAACAAATTAATGTTTCTTTTTTTTTAAATAGTTAGTTTTCATAAAGTTAATTTAAAAAAATAGAAATTAGAATATCTAGTATAAAATGATTGAAAAAGAAAGGAAAAAAAGATATAATGATAATAGAAAAATAGGAAATAATAGATGTAGAGGTGTCCCAATGAAACAAAAGAATAATAATCAAACCAAATTAGAAAAAATAAAATCACAAAAACAACCAATAAAGGAGATAGAAGAAATAAAAGAGGAAGAACAAGAGGAAAATAAAAAAAGAAGAAAAATTTTCATAATTTTACTTTTGTTTTTATTATGCATATTTGGAATCAGTGTTACTTATGGAAAAGATATTTATGATGCTGTAGAAGAACAAGTAATTGAAGTATTAGACTTAAGAAAACCAACAAAACCAGAAATAACAGGTGGAAGCAAAGAATGGGCAAAAGAAAGAATCATAAAAGTAGTAAAAGATGCCGAAGCAAAAGATGGCCTAGATTATTATGAGTATTGTATCAGTAATACAAAGGACACAAAGAAATGTAATTGGAAAGCAACTACTACCAAAAATACCAAAGTAATAGAAACAGGAATTCAATATGTAACTTTCCGAGCAGTAGATAAAGAAGGAAGAAAAGGACAAAATTCAAATACAGAAATAGTATATATAGATAATAATAATCCAATCATTAAAGATGTGAATATTGATGAAGCAAAAGCAAATAGTATTAAAATAACAGTGGAAGCAACAGATGAACATAGTGGAATTCAAGATTATTTTTATAGCATTGATGGAAGTAATTATCAAAAAGGAAGTAAAACATATACTTACCAAAATTTAGAAAAAAATAAGACTTATAATCTATATATAAAAGTAGTAGATAAAGTAGGAAATACTACCATTTTAAGCATGGAAGAAAAGACATTAGAAGAAGATCCAAAACAAGAAGAAAATAATCAAAATCCAACACCAAGTGAAACACCAAAACCAAGCGAAACGCCAAGCAAAACACCAAACCCAAGTGAAACACCAAGCAAAACGCCAAGTGAAACACCAAGCGAAACGCCAAGCAAAACACCAAGTGAAACGCCAAACCCAAGCGAAACTACAAAACCAAGTGAAACGCCAGAGCCAAGCGAAACGCCAAAGCCAAGCGAAACCACAAACCCAAGTGAAACACCAAACCCAAGCGAAACCACAAAGCCAAGTGAAACACCAAACCCAAGCGAAACCACAAAGCCAAGCGAAACGCCAAACCCAAGTGAAACCACAAAGCCAAGTGAAACGCCAAACCCAAGTGAAACTACAAAGCCAAGTGAAACGCCAAACCCAAGTGAAACCACAAAGCCAAGTGAAACGCCAAACCCAAGCGAAACTACAAAGCCAAGTGAAACGCCAGACCCAAGCGAAACAGAAACACCAAGCCCAACACCAACACCAGAAGAAGATTTAGAAGTACCACAAATTAATCTAGATAAAGTACCAACAGAATTCCCATACGGTAGTAGTTATGAATTGCCAAGCTATTATAAGTTTGGAAAATTAGGTGGAACAGTAGAATGTAAAGCTGAAGATGAGATATACACCAATACATCAGCATTAAAAGCAGGTACTCACGTCATTGAATGTATTGCTAGAGGAAATAATGGTATTAATGTACAAGTGACAAAACAGGTAAAAGTAACTGTACCAGTAGAAAATGGTATGGAAGACGAATGGGATGGTTGGATTCGTTTAAATTTATATTACCCAGACAATTCAACAAATTGGCAGTATAGAATTGGAAAAGAAGGAGAAATCCGAGATGGTTATGAAAATACAGGATGGCAAGACTATACAGGACCAATTTTAGTAAAATTAGAAGACGTAGATGACGTATATATTCGCTATGATATAAATGGTGAAACAGTAGTAATTGCACCAAGTGGTAGAGTAGCAGTTGATATTGAACCTAACAAATACACTTTAAACAAAGATGAAGAAACAACAGTAAAAATATATTATGATAAAAATGCTAGTATTAAAGAATATAAAATCGGAAAAGAAGAATGGCAAGAATATAAAGGTGAGTTCAAAGTTAAAGCAAATACTATCATAGAAGCAAGAGCTGTAAAAGAAGAAAGAGTATATGATAGCGATGGAAATTATCTATATACTACTAAAACAACAGGAGTAGATACGGTATTTATCAGTCAATATATTGAAAAAGATGATCCAGAAAGTGGTGAAAACCCAGAATATGAATCAGTAGAAAGAGAGGATGGAACTACTACTACAAGACCAAAAGAAGAAACTAAACCATCTACTTATTTAAAAGGACCAGATATTATTGCAACCCCTGCTAGTGATATAGTAGAAGAAGTAGAAATCAAAGTAGTTCCAGCTGAACCAGCTAAAGAAATATACATTAGTTTAGATGGAAACAGCTATCAATTATATCAAGATAGTATTACAGTAACAAAAAATCAATATGTTAAAGCATATTATATCAGAGAAAGTGATGGTAAAATTTCTGATATAAGTTATTACTATGTTCAAAATATTCAAAAACATAATAAACCATATGTAAGAATTGATGCGACACCTAGTAACTATTTAAGTGAAAAAGTAGATCAAGTAGAAGTAACCATTAGTGGAAAAGATTATAATCAACTAGAATACAGTTTTGATGGAAAAATCTATCAACCATATACGAATTCTTTAACTATTACAGAAAGTACAACCATCTATGCAAGAGGAATCAATGAATATGGAGTAACAGTAGAAAAATTAACTATTTCTACTACTACACCATCTGTTAAAAAAGAAGAAGAATTAGAAATTAATATTGTAGTAAATCCAGATGATCCTTCCTATTTAGTAAATAAAACAACTGTAACAATCATTTATGATAGTAGAGCAACACAAAAATACTACAAAATAGGAAATGAAAAAGATTATCATGAATATACAGGACCATTTGAGGTAACAAGCAATACTACTATTTATGCCTATGCGATAGGAGATAATAAAACAGGAAGTAAACAAAGAGGAATTGATTTTCTAACAACAGGAATTATGGAACCAATTATTACAGTAACTCCAACAACAGCAACTAACATGGTAAAAGTAAGTATCTATTTTGATAAAAATGCAACAACAAAATACTATCAAATAGATAATGGAGAAAAAATATATTATACAGGATCATTTGAAGTATACAAAAATAGTACAATTTATGCATACAATAGTAATATTTTCGGTAATGAAAGTGATAGTAGTTATGAAATTACCAATATCACTTCTTTACCAAATTATTTAATGATTGATCAAGGAAAATATTATATTATAAAATTAAACTATCCAGAAATTTCAGATGTAGATAAAAGAGAATATAAGTGGAAACCAAATGGAACTTGGAAAAAGTATGATCCAAAAGGAATTTTACTAATTAAACCAGAGTATAAAGATGAGATCTTAAAAGATGAATATGATGGAGTCGAAGTAGAAGATGAAAATGGTAAAAAAATAATCTTTACAGATCATTATTATGTAATCGATGTAGAATTCAAAAAAATAATGGAAAATTTATTTATGAGATGGGATACACCAAAAGCAGAAAAACCAGAAATTTTCTTAACACCTAGTGATGAAGTAGCAAAAGAAGTAGAAGTAGGAATTCTATATCCAAGTACATTAGTAGAAAAATATTATCGAGTAATTAAACAAGATGGTACAGATACAGGATGGTTAGAATATAAAGAAGCATTCAAAGTAACTGAGAATAACACAATTGTTTATGCTAAAGGAAAGACTAGAAATGAAGTAGAAAGTGATTCAGTCTATAAGATAATTACTAATATTGATCGTGAAAAACCAGAAATAACGATCGAAGGAGATTTTAATAGTCCAAGAAAAGAAGTTATAGTAACAGTAAAAGCAACTGATAATAATATGATGAAAACTGTGAAATATGCAGAAGGAGAACAAACAGAAGAGTACTTTAAACAAAATGGAACAAGTATAAAAAATCCAGGAAGCTTTACAGTAACAGAAAATGGAAAGTATACTGTCTATGCACAAGATCAAGCAGGAAATGAAACAATTCAAGTAATTGAAATTGGAAATATTGATCATGAAAAGCCAAAAGTAGTAATCCATGTATTAACAGAAAAATTATCAACAAAAGTAGAAATTAATATTGATTATGGAGATAGTGTAGTAAAAGAATACAAAGTAGGAGAAACAGGTAATTATCAAACATATCAAGAAAATATAATCTTAAGCTCATATGAAGTATATTCATTAAAAAACGAAGATGGAAGTATTACTGTCTATGCAAAAGGAACAGATGAAGCAGGAAATATAGAAGAAGTAAGTGAAAAAATCTCTATACTTGATTTAGATATTCCACAAGCACCAATTTTTTATCCAAGCGATGGTTATCCAATGCTATCAGAAGAGAAAATGTTATTAGGTGGAATGACATATATTCAATATGATACTACTAGAGATAATATTATGAATTATTATCGAGTAAATGGTGGAGAATGGACTATCTACCAAGGACCAATTAGTATGGTAGAAGGAAAGCTAGAAGCAAAAAGTGTAAAAGAACAAAGTGGATTAACTGTAACAAGTGAAATAGAAATAGTAATTCCAAAAGATGCAGTAAAAAAAGAAACATATGATGATAATTTAGAAACAATAAGTCAAGTAGAAAAACAAACCATAGAGAAATTTACAGTATCTAATAGTATTATTGGTAGAAGAGTTCGTTTATTTATTAATAATAAAGTAGCAGAAGATTCTAATATCAAAATTTATAATAAAACACATCAAGAACTAACAACGATACCACTTACTACACCAGTTACAGTATTTGATATTCCAGGAGATAGTTATTTTGTAGAAATTTATACAGGTAATAGTACTTTAGAAATAAAAGAAATTACATTAAAGGATGAAACAGAGGTAATAGATAAAAACTTAGTGCCTGAAATTAGAATTGATAATAGTAATTGGGCAGTAGAAAAAATAGTTAATATTAGCTACCCAGAAGGATATGAAAAAGAATATAGTATTGATAATGGAATAACTTGGAAAGAATATACTTCACCATTTAAATTAGAAAAACCAGGACTAGTATTAGCAAGAACTAAGAGTGAAGATAAAATAATATCAGGAAGTAGTTTTGAAGTTACTAAAATAGATACTGAAGCTATTGATGTCAAACTAGATATTCCAAATGGTATTCAAGTAGGATATAGTATTGATTTACCAACTTTTTATACTTTAGGAAAATCAGGAGGAAGTGTTGAATGTAAAGAAAAAGATACTGTTATTAAGAATACTAGTGAATTAGAAAAAGGAAAACATGAAATTACTTGTACAGTAACAGCTAATACAGGAAAGACTAAATCAGTAAGCAAAACCTTATTAGTAGTAGATACTTCAGAATATATTGGAGAAAGTATTTTAGAATTATTAGGAAGAGAAGATATTATTACTGGAAAATACGATTTTCAAGTAAACGGAGATATCTATCCAGTTCATGTATATGTATATGATGAAAGTCAGCATTTTAAAACTGATCAAGTATTTGGAGATAAAGATGATGTAGCAACAGCTACAACAGATGCTCAAAATATGGTAATCGTTAAAGTAAATGGAAACTTAACTATCGATTCTGGAGTAACTGTAAGACCATTCTATAATGATTATGGAGGACCAAAAGGATTTACATTATATGTAACAGGAAAATTAACGAATAATGGAACGATCGATAATTCTCATGGAGCTAAAGCTGAAGGACAAGATGTATATTTATGGAAGAACCCAAATGGAGATTATGAAACAGTACCAGCAGAAGGAGCAGCAGGAGGAAATACTGTCAGTGGAACCGGTGGAGCTGGAAAAGCAGGACAAATCGGAATAACAGGAGCAGGACGTCAAACTGGTGGTGGAGGATCAGGATCATCATCAAGTGGAGGAAAAAGCGGAAGCGGAGCTAAAGGAACAAGTTATTCTGGTGGAACCGGAGGCGGCGGAAGCAGTGTAGATGCAGGAAGTTCAGGAACAGCTAACGGTGGAGCTGGAGGAGCCGCTGGTGGTAACAAGTATGAAAAAGTAAGTGGAGGAGCAGGAAATCCAGGAGGAGCCAAAGTAGGTGGAGGAAGTCAAGGTTCAAATGGAACCGGAGGACTTTTGGTAATCTATGCAAATGAATATGAAAATAAAGGAACAATAAGTGCCAATGGATCAACAGGAGGATCATCAGAATATGGTGGAGGTTCATCTGGTGGAGGATCTATTAATATCTTCACTAAACAACCAACAGGAATTGACCAATTAGGAATCATAACAGATACTAAATATAATGAAATCAAAGGAATAACTTCTAATATAGGTGGAATAGCATCAGGATCATCATACAAAGGCGGAGCCGGAGGAAACGGAACAGTTAATATTGGTGAAATTCGAGATGGACAATATTATGATTTAAAAGCAATTATAGAACAGGATAAGGAAGCATACATAAAAAGTGTAACAATAGAAGGAGATAGTATACTTCAGATATTAAGTAAGAATGAATTAAAAGAAGGATATTATTACTTTGTAGTAAATGGAGTTAATTATCCAGTCCATTTATATGCTTATGATAGTGATCAGCATTTTAAAACTGATCAAGTATTTGGAGATAAAGATGATGTAGCAACAGCTACAACAGATGCTCAAAACATGGTAATCGTTAGAGTAAATGGAAACTTAACTATCGATTCTGGAGTAACTGTAAGACCATTCTATAATGATTATGGAGGACCAAAAGGATTTACATTATATGTAACAGGAAAATTAACGAATAATGGAACGATCGATAATTCTCATGGAGCTAAAGCTGAAGGACAAGATGTATATTTATGGAAGAACCCAAATGGAGATTATGAAACAGTACCAGCAGAAGGAGCAGCAGGAGGAAATACTGTCAGTGGAACCGGTGGAGCTGGAAAAGCAGGACAAATCGGAATAACAGGAGCAGGACGTCAAACTGGTGGTGGAGGATCAGGATCATCATCAAGTGGAGGAAAAAGCGGAAGCGGAGCTAAAGGAACAAGTTATTCTGGTGGAACCGGAGGCGGCGGAAGCAGTGTAGATGCAGGAAGTTCAGGAACAGCTAACGGTGGAGCTGGAGGAGCCGCTGGTGGTAACAAGTATGAAAAAGTAAGTGGAGGAGCAGGAAATCCAGGAGGAGCCAAAGTAGGTGGAGGAAGTCAAGGTTCAAATGGAACCGGAGGACTTTTGGTAATCTATGCAAATGAATATGAAAATAAAGGAACAATAAGTGCCAATGGATCAAC
>CANQKN010000013.1 GCA_947624515.1 uncultured Bacilli bacterium
TTTGGTAGTGATAAAGAATCTTTTGTTGAGGCTGCTAATTTATTTATGAACACATGCACCCTGATATTATCGATATTAATATGGGATGTCCAGTACCAAAAGTTGCTGTAAGAGCGCAAGCTGGTAGTGCTCTTTTAAAAGATCCTGAAAAAATCAGAGAAATTGTATCAAGTGTAGTTGCTTCCGTTCCTATTCCTGTAACTGTTAAAATCCGTAGTGGTTGGGATTTTGATCATATTAATGCCGTAGAAGTAGCTAAAATTTGTGAAGAAGCTGGTGCTAGTGCTATTTGTGTTCATCCTAGGACTAGAAGTCAGGGATATAGTGGAAAAGCTGATTGGTCTATTATTAAACAAGTAAAGGAATCTGTTTCTATTCCTGTTATTGGAAATGGGGATATTACTGATATTTATAGTGCTAAGAAAATGATAGATGAAACAGGGTGTGACCTTATTATGATCGGTAGGGGAGTATTAGGTAATCCTTGGTTAATTCGAGAAATTAATGCTTACTTAGAAGAAGAGATTATTCTAGATAGACCCACTTCTCTTGAGAAAATTGATATGTGTTTAGAACATTTACAGAGCTTATCTGAATTAAAAAACGAAAAGTTAGCTGTGTTAGAAATACGTAATCATATTGCTTGGTATTTAAAAGGAATGCCAAAATCGAATGAAATCAAGAATAAAATATTCCTACAAAAAGATATTTCTGTTATAATAAAGATATTAAATGAATATAAAACTTATATTCAAAATTTAGAAAGTTAGGTGGATTGTATGCCAAAAAAGAAAAAAGATGAAGTAATTGATGCAGTTATCTATGAAAAGAAGAGCCCTAAAAAGAAGTCTTCTAAATCTGAAGAGAAGGAAAATCAAAAAGTAGAAATAGTATCTTCTACTCAAGAAATGGAAAAACCTTATTTTTTTCCTAGATTAATTGCTTATATTATTGATGTTTTATTAGTATCTATTGTTTGTAGTTTAGTTATGCTTGTGATTCCACAAAGTGAGAACTATCAAAAATATGTAGAAGAATATGAACAAATACAGACTAATTTTATTGCTGAAAAGATTACAGCTGAAGAATATTTTAATCAATCTACTGGTGTTGTTTATGATATTGATTACAATAATGTTTTACCTATGATTTTAGAAGTTGTACTAATTATACTTTACTTTATTGTCTTTCAATTTTATAATAAGGGACAAACTTTTGGTAAAAAATTAATGAAATTAAGATTAATTAGTCAAAAAGATTCAGAGCTTACTTTGAATCAGGTTGCAGTTCATGCCTTAATTATTAATTCTATTCTTATTAATATCTTGGTTATTGGATCATTATTATTTTTAGGAAGAAATTATTACTATTATGCTAGTTCTGCATTACAGTTTATTGCTGCTATTATTGTGTTAATCACTTTATTTATGATTTTATTCCGTAAAGATGGAAGAGGCTTACATGATTTATTAGCAGGTACCAAGGTAGTTCAAGAGAAGTAGGAGGATTTATATGAGAAATTTTTCAGAACAAGAACTTGTTAGAAGAGAAAAAGTAGATAAAATTAGAAATTTTTGTAATCCTTATCCAGAAAGATACGAAGTTAATTATTCTTTAAAGGAAGCTAGTTTGTTAGCCGATGAAGTTTGTGGAGTTCGTGTTGCGGGTAGAATTGTTTTTATGCGTAAAATGGGAAAAATGAGTTTCTTAAAATTACGTGATATTGAAGGAGAATTACAGGTTTCTATTAAGATTGATTTAGTTGGAGAAGAAAAATATGAATTCTTTAAAAACTATATTGATCTTGGAGATTTTATTGGAGTAGAAGGGGAAATGTTTACAACTCATACTGGAGAAAAAACCCTTCGTGCTAGTCAGTTTGAATTTTTAGGAAAAGCATTAAAACCACTTCCTGAGAAGTTCCATGGGCTTACGGATCTAGAAGCATGCTATCGTCAAAGATATGTCGATTTAATTATGAATGAAGATACTAGAAAACGTTTTATTACTCGTATTAGATTTATTCGTGAACTTCGTAATTATTTAGATAATTTAGGATATATGGAAATTGAAACTCCTATTTTAAATAATAAAGCTAGTGGTGCTACTGCAAGACCATTTATGGCTCATCATAATGCACTAGATTTAGATGTTTATCTACGAATTGCTCCTGAGACTTATTTAAAGAGAGCTGTTGTTGGAGGAATTCCTAAGGTTTATGAAGTAGCAAGATGCTTTCGAAATGAAGGAATGGATGCTTCTCACTTACAGGATTTCACAATGGTAGAAGGATATCAGGCATATTTCAATTATGAAGATAATATGAAATTTATTCAAAAGATGCTTCAGACTATTATTATGAATATTTTTGGAACTTTAAAGATTACTTTTGGTGATCAAGAAATTGATATGAGTGGTGATTGGAAAAAAGTAACCTTTAGAGAATTATTAATTCAGTATGCTGATATCGATATTGAAGTTTATAATACTAAAGAAAAGTTATTGGATATTATTAAGAGTAAGAAAATTGAAGTAGAAAGTGAAACACCACTTGAAAACTTAGGTTTTGGAAATCTAGTTGATGTACTTTATAAAAAAGTAGCTAGACCTCATATGTTAGGACCAATTTATTTAACGGAACATCCAACTAGTCTATCTCCTCTTGCTAGGAGTAATGATCAACGACCTGAAGTTAGTGATCGCTTTCAACTTGTTATTAATGGTGCTGAGATTGTGAATGGTTATTCTGAACTTGTTGATCCTCAAGAACAGGAAAGAAGATTGTTACAACAAGCAAGTTTAAAAGCAGCTGGAGATGAGGAAGCAATGGAAATGGATTATGATTATATTTCTGCTATGGAATATGGTATGCCACCTATTTCTGGTTGGGGAATGGGAATTGACCGTATTGTTCAACTATTAACTGGTAGTGAAAGCATTCGTGATGTGGTTATGTTCCCACTTATGAAACCACTTGATAAAGAATAGATGGATTAAAAACTAATAAAAGTATAAGATGAGCTAGATCTCATCTTTTTTTATTAAATTTATTGAAAATACTTTCTATTTTATGGAAATTTATGTATAATTAATATGGGAGGGTAAATATGAAAAAACATAATATTTTAAAAGTAATTTTATTATCTATATTGGTAGTTTTTGTTTGTACATGGATTTTTCCATCAATATCATTTGATTACCAAGCTGGATTACAAGTAGGAGAAAGGGCACAATTAGGAATTTTTGATTTCTTTAACCAAATACCTGAAATTCAATTTCCATATTTTGCATATATTATTTTAGTAGTATTAGCTATTGGTATGTTTTATGGTGTTAGTTATAGAATACCTGCTTATAGAGCTTTATTAGATAAGATTGTGAAAAGCTTTTCTGGAAAAGAATCTATCTTTTTAGCTTTATCTATTATTCTAATTGCTCTTATTGTTTCTGTTACAGGAATTTCTTTTGGTATTTTATTTGTATTTCCATTTGTAATTTCTATTATTTTATTAATGGGATACAATAAATTAGTAGCTGCAAGTGTAACTGTAGGTGCTACTATGATCGGTATGATTGGAACTACCTTAGGAGTATCTGCAACTTATTCTTACTATAGTAATGGTATTTTGGGAACTGATATTTATACAGAAATGATTACTAGAATTATTTTATTAGCTATTGGATTAGTTCTATTAATTTACCATGTTACTACTTATGCAAAAAAGACTAAAAATGGTACCGATAAAGTATTAGAATTAGTTCCAGCTGAGATTAAACAATCTAATAAAGTTATTGCGCAGGTAGAAGATGCAAAAATAGAAGTAAAAGAAGTTTCTTCTAAGAAAAAGGAAAAAACTACTTCTAAGAAAGATACTAAGAGTACAGTGAAATCTAAAACTACAAAAGATTCTAAAACATCTAGTACTAAAAAAACAACTAAGAAAACGAAAGCTTATGATTTAAAGACTAAAGAGGAAAAAGTAGTAGTAAAATCATCTAAGAAAGTTCTTATTTGGCCATATGCACTTATTTTTGATTTCGTATTAATCGTTATGGCTGTATCTATGTTTGATTGGAATGGCATCTTTGAAGTTAAATGGTTTAGTAATGCTTTGGAAGCTATTCAAAATTTCAAAATTGCAGGATTCCCAATTTTTAGTAAGATCTTAGGTCAAAGTGTTACTGCTTTTGGACAATGGTCTTTAAATTATGAAATTCCATTATTTATAATCTTAATTACTTGCCTTTTAGCTTTTATTTATGGATTAAAATTTGATGAATTTTTAGATGCTATTATTGATGGTATTAAAAAGGCTTTAAGACCTGCCATTTATATGTTCCTTATTTATTTAGTATTAATTATTACTGTTACTAGTTCATTCCATTTACATATTGTGAAATTCCTATTAGATTTATTTAAAGGATTTAATGTAATTACTATGACATTTGTTGCTATGATTTCAAGTATCTTTAGTGTTGATAATACTTATGTAGTTTCTCAAACATTACCATATGTTACTACTGTAATTACCGATACTACTTTATATCCATTAATATCTGTTATATTCCAAGCTATTTATGGATTAGCAATGTTAATTGCTCCAACAAGTGTAATTTTATTAGGAACTTTAACATATCTTGATGTTTCTTATGGTCAATGGTTTAAGCATATTTGGAAATTATTTTTAGAATTATTGGTTATATTAGTAATTATATTCTTTATCTTATTTTTAATCTAATTACTAGACGGTGTTATATATAGAAGACAATGTTTGTCTTCTTTTTTTGTTTAAAAAAATTCTAACTATACCATAATATTCATAGATTGATATAGGAGGAATGTTTATGTTTTCTAAATTTAGTGAGGAAGCTCAAAAGGTACTTATAAATGCAAAAAAAGAGATGCAAGAATTGAAACACCCATATGTTGGAAGTGAACATTTATTCCTTGCTTTATTAAAAATAGATTATGATATTAGTAAAAAAATGAATGAATTTGGTGTTACATATACCAATTTTAAAGAACAATTAATTGAATTAGTTGGAATTGGTAAAGAAGATAATCCTTGGTTTCTATATACTCCTTTATTAAAAAGAGTACTGGAAACTGCTTTATTAATTAGTAAGGAATCTTCTATGGGTGAAGTAACACCTGAACATTTATTATTTTCTATTTTGGAAGAGGGTGAAGGGGTTGCTGTTAGAGTTTTAAATAAGCTATCGGTAGAAGTAACAGATTTACAAGATTATTTTTCTAATAAACTTAGTAATAAGAAAAAGAATGGTAGAAAGAAGTTATTGGTAGAAGAATTTGGAATCGATATCACAAAAAAAGCTCTTATGAATGAATTGGATCCTGTTGTTGGTAGAGAAAATGAAATTCAAAGAATGATGGAAATTTTATGCCGCAGAGGGAAAAATAATCCGTTATTAATTGGTGATGCTGGTGTTGGAAAAACAGCTTTAGTAGAAGAATTGGCTCGCTTAATTGTTCAGGAAAAGGTTCCTGATAAACTTCGAAATAAAAGAATTTTATCTGTTTCGATTGCGACTTTAGTATCTGGTACTAAATATCGTGGTGAATTTGAAGAACGAGTTACTAAAATGTTAAAAGAACTAGAAAATAGTGATGATATACTATTATTTATTGATGAAATTCATACTTTAATGGGTGCTGGTGGTGCAGAAGGAGCAATTGATGCAGCTAATATTTTTAAACCGGCTTTAGCACGCGGGAAGATTCATTTAATTGGTGCTACTACGACAGATGAATACAAAAAAACCATTGAAAAAGATAGAGCAATGGAAAGAAGATTTCAAACTGTTTTTGTCAAGGAACCAGCTGTAGAAAAAGTATATGAAATTTTAGATAAACTTCGTCCTATTTATGAAGCTTATCATGATGTTAAAATTGGTGATGATGAGTTAAAAAAGATTATTCAGTTATCCAATAAATATATCTATGATCGAAAACAACCAGATAAAGCTATTGATGTATTGGATGAAGTCTGTTCTAAAGTTTCTCTTCTTCATCATTCCTCTTATGGAAAATTAGATATTTATAAAGAACAGTTATTAAAGATTAAAGAAGAGAAGAAAGATTATATTATTCATCAGGATTTTGCTAAGGCCACTCAATTAAAACAGCAAGAAAAAGAATTATTAACTAAGATTAATTGTTTGGAATTAAAACATAAAAATAAAAAAAGTATTAGAGTCATTCATGATAGTGATATTGCTTTAGTTATTAGTGAGAAAACTAATATTCCTGTTTATGAAATTCATAGTTGTAGTAGCAAATATATTAAAAATTTGGAGAAGGAGTTAAAAAGTAAAATTATAGGTCAAAATGAAGCTATTACGGAACTTGTTCGTGCTACTAAAAGAATGAAATTAGGTTTTAAAAATAGTGATCGTCCGTACTCTTATTTATTTGTAGGACCAACTGGAGTAGGAAAGACAAAACTAGCTTTAGAATATGCTAATTATTTATTTGGTACAAATAAAATTATTCGTTTTGATATGAGTGAATATCGTGATAGTACTTCCATTACGAAAATTATAGGTTCTAGTCCTGGTTATGTAGGTTATGATGATGGAAAAAATAAACTAGAGGAAATTAGAAATCATCCTCATGCTATTATTCTTCTTGATGAAATAGAAAAAGCACATCCTTCTGTATTAAATTTATTTTTGCAAATTTTAGATGAAGGACATATTATGGATGCTAAAGGAAATATGGTTCATTTTCAACATCATATTATTATCATGACTTCTAATGTTGGTTTTCACAAAGACTCTGTTGGCTTTATTGAAGAAGTTAGTAAAAATGATAGTAAGTTAAGAGAAGTTTTATCTTTAGAATTACTAAATCGTATTCAAAAAATTATTTATTTTAAAAAATTAGAAAAGCAGGATATTTATACCATTATTAAAAATAAATTGGAACTAGTTAAAAAAAGGTTTCTGGAGCGAAATATTAAGGTACACATTCAAGAACATTTAATTGATCATATTATTGAATTATCTCGTTATTCAGAATATGGTGCTAGAAAACTAGATCAAGTTATTGAAGACCAAATTGATGATTATATTATTGATAATATTTTAGAAGGAAAGACAGAAATCTTTGTAAATAGTCATTAATACAAGGTTTCTTTTTTCTAAAATTTGTGTTTCTTTGAAAATAATGTTATACTAATATTATCATATTTTGAGAAAGTAGGAATTATTATGGAGACAATAGATTCTAATTATGATAAAAATCAATCGATTCTTCAAAATAAAGATGTTATTAGAGATATGATTGATCAGAAAATGAAATTTACTACCATTTCTCAGAATACAGGTCTTTCTATGCAAGAATTATTAAATTTTTATAAAGAAAATTATCCAAAACAATATAATGAAGAGATTTATACTGTTATGCGAGAAGAAAATATTTATGTATTTTCGGAAGCTAGTGAGTATCTGGATCAGTTAGCAAAATTAGCGGATGAACAAAAAGGAAAGAAAAGATAAAAATAGAATTGTCAATAAAATTCTTTTCTTTTTTTATTGGATATTTCTTATTGTGATTCTATAAAAGTAAATTATTGTTTATTATCAATTTCTGTTTTATGATATAATATAATTATCGTTAATGAAGAATAATGATTTTTTAGTTTCAATATCATGAAGAGGGTGATCGGATGAAATTATATAATACTTTAACTAAACAAGTAGAAGAATTTATTCCTCATGAGGAGAAAATTGTGCGTATGTATACTTGTGGTCCTACTGTTTATCATTATGCTCATATTGGAAATCTTCGTACCTATATTTTTGAAGATATTTTAGAAAAAGGTCTTAATTATCTAGGGTATGAAGTTAAAAGGGTGATGAATATTACGGATGTAGGTCATTTAACAAGTGATTCTGATACTGGTGAAGATAAGATGGAAGCTGGGGCTAAGCGTGAGGGAAAAACAGTTTATGAGATTGCTCAATTTTATACAAATGCCTTTTTTGAAGATTGTAGTAAGCTAAATATTAAAAAACCTAGTATTATTGAGCCAGCTAGTCATCATATTGATACCTACATTGAAATGATTACTAAAATGCTAGAAGATGGCTATGCTTATTTATCGAATGGTAATGTTTATTTTGATGTTAGTAAAGCAAAGAACTATTATCAATTATCTGGTAAGAATCCCGAAGATTTAATGGTTGGTGTTCGTGATACTGTAGAAGAAGATCAAGCTAAAAAGAATCCTGCTGATTTTGTTTTGTGGTTTACTGATAGTAAGTTTAAAAATCAAGATATGAGATGGGATTCTCCATGGGGATTTGGTTATCCTGGATGGCATATTGAATGTAGTGGAATTAGTGGTAAGTATCTTGGTGAATATTTAGATATTCATTGTGGTGGTGTTGATAATATTTTTCCTCATCATACTAATGAAATTGCTCAAAGTGAGGCTTACTTTGGTCACAAATGGTGTAATTACTGGGTACATGGTGAACATTTAAATGACCAAACTGGTAAAATGAGTAAATCAAAGGGTGAATTTTTAACAGTTTCCTTATTACAAGAAAAGGGATATGATCCATTAAGTTATCGTTATTTTTGCTTAGGTAGTCATTATCGTAAGGTATTAGTTTTTTCTTACGATGCTTTAGATCAAGCAGAAGCTTCCTATAAAAAGTTAAAAAATAGAATTAGTAAATTAGATCGAACTCCTGATTTACATGAAGAAAAAATAGATTTTTATCAAAATAAATTTAAAGAGGCTATTTCAAATGATTTAAATACGGCTAGTATGTTAACATTAGTTTATGATGTGTTAAAAGACTCAGAACTTACTGATTTTACGAAGCTTTATTTAATTGATGATTTTGATAAAGTATTATCTTTAAACCTAATTGAAGAAGAACAAGAAATAGATAATGAGTTAGATCATTATATCCTTACTAAGATAGAAGAAAGAAATCAAGCAAAAAAGGATAAAAATTATGCTTTAGCAGATACTATTAGAGATGAGTTATTAGAAAAAGGTATTCGTTTAGTAGATTCTAGAGAGGGTACTACTTACGAAAGAATTAGGTGAAAATATGAGTTATGTATTTTATGATTCTTTAGGATATTTTCTTATTATCATAGCATCTGTTGTTACATTAGTTGCAGAATATTTTGTTCAAAATCGTTATCAGATTTATCGAAAAGTTAAAAGTACCAAAGGACTTAGTGGTCAAGAAGTAGCTAGAATGATTTTAGATAAGCATGGACTTACGGATATATATGTTACTGAAGTAGCGGGTACTCTTACAGATCATTATGATCCTAATCGTAAAGTAGTGAGATTATCTAAAGAAATATTTCATGGAGATAGTATTGCTTCTGTTTCTGTTGCAGCACATGAATGTGGTCATGCTGTTCAGGATCAGGAAGGTTATGCGATGATTAAAATTCGTGGTTTTATTTTTCCACTAGTATCTTTTGCTTCTAAATTTGGTTATATCGCTATTTTAATTGGTTTTCTATTTGGATTTTTACAACTTGCTTGGGCAGGAGTAGGACTTCTTCTCATTATTTTATTATTTCAATTAATTACTTTACCGGTTGAATTTAATGCATCTGACAGAGCTTTAAAAGAATTAGAAGAGAATCAAGTTTTAACATCTAGCGAATTAGAGGGAAGCAAAAGTATGTTAAAAGCCGCTGCTATGACTTATGTTGCAGGAGTTGCAGCTACCATTTTGGAAATTTTACGATTTGTTTTGATATTAATTGGCAGAAATGATAGGGACTAAGGTCCTTTTTTTCTTTTTTATGATATGATATGTAAGAGGTGCAGATATGAATGTATTAGAAATCAATATTTTAGTGCTTGCCTATTTAGGGGATACTATTTATGAAAACTATGTTAGAAAATATTTAATTTTAAAAGGAATTAGTAATGTTAATGATCTACAAACAGCCTCTATTTCTTATGTTAGTGCAAAAGCGCAAGCTTTCTTTTTAACAAAGCTACTAGAGGAAAATTTCTTTACTGTTGAAGAAGTAACTATTATTAAAAGAGCTAGGAATTATAAAAGTAATTCTCATCCAAAGAACTGTGATATTCTTACTTACAAACATGCAACTGGTTTAGAAGCAGTAATTGGTTATTTAGATTTTATTCATCATCATAGTCGAATTGATGAAATTATGAAGAAAATATTGGGAGATGATTTAAATGTTAGTATACGGTAGAAATGTAGCAGAAGAATATTTAAAAAAAATGGAAAAAGTACGAAAAATATATTTACAAACTGGTTTTCATGATCAAAATTTAATTTTGCTCATAGAAAAAACGAAAATTCCTGTTATTTATCGCGATAAAAAGGAATTAGACCAACTTGCAAATGGAAACCACCAAGGTATAATTTTAGATGTTGTGGATTTTAGTTATACTGATTATCACGAATTTACTCAAAAAGATGATAGTTTTGTTGTTGTTCTAGATCATTTAGAAGATCCTCATAACTTAGGAGCTATTATTCGTACTAGTGAAGCAGCAGGAGTTGATGGTATTATCATTCCCAAGGATCGTGGTGCTTGTGTTAATGCTACCGTTATGAAAACTAGTGTAGGTGCGATTGATAATATTCCAGTATCTATGGTAACAAATTTGAAACAAACAATTGACGATTTAAAAAAACAAGGATTTTGGGTTGTTGGTACCGATCTGGAAAATGCTACTGATTATCGGGAAATTGATTATTCTGGAAAAATTGTTTTAGTAGTTGGAAATGAGGGCAATGGAATGTCTAGAATTATCAAAGAGTCTTGTGATTTTATAGCTAAAATTCCCATGTATGGAAAAGTAAATAGTCTAAATGCTTCTGTTGCATGTGGTATTATGATTTACGAGGTGGTTAGACAGAAAAGAAGGTAGAATATGGGAGATTACGGAGATTTAAATGATTATGAAATTATGTATTTAGTAGAAGAAAATAATGAAATAGCTAGTGATGTTTTATTTCAAAAATATAAGCCTATTGTGATTTCAATTGCTACTCAATATAAAAAACAAGCATTAATTTGTGGATTAGATATTGATGATCTGATTCAAGAAGGGTATCTGGGTTTATATTATGCTATTCGAAATTATGACTGTGATATGGATGCTAAATTTTATACTTATGCTATTCTTACTATTCGTAGTAAAATCATTAATTTTTTAAATACTAGAAATAACTATAAGCATATGTGTTTAAATCAAAGTATTTCTTTATTTGAACCTTTACATAACTTTAATCAATTTACTTTAATAGATGCTATTGAAGATAAAAATGCTGTGTTGCCACATGTATTAATTGATGATATCTTTTTTCAAGAAAAGATAAAACAGTATTTATATTCTTTAAAATCTCCACATTCTTATATTTTTGAATTAAAGCTAAATGGATTTAAAAATCATGATATTTGTGAATTATTAGAACTAAATTCTAAAAAAGTTAGCAATATTTTATTATATGTACGTAAAGACTTTCAAAGTTACTTGTTAAATAATTGAAAAAATTTTTTTTGATGTTATAATGATAATAGGTGATACTATGAATAGTCGAGTAAGCTTAATAGATATGGGTTTTAAAAATTTTCCTGTAGAAGAAAAGCGCACTGCTTTTATTTTAATGGATGTCATGTTAAAAAAACTACATGAAAAGAACTTGATGGTTACTAATTTTAATCCTAATCGTATCTATTATGAAAATGGTTATTATTATTTTGAAGATGTATCTCCTATTACTAATTATTATGCTAGAGATAAAGAAGATGCTATTTTGCGTAATTTATTGGGATTATCTAATTTGGCATTTTGTAGTTATTTGCCAGAATATCAATTAAATCAAGGATTATTAAGTTATGAAGTCATTAGTAGTCATTTTAATAGCTTTTCTCATATTTTTGTAGAGGAGGATCGCAATTATTATAAAACGATTCTAGTTGATAGTTTTCAAAGTGGTAGATTGTCGAAAGAAAACATTTATTATTCAGATTATATTATTAAGAATAATAAGAATGGTACTACTAATAGTAAAAATAGTTTAGCTTATGTCAAAGCAACAGAAGCAGGCCGCGCACTTTTTCCACCAGACGAAGCAGCCTTTGGACATACTTTCTTTTTACTTACCATTGTTGCTTCTATTAGTATTGCTCTTATCGGATTTATCATTCTTTTTTCTCTTTCTTTTCATTAAAATGTTGACTTTCATCCTTTTTTGTGTTACTTTAATAGTGAACACGGAAGGGTGTTTTTATTTTGATTAAAAAGGTAAGGTGGGTATATGGCAAAATTTGTAAAATCCGATCGTGAAATTTTAGACATCGATGAAGAACTTAATAAATTAAAACAATCTAAAAAGACAACAAAGAAGGAAAACCCTAAAACAAAGGGTAAAACTAATGAAAAAAAAGGTTCTAAAGAATCTAAAAAAACAGTCAAGAAAAAAGATACTAAAAAGAAAGTAAAAAAACACTCTAAAATAATAACTTTCTTTAAAGAGGTTAAAAGTGAAATATCAAAAGTGAAATGGCCATCTAAAAAAGATATGGTTAAGTACTCCATTGCTACAATTATTTTTATATTATTTTTTGCAATCTTCTTTTATTTAATTGACCTTATTATTGCATTATTAAAGGCAGGTGTATAAAATGGATAAACAATGGTATGTTGTAAATACATATTCTGGACATGAGAATAAAGTAAAAGAAAAATTAGAAATGCGTGCTGAAAGCATGGACATGAAAGATTATATTTTTCGTGTAATTATTCCAGAACAAAAGGTAGTAGAAGAAAAAGATGGAGTTAAAAAGGAAAAAATAAAAAAATTATTTCCAGGATATATTTTAGTTGAAATGGTAATGAGTGATGAAGCTTGGTATGTTGTACGTAATACACCAGGTGTTACAGGATTTATTGGTTCTAGTGGTAAAGGTGCTAAACCAACTCCTCTTCAACCTTATGAAGTAGATAAAATTTTAAATAATATTGGTATGAGTAGATTGGATGTTAATAAAGAATTAGAAACGGGAAAGAAAGTAAAAATTATTTCTGGTCCATTTTCTGGAATGTTTGGAACAATTGATTCTATTGATAATGCTAATCAAAAAATTATGTTACTTGTGGATTTGTTTGGACAAGAAACTTCTGTTGAAGTTGGCATAAGTGATATTGAAGAGGCATCCTAATGGAACAAACTCATTTAAGTAGTAAGCAGTATTCTGGATTTAAGAACTTGTGTTATTCAGTTTATCTAAAAGATTATGCTAATTCAGGTACAAAGGCTAAAAAAGTTTTAATGGAATTAGTTGATAAATATCATTTTGATGAATTAAGTAAAATTGTTTCCAATACTTTATTATTTCCGTTTGATGTGTTACTTTACCAATTTTTTACAGATAAAAAATTTAATGATGAATCCATCGCTTTGGCTTCTAAAAGATTTGGTATTCCTACAGAAGTCGTAAAAGAAAAAATTCAAGAATACATGGAATATGGTTTTATCGATTTTGTTAATAATCATACTATCGATTACAGTAATATTTCAGAAATATGTTTTAAAGTTTTATTAGATGATACAAGTTGTGAGAAAAATGCAAAATTGTCTTGATTTTTTCTCATATTAATGTTATTATTTAAGGGCTATATTTAATTAATATAGATTTCGATTAGTGGGAAGCTGGCTAAAAATCATATTTTTCATATGAGAAGCGGATAGCTATTTGAACCACTCACGAAGACAAAAATTTATAGGAGGTGTTTTTCGTGGCAAAGGAAGTTATCAAAAAAATTAAACTACAAATTGCTGCTGGTAAAGCTACTCCAGCTCCACCAGTTGGAACTGTTTTAGGACCTGCAGGAATTAATTTACAAGATTTTTGTACTAGATACAATGATGCAACTAGAGATAAAATGGGTGATATTTTACCTGTTGAGATTTCTATTTATGATGACAGAAGTTTTGATTTTATAATTAAAACTCCACCAGCTGCATTCTTAATTAAAAAAGCTGCTAATGTTAAAAAAGGTTCTAGCAAAGGTTCTAGTGAGGTTGTTGGAACTATTACTAAAGCACAATTAAAAGAAATTGCAGAAACTAAGTTACCTGATTTAAATGCTTACACAGTTGAAGATGCAATGAAAATTGTTGAAGGAACTGCTCGTAACATGGGAATCAATGTTGTAGAATAGTCTATACTATTAACATAGGAAACTATTTCTATGTGGGAGGATCCGCAACTCCAAAAATCCGTATCCATTAATTGGATAAACCACATAAGGAGGAATTAAAGTGAAACAAAGAGGAAAAAAATATGTTGCAGCTTGTGAGAAAATAGAAAAAAATAAATTCTATACGAAAGAAGAAGCTGTTAAATTAGCAAAGGAAACATCAACTAGTAAATTTGATGCAACAGTTGAAGTAGCTGTTAGACTTAACTTGGATACTAAAAAAGCTGATCAACAATTAAGGGGAGCTATCGTTTTACCTCATGGTACAGGAAAAACTAAAAAAGTTTTAGTTGTTGCTAAAGGTGAAAATGCTACAAAAGCAAAAGAAGCTGGTGCAGATTATGTTGGAGATACTGATATGCTAGAAAAAATCGAAAAAGAAAACTGGTTTGATTTTGATGTTATGATTGCTACTCCAGATATGATGCCTTTACTTGGTAAGTTAGGTAAGGTTTTAGGACCAAAAGGATTAATGCCTAATCCTAAGACTGGTACAGTTACAACAGATGTTAGTAAGGCAGTTAGTGAAGTAAAAGCAGGTCGTGTAGAATATAGAACTGATAGCTTTGGAAATGTACATAGTGTGATTGGTAAAGTTTCTTTCACAGAAAAACAACTATTAGAAAATCTAGATGCATTCATGGCTACAATTCTTAAAGTAAAACCTTCTACAGTAAAAGGTGATTATGTTAAGAATATCGCTATTACAACTACTATGGGTCCTGGAATTAAAATTCTTATTAATTCATTTGACAAATAGTAATTGATAATATATAATATTAGTAATTTATTGGTGCCATAGACAGTAGGTGCAAAGTAAATCCTACCGAGGACTTATTAAGGTTTTAGAAAAGTTCTCGGGATTTCTCGAGAATTTTTTTATGGCATCCCTAAATGAAAAATGATGAGGAGGTGTCGTGGTGGCAAATGCAAATATTCTAGCAAAGAAGCAAGAAGTTATTGATGAAGTAAAGTCTAAAGTAGAATCTGCAACTACTATTGTGTTGTTTGATTATCGTGGACTTACAGATAATGAATCTAAAGAATTAAGAGTAAAACTTCGTGAAGCTGGTGCTGACTATAAAGTATATAAAAATACTTTGATGGCTAGAGCATTTAATGATTTAAATATCGATGTTAATGCTAGCTTAGAAGGACCAAGTGCTTTTGCTTATGGAAATGATGCAGTAGCACCAATTAAGGTTTTAACAGAATTTGCTAAAACTCACCCAGCATTAGTTTTAAAAGTAGGGATTGTAGATGGAGAAATTTCAGATACAAAACAACTTGCACAACTTGCAAAGATTCCATCAAGAGAAGGACTACTTACTATGTTGGCTGGTGCATTAATTGCAATACCAAGAGATTTATCAATCAGCTTAGATTTATATGCTAAACAAAAAGAAGAAAATTAATTATTATAAAAAATAGGAGGAATAGAAAATGGCTAAATTAACAAAAGAAAGCTTTATTGAAAGCTTAAAAGAAATGAGTCTTTTAGAAATTAAAGAATTAGTAGATGCAATGAAAGAAGAATTTGGAGTAGATCCATCTGCAGTAGCAGTTGCTGCACCTGTTGCTGGTGGAGCAGTTGCTGAAGATGATAGCAGTGCTACTGTTAATGTTGTTATTACTGATGGAGGAGCTGCTAAAGTTAATGTAATCAAAGTAGTTCGTGAAATTACAGGATTAGGATTAAAAGAATCTAAAGACATTGTTGATGCTAACGGAACAGTTAAAGAAAACGTTTCTAAAGATGAAGCTAATGAAATTAAAGCTAAGCTTGAAGAAGCTGGAGCTACTGTTGAATTTAAGTAATATAAATTTAATGATAAAAGGAACTATCCATTTTGGACAGTTCCTTTTGTTTTTCTTTTTAACAATTCTTTTAATTCTTCTTTTGTATAACATCCTCTTTTTAAACAAATATAATTTTTATTTGCTATTGTTATCATATCTGTTGTGATTGTTCTTAATTGTAAGACAGATTCTTTTTCTTTATGAAAGATTTTCTTAATTAATTCATTATTTGCCAATTGAATTGATCTTAGTGCATTTAAAGTATCTTTATTTAATGGATGTTTCTGTAATAAGGTTTCTCTATTGATTCCATATTTTTCTTTTATTTCTTCCTCTTTCATTGATGCAATCATTTTCATAACACTTAACTCTTCAAATGTTGTTGGATAAATATAGGATAGTTTTTCTCTTATTAATCCTAATTCTTGTAGCAATTTATCATCTGTTAAAGAGGCTTGATATTTCCATACTTGTTTTAACTCTTCTGTAATAGGATATTTTTGTTTTAAATCTTTCATAGCTACTGAAAATTTCTTTTCAAATTCTGAATCGGTTGTTCTTAATATGTTTGTGATTGTCTGGTCCTCTTTTTTATTTTCATTCACTAAATAAGCTTTTTTGGCATGTGCTTCTTCCGCTCTTCTTCTAAAGAAAAGGACATCTTGTGTTAAAGCCATTTTTTCTAAATTAATTGCTCGTAAAAAATCTAAATTGTTGGTTAAATCTTTTCTATCTAAATTGATTCCCGCCTTTTTGGTAAAAAGAATACTTTCTTCTTGGGAATAGCCTTCTTCTATAAATCTAGCATATAGTTCTTCTATTTTTTGTTCGACATATTCAAATACATCTATGGTATATCTATGATATTTTATAAAATTATTTATTTTTATCAATAATTTTATATAACGATCTCTTTCTTTATCATTTAAATTTAAATAAGAAAGTTCCGTATCTATAAAATTTTTAATTTGTTCTTCTGTCATTTTATGAGTTCCTTTCTTTAAACGCTGCTATTATACTATAAAGTTTATATTTTGACAATCTTTTTCTTTGAAAAATACTTGAAAAAAATAAACTTCAGGTGTATTATATAGATACGAAAGGAGAACTAACTATTTAAAGTTTTATAGTTAGTTCTTTTTCTTTGATATGGAGGGTATCTTGGCACAATATTTTGATAATGTAAATTTAAAAAGTGAAATGCGTAAGTTTGATGTCAAAATTTTTGATTGTTCCTTTTCGTTTTTCTCTGATAATGGAGTTTTTTGTAAGGAACATTTAGATTTTGGTACAAGATTATTATTGGAGTCTATTCCTTGGGATGAGGTTCATGGCAATATTCTTGATGTTGGTTGTGGTTATGGGCCTATTGGTATTATTGCATCGAAATTTACAAATCAAGCTGTTACGATGTGTGATATTAATAAAAGGGCTCTTCATTTAGCAAAAATGAATGCTAAAGAAAATCAAGTAGATGCAGTTATTGTTGAAAGTAATTGCTATGAAAATATTTCTGGTACTTTTGATACTATTATTACTAATCCGCCTATTCGTGCTGGAAAGAAAATTGTATATGAAATTCTATTTGGTGCTAAAGAATATTTGCTTTCCGAAGGACAACTTTTTTTAGTTATTCATAAAGATCAGGGTGCAAAAAGTCTCATAAAAGATTTGGAAAAAGAATATTCTGTAGAGGTTTTGAAAAAAAATAAAGGTTTTTTTGTGATAAAATGTAAAATTCGTTGACTTATTGCTCATTTTGTGCTAATAATATAAATTGGCAACGTATTATTTTTAGATAAATATGTTCTTTGATTATTATGTATAGGGGTGAAAATTAGTGGCATATAAAACAGTTAATTGTGGTAAACATCGTAAAAGAAGAAGTTTTTCTAGAATTAGAAATACTTACGAACTAAAGGATTTGCTAGAAATCCAAACAAAATCTTACCAGGACTTTATTACTAATGGTATTAAAGAGGTATTTGAGGACTTATTCCCCGTAGAAAATTTTTCTGGGACTCTATCGCTAGAATTTGGTGATTATCATTTTGATGAACCAAGATTTTCTATTAAAGAATGTAAAGACAGAGAAACAACTTATTCTGCTCCTCTTAAGGTTGATGTTAGGTTATTTAACCATGAAACAGGAGAAGTAAAAGAACAAGAAATATTCTTAGGTGATATGCCTATTATGACAGATAGTGGTACGTTCATTATTAATGGTGCTGAACGTGTTATTGTAAGTCAATTAGTGCGTTCTCCAAGTGTATATTTTAATCGTGAAATTGATAAAAATGGTAGGGAACTTATCACTTCACAAATTATTCCTACACGTGGTACTTGGCTTGAATTTGAAACAGATGCTAGAGATGTACTATATGTTAGAATTGATCGTACTAGAAAAGTAACATTGACTACTTTGTTACGTGCTTTTGGTTTGTCTAGTGATGATGACATCCGTGAAATGTTTGGAAAGAATCAATATATTGAAAATACTATTTTAAAAGATTCTACTAGAAATACAGATGAAGCATTAATTGAAATCTATGAAAAATTAAGACCTGGAGAACCAGCTACTTTGGATTCTTCTAAAAACCAAATTATTACTAGATTTTTTGATGAATTCCGCTATGACTTAGCTAAAGTTGGTCGTTATAAATTTAATCGTAAGCTAAATGTTTTAGATCGCTTACTTAATCAAACTATTGCTGAAGATGTTAAAATTGGAAGCGATATCATTGTAGCTAAAGGAACTTTAATTACCAAAGATGTACTAGATACTTTAAGACCTATTTTTGAAGATGGTTATGGTGTAAGAGAAGCTAAAATTAATAGTGAACTTGATCATTATAATTTAATTCAAGAAGTTTCAATTTATAATCCAAGTAATAAAAAGGAAAAGATTACACTTATTGGTAATGATCAAACACTTGAAGTTAAAAGACTTACTATTCCTGATGTTTATGCTGCTGTTTCCTATTACTTATCTTTATTAGAAGGTGTTGGAAACTATGATGAAATCGACCATTTAGGAAATCGTCGTATTCGTCAAGTTGGAGAATTATTACAGAACCAATTTAGAATTGGTGTTAGTCGTATGGAAAGAGTTATTCGTGAAAGAATGACAACTCAAGAAATGGAAGAAGTAACACCAAAAACTTTAATTAATATTAGACCAGTAACTGCTGCTATGAAAGAGTTCTTTGGTTCTAGTCAATTATCTCAATTTATGGATCAAATTAACCCTATTAGTGAGCTTACAAATAAACGTCGTTTATCTGCTTTAGGACCTGGTGGACTTTCCCGTGATAGAGCAGGTATGGAAGTACGTGATGTTAATCCTTCTCATTATGGTAGAATCTGTCCTATTGAATCCCCTGAAGGAGCTAACATTGGACTTATTACTTCTTTAGCAAGTTATGCTAAAGTAGATGAATATGGATTTATTATGACTCCATATCGTAAAGTAGAAAACTGTAAGATTACGGAACAAGTTGACTATTTAACAGCAGATGAAGAAAATGATGTTATTATTTCTCAATCTACTGTTACAACAGATGATAATAATATGATGATTGATAGTCAAGTTTCTGCTCGTTTTAGAGGGGATACTATTTTAGTTAAACCTGAGCAAGTAGATTATATCGATGTATCTCCACAACAAGTTGTTGCGGTTACTACAAGTTGTATTCCATTCTTGGAACATGATGATGCTACTCGTGCTTTGATGGGTGCTAACATGCAACGTCAATCTGTACCTTTATTAAAAGCAGAAGCTCCACTTGTTGGAACTGGTGTTGAATATATTGCTGCTCGTGATTCTGGTGCTGCCATTGTAGCAAAGGCAGATGGTGTAGTTGAATATGTTGATGCTAAGAAGATTGTGATTAAAAATAAAACTGGACAAGATACTTATTACCTAGCAAACTTTGAAGAATCTAACCAAGATTCATGTTATCATCATAGACCAATTGTTTATGTTGGTGATAAAGTAAGTCGTGGTGACGTTATTGCTGATGGACCTAGTATGGATCAAGGAGAACTTGCTTTAGGTAAAAATGTTGTAGTTGCTTTCATGACATTTGATGGATATAACTATGAGGATGCCGTTATCTTAAATGAAAAATTAGTAAAAGATGATGTTTATACTTCTATTCATATTGAAGATTATCAAATGCAATGTCGTGAAACAAAACTTGGACCAGAAGAAATCACAAGAGATATTCCAAATGTTGGTGATGATGCTCGTAAAAACCTAGATGAAAATGGAATTGTTATTATCGGTACAGAAGTAAAAGAAGGAGATATCTTAGTTGGTAAAGTTACTCCTAAAGGAATGGCTGAACTTACTTCAGAAGAAAAATTACTTCATGCAATCTTTGGTGAAAAGACTCGTGAAGTAAGAGATACTTCTTTACGTGTTCCACATGGTGGAGAAGGTATTGTACATGATGTTAAGATTTATTCTAGAAAAGATAATGATGAATTACCAGCTGGTGTTAGTAGAGTTATTCGTGTTTATATTGCTCAAAAGAGAAAAATTCAAATTGGAGATAAAATGGCTGGACGTCATGGTAACAAGGGTGTTATTTCCTTAATTCTTCCAAGTGAAGATATGCCATATTTACCAGATGGAACTCCTGTTGATATTATGTTAAATCCACAAGGTGTACCTTCTCGTATGAATTTAGGACAGATCCTAGAATTACACTTAGGTATGGCTGCTAAGAAATTAAATATTCATGTTGCTACTCCAGTATTTGATGGTGCTAAACCTGAAGATATTGCTGCTATGATGAAAGAAGCAGGAATGGATGAAGATGGTAAAACCATTTTATATAATGGACGTACTGGTGAACCATTTGATAATAGAATTGCTGTTGGTGTTATGTATATGATTAAATTACACCACATGGTTGACGATAAACTTCATGCTCGTTCTACAGGACCTTATTCTTTAGTAACGCAACAACCACTTGGTGGTAAAGCTCAATTTGGTGGACAAAGATTTGGTGAAATGGAAGTTTGGGCATTATATGCTTATGGTGCTGCTCATACATTACAAGAAATCTTAACCGTTAAATCTGATGA
>CANQKN010000014.1 GCA_947624515.1 uncultured Bacilli bacterium
TTAAATTTCATTATACTATAATCAGACTTAATGCCGTTATTTTGTTAAAAGCGGACTTCCAAATGAAAATTAACATTAACAACATAAAAATAGACAAAAATCTACCAATTACGAAAAAGTATGATATAATACTTATGTATAAGATATGGATGGTGATATGTTTGGAACTAATAAGAATCAAAGATGTAATGATGCAATATAAAAACGGTGTTACCGCAATATATGATTTAAATTTAAAAATAAAAAAAGGAGATTTCGTTTTTATTATTGGGGGAACTGGTAGTGGTAAATCCACTTTAATAAAAATGTTATATAGAGAAGAAAGACCTACTAAAGGAGAAATTATAGTAGGAGGATTAAATGTTGCTAGACTAAGAAATAGTAAAGTTTATAAATTAAGAAGAAAATTGGGAATTGTTTTTCAGGATTACCGATTATTACCAAAATCTACTGTCTATGAAAATGTTGCTTTTGCTTTAGAAGTAATAGGAACAAAAAAAGATGAGATTAACAAAAAAGTTTTAAAAGCTTTAGAATTAGTTGGTTTAAAAGGTAAACTTAGAAATTATCCTGATCAATTATCAGGAGGAGAACAACAGAGAGTAGCAATTGCACGAGCTATTGTGAATCAACCAAAGTTATTACTTTGTGATGAACCTACTGGAAATTTAGACCCTGAAAAGAGTATGGAAATTATGAAAGTATTAGAAGATATTAATAATACCCTAGGAACTACAATCGTAATGGCAACCCATGATAAAGATATTGTTAATAAGATGAAAAAAAGAGTTGTTACTTTAAAAGAGGGACGATTAGTTAGCGACGAAGAGAAAGGAAAGTATAAAAATGAAGCCATTTAGAATGTTTGGAAGAAGTATTAGAGATGCTTTCAGAAGTGTATTTAGAAACTTCTCTTTATCTCTTGCTTCCATTTCTTGTATCACGATTACTTTAATTATTGTAGCTGTTGCCCTACTTGCTTCTTTAAATGTAGATAACTTTGCTAAAGTAATCAAAGAAGATGTCACAATCGTCGTATTTATAGATAGAGAAGTAGAAGAAGATCAGATTACAAAAATTCATAATCAATTAGAAAGAATCAGTAATATTTCTACCATTGATTATAAGTCAAAAGCTGAATTAAAAGAAGAAATGCAGTCATCTTCTAGTGTTTTAGAAGCTACTATGAAAGATTGGAATGAAGAAGAAAATCCTTTAAAAGCAACTTTTCAAGTCAAAGTAAAAGATATTGAACAGATTGAACAAACAGCTTCTACGATTGAAAAAATAGAAGGAGTAGATTCCGTTAATTATGGAAAAACTATGGTAAATCGTTTTCTTTCTGCTTTCAAAGTAATTGAAAAAGGTACAATTATAGCAGTCGTTCTATTAATATTAGTTACAGTATTTTTAATTGTAAACACAATTAAATTAACGATCTTTTCTAGAAAAAGAGAAATCTCTATTATGCGTTTAGTAGGAGCAGGAAACTTTTCTATTAAAATGCCATTTGTTGTAGAAGGAATGATATTAGGAATTATTGGTTCTATAATACCTATTTTAATTATAATTTATGGATACTATGCATTTTACCAACACTTCGATGGACAAATTTATTCTCCATTAATTCGTTTAATTGTACCAGAACCATTTATTTATTGGATTTCTCTTGTGGTTTTAGCGATTGGTATCGTAGTAGGAATGCTTGGTAGCTATCAGGCAGTAAGGAAGTATTTAAAGATATGAGAAAACAAATGAGAAAAATAAGTATCCTTTTAATTGTGCTATCACTTTGCTTTCCTTATTCTGTTTTTGCTGAAGAATTAACATTTGGTCAAGTATTAGATGATCTAACAAAAGCTCAGAAAGAATTGGAAAAAAATAATCAATCTGTTGAAAATGTTCAAGGACAAATACAAAAGGATAATGAAACAATTAAAAATTTAGAATCTGAAATAGAAGAAATAAAAAATGAAAATACAAAACTACAACAAGAAATAGCAGAATCCTATATAGAAATCGATGATAAAAAAGAACAAATCAAGGATTTGGTATCTTATCTACAGATAAGCCAAGGAGAAAATATCTATTTAGACTATGTTTTCGGTGGAGATTCGATTACAGATTTAGTATATCGACTTTCTATTGTAGAACAAATTACGGAATATAACGAAGCCATGATAAAAGAGTTAACAGAACTTATTACTAGTAATGAAAAAAGAAAAATAGAACTTGCAGAAAATGAAAAAAAAGCAGAACAGAAAATAGAAGATTTAAATAATGAAAAAGCTAGACTAACTAATACTGTTGCACAATTAAGTTCTTTATCACCTAGTTTAAAAGACGAAGTAAAATCAAAACAAGAATTAGTAAATTATTATAAATCTCAGGGTTGTAGTAATAGAAGTGATGTGATTGGTATTGATTGTGCTAAAACAGCATCTACTTCTGTATTTTCTAGACCAATAAAAACAGGATATGTTACAAGTTTTATAGATTATAGATCTATTTGTACAAAACAAAAAGGTTGTTACTCAAGTTTCCATAAAGGTACAGATATGAGCAGTTCTACGGGAAAAAATACACCTATTTATTCAATTGGTACAGGTGTAATTACTTCTAAATGGACAGATCTATCTGGTGCAATTTGTATTAATGTACAGTATAGGGATGCTCAGGGAACTTATTATACTGCAATTTATGCGCATTTAAGTAGATATGCAGATGGATTGTATGTTGGTAAAACGGTAACACCAGATACAATACTAGGTTACATGGGTAATACTGGAAATGTAACAGGAATTCACCTACACTTAGAAGTATATCCTTGTAGGCTATATATTGATAGTAATTGCAAAACTTGGGATTCATATTCTCAATATGCAGAAAATTTATTTAAGAAAGGATATAAAGGTGCAGAAAGTGTAATTAATTTCCCAAGTCGTATTTATCAAACATGGTATAGTAGATAAAATAATTTTACTATTGTAGTTAGGAGAATTTATGAAGCAAAAAATAATATGGATTCTTATTTGTCTATTCCTTTTTCCGATTTCTGCTTTCGCTATAGATATCGAATCTGCGAATATGATTTTATATAACTTAAATGAAAATAAAATCGTTGATTCCAAAATGGAAGAAGAACAGATCTCAATTGCTAGCATGACTAAAATTATGACAACTTTAGTAGCAATAGAACACATTGATAATTTAGATGAAACAGTAACACTAACTAATAAAGTATTTGCAGGTTTGCAAGAAGCCAATGCCTCTGTTGCTGGTTTTCGTATAGGACAAAAAGTAACTTATCGCGATTTACTTTATGGGGTATTACTTCCTAGTGGAGCAGATGCTGCTAATGCTTTAGCTTTGTTTTTAGCAGGTAGTGAAAAAGAATTTGTCGGATGGATGAATGAAAAAGCAAAAGAATTAGGTTTAACAAATACTCATTTTGAGAATACAACAGGATTAGATAAAGAAGGTCATTATTCCACTGTAAAAGATGTTGCTACAATGTTACAAGAAGCACTAAAAAATGATACTTTTAAACAAATTTTTGAAAGTAAATCTTATCAAGTTAGTGATAAGAGTATGACATTATATTCTACTCTCAGTACTTCTTTAACCCGATATCATTTAAAAGCTGATTATATTTTAGGTGGAAAAACCGGATATACTTATGATGCAGGTAGATGCTTAGCTAGTATCGCATATGATAGCAAACAAGATATTTATTATTTATTAGTAACAGCAAGAGCTCCTCTTACTACTGCCTATTATCACTTAACCGATGCTATCAAAATTTATGATTATTATTTTGAAAATTATGGTTATCAAAAAGTAGTATCTAAAGGTGATTCAATTTTAACATTACAGACTAAGTTATCGAAAGAAAAAGAATATACAATACAAGCACCTGAAGATTTTTTATGGTATTTAAATAATAATTATAACCATGAGGATATTACGATCCAATATCATGGTATAGAAACAATTACTCCGTTTATGAAAAAAGGGAAGTCCTTAGGAACCATTGATATCTATAATCAAAATGAGAAAATAGGTACGATGGATATTACTTTAGATCACAAGATTCCTTTTTCTCTTAGTTCCTTTTTATTAGAATATATTTGGGTTATTATCTTACTATTTGTTTTCTTCATTCTGCTAAGAATAAAAGTAGTATTTTTCCCAAAAAAGAAAAGAATCCATTCTAGGTAATCACCTATTTTTTTCTAGTTCATATATTATACTAAGGAGGAAAATATGAACTACGATTATCATTATGGAAATCAATTTTATCATTATTATGATCCATTGGGAATAAAAAGTATCGAATATGAAATCATGGCTCCTGAACAATCCCAACCACAACAGCCAGGAATGGAATATTTAATGAATCCAAGACCTATCTTTGATAATCCTAATTATTGCGGTAGTGGGAAATTAAAAGATAAAGTAGCGATTATTACAGGAGGAGATAGTGGATTAGGAAGAGCTGCCGCTGTAGCATTTGCAAAAGAAGGAGCAAAATTAGTAATTCCTTATTATAATGAACATATTGATGCCAAAGAAACCAAAGAATATATTGAAAATCTAGGTGGAGAATGTCTTCTTTTAAGTGGTGATATCACTGATAAAAATTTCTGTAAAAAAATTGTTGATGTTACTTTAAATACTTATGGAAAAATAGATATTTTAGTTAATAATGCTGGAGTACAATATCAACAGGATGAGTTAACTAGTATTAGTGATGAACAGTTTGACTGGACTATGAAAGTTAATGTATATGGTATGTTTTATTTAACTAAAGCAGTATTACCTTATTTAAAACCAGGTGCGTCTATCATTAATTTAACTTCTGTCACTACTTTTTATGGGGATCCACAATTAATTGACTATGTGACTACCAAAGGAGCTATCGTTGGATTTACTAGGGCTTTAGCTAGAAATCTGGCTTTAAAAAATATTCGAGTCAATGCAATTGCTCCAGGATTTTTTTGGACACCACTACAACCAGCATGTTGGGTAAAAGAAAAAATTCCATCTTTAGGTGCAGATGCAGCAATGGCAAGAGGTGCCATGCCTTATGAACTTGCTCCTACTTTTGTTTTTTTAGCAAGTGATGATTCTAGCTATATGACAGGTCAAGTAATTCACAATAATGGCGGACAAATTATGGGATAATCAATGTAGAAATATTTATTCTAAAAAATTATAAATAATAATAATAATAAGGGAACATATAGTTGTTTCCTTGTTTTGTTTATAAAATAGTGCTAAAATATAATATTGAAATTTGTGTTATATTATCTTAGCTAATAGGAATTTTATATTTTGAAGGGAGGTATTTATGTTTCATTTAGTTTCTAAATATAAACCTAGTGGTGATCAACCTCAAGCAATCGAAAAATTAGTAGATGGTATTCATGGTGGTAAAAAGTATCAAGTTTTGTTAGGAGCAACAGGAACAGGAAAAACATTTACAATTGCTAATGTGATTCAAAAAGTCAATAAACCTACTTTAGTTTTAGCTCATAATAAGACACTAGCAGGACAATTATATAGTGAACTTAAGGAACTCTTCCCTGAAAATCATGTCTGTTATTTTGTTTCTTATTACGATTACTATCAACCAGAAGCTTATGTACCATCTACAGATACTTATATTGAAAAAGATTCTTCTATTAATGATGAAATTGATGAACTTCGTCATTACGCAACAAGTTCTCTCTTATCCTATGATGATGTGATTGTGGTAGCAAGTGTTAGTTGCATTTATGGTATTGGAGAAGTAGAAGAATATAAAAATAAAATGTTAAGTTTAGGAGTAGGCGATCATGTAGAAAGAAATATCATCATGACAAAATTAGTTGAGATGATGTATGAGAGAAATGATTTTGATTTTAAGCGTGGAACATTTAGAGTAAAAGGGGATGTTTTAGAAGTTATACCTACCAATCAAAATTCGAAAGGATATCGTATTGAATTTTTTGGCGATGAAATTGATCGAATTAGTGAAATTGATACTTTAACCGGTGCCGTTCTACAAAATAAAAAGACTATTAGTATTTTCCCAGCTAGTCACTTTGTTACCAGTGATGAAAAATTAATCGAAGCAGTTAAAAGAATTAAACTAGAACTTGCTGATCGAATTCAATATTTTAAAGACAATAATAAATTAATCCCTGCAGAAAGAATTGAACAGCGAACTAATTATGATATTGAAATGTTGACTGAAACAGGATTTTGTCGTGGAATTGAGAATTATTCTAGACATATGGCACTGCGTGGAGAAGGAGAAACACCAACTACTTTAATGGATTTCTTTCCAAAAGATTATCTTTTAGTAGTAGATGAATCTCATGTAACCTTACCTCAAGTAAGGGGTATGTATAATGGCGATCGTGCTCGTAAAATGAACCTAGTAGAATATGGATTTCGATTACCAAGTGCTCTAGATAATCGTCCTTTAAAGTTCGATGAGTTTGAACATAAAATCAATCAGGTAATTTATGTATCAGCAACTCCTGGTGATTATGAACTAGAACAAACAAACCATACATATATTGAACAGATTATTCGTCCAACGGGATTATTAGATCCAACCATAGAAGTTAGACCAAGTGAAGGGCAAATTGATGATTTAGTTGGAGAAATTAAAGATCGAATAGAAAAAAACGAAAGAACACTGATTACCACTCTAACGATTCGTATGGCAGAAGAATTAACAAATTATTTAAAGGATATCGATATTAAAGTTGCCTATTTGCATAGTGAAGTTAAGACTTTAGAAAGAATGAAGATTATTAGAGATTTACGTTTAGGAAAATATGATTGTATTGTAGGAATTAATTTACTTCGTGAAGGTTTAGATATTCCTGAAGTTAGTTTGATTGCGATACTAGATGCTGATAAAGAAGGATTTTTACGAAGTGAAAGAAGTTTAATTCAAACGATTGGCCGTTGCGCTAGAAATGCAAGTGGACACTGTATTATGTATGCTGATAAAATGACAGAAAGTATGGAAAATGCTATTCATGAAACCATGCGTCGTCGTCAGATTCAAGAAAAATATAATGAAGAACATGGTATTATTCCAGAGACAATTCAAAAAGAAATTCGTGATTTAATTAGTAATGTAGAAGAAGAAACAGTAACGAAAAAACCAAAAAAACAAGATCAAAAAGAATTATTAAAAATGATAGAAGAATTAGAAGCAGAAATGAAAAAAGCTGCGAAAGATCTAGACTTTGAAAGAGCTATGGAATTAAGAGATGCTTTATTCGAATTAAAGGCTGAATTACCATGAAAAAATTTAAAAAAATATATATAGAAATTACGAATATCTGTAATTTATCCTGTTCTTTTTGTAGTAAAACGAATAGAATAAAAGAATTTATTTCCTTAAAAAGAATGGAAGAAATTTTAACCAAAATTGATCCTTATACGGATTACATTTATCTTCATGTCAAAGGGGAACCTCTTCTTCATCCCCAATTAAGACAAATTTTAGATTTATGTAGTAAGTACCATAAACAAGTAAATATAACGACAAACGGTACCTTATTAAAAGATAGATGTGAAATATTAAAACATCCAGCGATTAGACAAATCAATCTTTCTTTACATAGTGAAAATCAAAAGGAAAACTATTTAGAAGAAATCTTTGAAACAGTAGATATCTTAAAAGATAAAATTATTATTTATCGTTTTTGGACCATGGATGATAATCAATTAAATCAGAAATCCACCAAAATTGTGGAAAAAATAATTAGTTATTATCAATTATCCCCAGAATTTGTGGAAAAAGTAAAATCAGAAAATCATATTAAAATTAGAGAAAATTTATATATTGATAAGAAAAATGAATTTATATGGCCAAATATAGAAAATAAGTATTTAAATGATAAAGGATACTGTTATGCATTAAAAGATCAGTTAGCTATTTTAGTAGATGGAACAGTTGTACCATGTTGTCTAGATAGTGACGGTATTATTTTATTAGGAAATATCTATCAACAAACACTAGAAGAAATAATCAATAGTAGTCGTTATCAAAAAATGAGACAAGCCTTCTGCAACCGAAAAGTTGTAGAAAATCTTTGCCAACACTGTAGTTTTAAAGATCAATTATTGACAAATAACCATTCTATGTATTAAAATAAATCCCAATTATTCATAAAGGGGGAATGAAATATGGGATTCCATCATCACGTTGGACTTGCTCATGTAGAAACAATTAATTTAGATGTTTATGAAAATGAGTCACCAATAGAATCTAAGGTAGTTGTTTTAAAATTAGAAGGAAACGATCAAAATCATTTACCAAAATATCGTCCTCTACGAAAATATAAAGAATACTATAAAATAAATAAAATTGAACCACTATCAGGTATTGTGAGTGATCATAGAATCAATCAACTTATTCAAATGACAGGAAAACCTGAAGTAAAACAGTTAATTAAATATCCTAACTAATAAACTAGTTAGGTTTTTTTATCTAAAAATGCTCTATAAATTATCACAAAATAGTGATATAATAACAGACGTAGAAAAGGTGATTATATGGATAAAATTATAATTAAAGGAGCTAGAGAAAATAATTTAAAAAATGTCGACTTGGAGCTTCCTAAAAATAAATTAATAGTGATGACAGGAGTATCCGGAAGTGGAAAATCTTCTCTTGCTTTTGATACAATTTATGCAGAAGGTCAAAGAAGATATGTTGAAAGTTTATCGGCTTATGCTAGACAGTTTTTAGGAGGAACGGAAAAACCAGATGTTGATTCTATTGAAGGATTATCTCCATCCATTAGTATTGATCAAAAAACAACTTCTAAAAATCCACGTTCTACTGTTGGAACGGTTACGGAAATTTATGACTATTTAAGACTTTTATTTGCCCGTATTGGTGTTCCTTATTGTCCTAATCACCATGTGCCAATTTCTTCTCAAAGTGTAGATGAAATTGTGGATAAAGTAATGGAAAATGAAATAGGAACTAAATTAATTATCATGTCTCCTGTTGTTCATGGTGAAAAGGGAACTCATAAAGATTTATTTGATGATTTAAGAAAAGATGGTTATGTTAGAGTTCGTGTGAATGGTGAAACTTATGATTTAAGTGAAGAAATTAATTTAGAAAAAAATAAAAAGGATAATATAGATGTAATCATCGATCGTATTGTGTTAAAAGAAGATATTAGGGGTAGATTAGCAGAATCGATTGAAGGAGCAATTAAACTTTCACATGGAAAAGTAGTTATTGATTATGTAGGTAAAAAAGAAGTAGTTTATTCTGAAAACTTTGCTTGCCCTTACTGTGATTTTTCTTTACCAGAATTAGAACCAAGAATGTTTAGTTTCAATGCCCCTTTTGGCTCTTGTCCAGATTGTAAAGGATTAGGAGTAAAATTAAAAATGGATCCTGATTTAGTGGTACCGGATGGTTCAAAAAGTTTAAATAATGGTGCTATTAAAACATTAACAGATGATCCAGAAGCATTAGACTTTAAGAGATTAGAATGCCTATGTAAACATTATAAAATCGATATGAACAAACCATTTGATAAACTTTCAAAACAACACCAAAATTATATATTATATGGTAGTGATGAAATCATTCATTTTCAGTATCACTCAAAAAGTGGTAATTTATATAATCAAAAGGATTATTATGAAGGAATTATCAACAACCTAGAAAGAAGATATATGGAAACAAGTAGTACTTGGATTCGTGATTGGTTAGAAAATTATATGATGGAAACTGAATGTGAAACCTGCCATGGGGCTAGATTACAAGATAGTATTTTATCAGTTTTAGTGGGAGGAAAAAATATTTATGAAGTAACTTGCATGAGTATTAAGCAATTAGTTCCTTTCTTTCAAGAATTAAAACTTACAGATTCTCAAAGAGAAATTTCTGATTTATTAATGAAAGAAATTTTAGCTAGATTAACTTTTTTAAAGAATGTAGGCTTAGAATATTTGACATTAAGTCGTTCTGCAGGAACATTATCTGGTGGAGAAGCCCAAAGAATTCGCCTAGCTACTCAAATTGGTTCTAAGTTAACAGGTGTTTTATATGTTTTAGATGAACCAAGTATTGGATTACATCAGAAGGATAATGAAAAATTAATTCATTCTTTATTAGAAATGCGCGATTTAGGAAATACTTTAATTGTTGTAGAACATGATACAGATACAATGTTAGCAAGTGATTTTTTGGTAGATGTAGGACCTGGAGCTGGAGAAAATGGTGGAGAAATTGTTGCTTGTGGAACTCCAGAAGAGGTAATGAAAAATGAAAATAGTATTACTGGTCGATATTTAAGTGGGAAAGAATGTATTGAAATACCAAAAACAAGAAGAAAAGGTACAAAAAAGTATATTGAAATCAAAGGAGCCCAAGAAAATAACTTAAAAAATATTGATGTTAAATTTCCACTTGGAACTTTTACCTGTGTTACTGGTGTATCTGGAAGTGGAAAAAGTAGTTTAGTAAATCAGATTTTATGTAATGCTGCCTATAGTAAAATTTATAAGTCAAAAGTAAAACCTGGTAAGTTTAAAAAGATCACTGGTTTAGAGGAACTTGATAAAGTAGTAGAAATTTCTCAAAATCCAATTGGTAGAACACCGCGTAGTAACCCTGCTACTTATACAGGTGTATTTGATGAAATTAGAGATTTATTTACAACTACAAAGGAAGCCAAAATGTACGGTTTTGGCAAAGATCGTTTTTCTTTTAATGTCAAAGGTGGAAGATGTGAAGCATGTCGTGGAGATGGTGTTAAAAAAATTGAAATGCATTTCTTACCAGATGTTTATATTCCTTGTGAAGTCTGCCATGGTACTAGGTATAATAGCGAAACCCTTAGAATAAAATATAAGGATAAAAATATTGCCGAAGTACTAGATATGCGTGTTAGTGAAGCATTAGAATTCTTTAGTAATGTTCCTAAAATTAAATCTAAATTACAGGTATTAGAAGATGTTGGAATTGGTTATATCAAATTAGGCCAAAGTGCAACAACTTTATCAGGAGGAGAAGCTGGGCGTGTGAAACTAGCAAAAGAACTTCAAAAGAAGCCAACTGGAAAGACTTTATATATTATGGATGAACCAACAACAGGACTTCATTCTGCAGATATTAAGAGATTGCTTGCAATTATTCAAAAAATAGTAGATAATAAAGATACAGTAATCGTAATCGAACATAATTTAGATGTGATTAAATGTGCAGATTATATTATTGATTTAGGTCCTACAGGTGGAGATGGCGGTGGCCAAGTAATTGCCCTTGGAACTCCAGAAGAAGTTGCTAAAGTAAAAGGGTCAGCTACCGGAGAATTTTTAAAAAAAATATTATCATAAATAGGTGATGTTATGAAAAAAAGTTTAAAAAATAATCTCGATCGATTATTGGATTGGGTACTGCACTTCGTTAGTTATGCTATTATATTAATTTTTGTAGCAACTTTCTTTGATAGTTTTCAAATTGATGATACCCATCTTTATACTTATGGTATTTTGGCTACTTTGATTATTTTCCTATTAAATAAAACAGTAAAACCACTGATTTTTCGCTTAACCTTACCATTAATAGGAATTACTTCTGGATTATTTTATCCTTTCATTAATGTCGTTATTTTAAAAATAACAGAATGGATATTAGGATCTCATTTTGAAATTCATGGAATATGGACAGTCTTTTTTATCGCAATTTTAATTTCTTTAATGAATATAATAATAGATAATATTATTATTATACCAGTTATGAGGAGGGTTAAGAAAAATGGATAGAGTAGCATTAGATTTAGGTTTTATTCAAATATATTGGTATTCTATATTTGTCTTCTTAGGTATTATAGCAGCTACATTTATCATTTTAAAGGAAACAAAAAAACAGAAGATCAATGAAGATTTTATTAGTAATTTGATATTTTATGGAATATTATTTGGGTTAATTGGAGCAAGATTATATTATGTAATATTTAATTTAAATTATTATATTAAATATCCAATTGAAATTTTTGAAATTTGGAATGGTGGTCTAGCAATTCACGGAGGTATTTTATTTGGCTTAATCACAGTAATTCTATATACTAGAAAATATCATGCAAAAACTTTAAAAGTACTAGATATTTTAGTTGTAGGATTAATTTTAGGACAAGCTATTGGAAGATGGGGTAATTTCTTTAATGGAGAAGCCTATGGAGCAATTACTACTTTAGATCATTTAAAACATTTAGGTGTACCACAATTTATAATCAATGGTATGTATATTAATGGTGCATATCGCCAACCTGCTTTTTTATATGAATCTATCTGGGATTTTTTTGGCTTTTTAACTTTAATAATGGTTAGAAGATACAAATATCTAAAAACGGGTCAATTAACGGGAATATATTTAATTTGGTATTCAATTGGTAGATTCTTTATTGAAGGAATGAGAATAGATAGCTTAATGCTAGGAAATTTTAGAATGGCTCAAATTGTATCAGTTTTATGCTTAATTGTGGGAATTACTATGTTAATTACATGTAAGAAAGGAACTAGATTCGATAATTTGTACAAGGATAAAGAAAAGAAAGAAATTTTATTTTAGGAGCAAGTACTATGCAAGTAATTGATGGTGTATTAACAGGTGTTGGAGATAAAGATATTATAAATGGTACTTTTATATTTCCTGAAGGAGTTACCAGTATAGGAGACTATGCTTTTAGTCATTGTGATTCCTTAACTACAATTACTATACCTAAAGGCATTACCAGTATAGGAGATGCTGCTTTTTATGATTGTCGCTCCTTAACTACAATTACACTGCCTGAAGGAGTTACGAGTATAGAATACCAAGCTTTTTCACATTGCATCTCCTTAACTACCATCACTATACCTGAAGGTGTTACTAGTATAGGAAGTGCTGCTTTTTTTAATTGTAAATCTTTAACTTCTATCATATTACCTGAAAGTCTTACAAGTATAGGAGAATCTGCTTTTTATTATTGTCGCTCCTTAACTTCTATCACGTTACCCGAAGGAATCACCAGTATAGAAGAATCTGCTTTTTCTGATTGCCCAATAGAAGAACTTCATACACCTTGGGGTAGTTGCGAAATAAACATTACTATTACCAAGGAAATCATTCTAAATTATTTATATTTATATGTAAATTCTATTTCAAAAGAAAAATACCTATCTCTTGATGATTTCATATCTAATAATGATTTTATTTCCTCCCTTTTTTATTTTGATACTTATACTCTTTTTTACACAAATGCTATCCAAAAGTTTAAAAACTTATTTTATAAAATGAGAAGAGACTATGATATTCCTGTAGTGCTATTTGATAGAATGAGCCTAGAAATGACTGAAAAATTTGATCTAAAAACCTGGAATCGTATTAAAAATGTTTTTGACTGGCGTGATTCTCCTGAAATGACAGAAGCATTTAGTGAAATGATAGCAGTCTTTGGATTATTTGAAAAAGATTTAGAAAAAGAAAAAAGAATTTTAGATTTCATTCATCTTTTTGAAGAAAAATCTTATGTCATTCAGAAAGATGATTCTTTTGGAATGGATGATAATATTCAGTCTTATTTTGAAAAAAAAGAAACGACTTGTATGTTATTAAAAGAAAAAACAGATATTCCTACTGAATTTCAACCTTATTTAAAAAGAAGGCTATCAGAATCGGAAATTAAGAAAATTAAAAAGTTAAATGGTACTTATGGAAAACAAATCAATGAGTTTTTAAAAGATTATTATCAAGTTAGTATGGCAGAAGATTATCAGCTAAAAGAAAAATATTTGAATCAAAAAGACATTAAAAAGGGTTTCTTTTTTTATAAAGATTTATATGGTTATTTTACCCATCATAGTCTTCATCGTATATTTGATGGATGTGAATTAACATTTAATCCCGATTTTTATCATTTCTTTATAGATAATTTAGAATTTATTTTGCATGATCAAAGATTACAGTCTCAAGTCAAAAATATTCAAAAGAACTTTGAGAAAATGAAAAGTCATTATCTCCTTCAATCAGGAATTGAAGAGATTACTTTAAAACAAGCTCTTGATTATTTAGAAAATATTACTTTTGATTATCATGATGGAAATTATGAATTAGCACTAGATGTCAAAAGAGCAGGAGTAAATGATGAAGAAGCTTTTCTTTATTATCAAAAAGTATTTGAAGAAAATGATGTTAGAAAATTAAGTTCTTTAATCAAAAGAAGTCATACTTATGAAATTGATGGTTATACAATTCAAGCAGAACTATTAAGAAAAGATGACAGTTTTGGTATGTTAGTAGGAGAGACTAACTATACTAATTGCTGCCAAGTATTTGGAGGAATAGGTCATAATTGTATGGCTCATGCAGTAAGTAGTGAAGATGGAGGAATCTTTGTTACTAGACTATTGAAAGATGGAGAATGGATTTTACTAACAGAATCATGGGATTGGCAAAATAATAATATCTATTGTCATGATAATATCGAAGGAACACCATATTTCAAAAACGATGAAAGATTAAAAAAAGCAGTAGCAGAAGTTTACCGTTTAGATGGAGAAGCTATTATTAAAAAAAGTAAAGAAGAAGTATTAAAATACATTGAAACAAGAAAAAAGATGATTGAGAAATCATCATTACCTGATAAAGAGAAAGAACTCAATGCATTAAGAGAATTAGAACAAAGAGAAGTAATCCGTCTCGTTACAACAGGATCTGGAAATGATGATTTAGGACTTTCAAGTTATTTTCAAAGATCGATTCAAGTAGATCAAGAGCAGATAATCGATTCACAAAGATTTACTTTAGAAAACTTTCAACCAGTTGATTACTCATCAAATCAACCATATTTTGATGAGAATCATGATACCTATACTGATAGTAGAGAAAAACAGTATATCATAGCAGGAAGTATCGAAGAATTATGTATAGGAAAACAAGAACCATTAATTCCTATTTATCGAGATGAAAGAAGAGTAATCTTAGAAGAAGGAGAAAATATTAGAAATTATACAGTAAATAAAATCAAGAATATGGAAAAAGAAATTTATCCAGAAGAGATGTATCAATATCAAGATTCTTATCAGAATAATTTTAGTGAATCAAATATTTATTTAGGAGAAGATTGGTACTTAATTTATGAAGAAAGAGAAGATCATAGTATTTATATATCTGATTTAGCGAAGACGAATCCAGTATTAGAAGATGAAAGAAGTAGTCAAAGTCAAGAAATTATAAAGACAGTATATGATTTAGTAAGAAAATATGATTTAATCGAAGCTGATTTAAAAGAAGATACTTCTTACTTACTGTATTTAATCAATAAGAAATTAGGATACTTTGAACAAATTGGTGAAGATATTAGTTATCCATTTGCTAATAGAAATCAACAACAGAAAGTAACCGAACAAGAACAAGAGGTTATTTTAAAGCACCTGAAGAAAATCAAAGATCATCAGAACCCAGAATTAATGATGCATCATATTATCTTTCAAAAAGGAAGAATGTTTCAATTAGAAGAAGAATCTATAAAACATCGTTAATTTTTCTATATGATTGAGTATAGGTAATTGAAAGTCACAATAATCAAGAGTATAATAATAGTAGACTATCAAGTACCATTATTGATTGCTGATTTAGACAAAATTTAGAAATTTTTGAGAAAAAACAGTATACTTATTGTGCTACAAGTATTAGCTTGCAAAAAGTAATAGAACAGTTTTTAAAAGGTTAAAAGTAGGTGTTTTTATGCAACTATATAAGAAAATTTTAAGAATAAAATATAGAAACAAACTATTTGATGTGTTTCTAACTTCTTTATCCAAAAAAGTTTTTTTGGAAGTAAAAAAACAACAGAACAAAGAATATTATGTTTATCCACAATTATCAGACTATATAGGTTTAAGTATGATTTATAATCAAGAAGAGGATATTCTTTATTCTAAAAAGTATCATTTTACAGAAAGGCTACAAATAGCTACAGTTGCAGGTATTATAGCTATATCTGGATTGGTGATTCATAAAGCTTCTAATTTTGTGGATAAAAATTATCAGATAGATAAACATAATCCTAGCCAATTAGTTCAACAAAATGAGGAAATCAATTATAGTAGTTATTCAAAAATAGGAGATACAATTTATATTTATCATAATGATGCTTTGACGAATTTCGGATTCAAAGAAATATCATTTCATGAGTTAAGAGAAAATGTAGAACTAAATAATAAACTAAAAGATTCAGAAAAAGAATATATAAAAGAATACATAAATGCCTTAGAAGAAAGATTACCAGAGATTGATTTAAGAATTTTAAATGAAAATATAAAAACATTAGAGATTGAAACAATTCCAAACGAAGAATGGGATAAACCAAAAGTTGAGGCTTATTATGAACCAAATTTAAATAAAATTTATGTAAAAGAATCTTATGATAGTATAATTCAAGAAAAAGAAGTATATTATCATGAATTAGGACATGTATTAAATAATGGTAATATGACTTACATGGATCCGAATACCTCTGTTGAGTATCGACTAATAAAAAGATTTTATACGGATAACAATTATGGAAAATCTTTTTCAGAAGGTTTTAATACTATTCTAACGCAATATTTATTAACTTCGGATTGGCAATCTTATTTTCAAAATGGAGTCCATCGCTATAATGCTTATCAAGAAGTATCTAATATTGGATATCAAATATTAATGCTAAATGGTAATTATAATATATATGATTATTTAAATGGTAATGTTACTTATTTATATCAGTACTTACAACTTTGGGATTTAGAGGATCTAATAGCTGTATTAGATACAACTATAAAAACAGATTCTTCAGTTACAATAATAGATGATACAGAGTTAGCAAATTTAGAGAAAAAATTACTAAATCAGTTTATCAAACAACAATTATCTTCTAATCAAAGTGATATAGAGGTCTATCAAGGAATCAGTAATTTTATACTAAATTATAATCAAAAATATGATATTTGTAGTGAAATATTGAACCAAGATAGAAGTGATTGGACAATTCGTATTAACACCCCTAAAGAAAAAGAAAGAGATGGAATCAGAACAACGATTCCAGAAGTATCTATTTTTGATTCTGGAAATAATGTGTGTCAAACTAGTATAAATAATCTAATAATCTATTCCACATATCAAGATGAAGAGAATCAATATCATTTTGGCCTTGTAGATTATAGCAAAGAATCATTACAAGATGTGGTAACAAAAGAAATAGTAAATATAGAAGATATGAAAGAAACAATGCAATTGAAAACAATATTAAATCAATTTTATTTATATGATATTAGTATGAATACCACAATTTTAGATACTCAATATTTCCAAAATCAGATTAAACAAAATATCTGTAGTATTGAAGAGGAAAGTTTAGATTCTAATCATATAATAAAATAGAAAAAGAGTGATATGATGAAAAAGAAAATAGTTGTATTTGGTGGTGGAACGGGAATTTCTTATTTGCTTCGAGGCTTAAAAGATTTTCCTGTTGATATTACTGCTGTTATTACGGTTTCTGATGATGGGCGTTCTACTGGAAAATTAAGAGAAGAATTTTCTATTCCTGCAATTGGTGATATTCGTAAAGTATTAACTAATTTATCAGAATTACCAAACGAAATCAAAAGTATTATGGAATATCGTTTTGAAACATATAGTGATTTAGATGGACATCCACTAGGAAATCTTGTCTTAACAGCTCTTCTAAACAAAACCAAAAATTTGAAACAAAGTATTGAGTATTTAAGCAAATTATTAGATGTAAAACATAAAGTCTTACCTTTATCAGAAGACTATCTAACATTAATGGGAGAAACCATAGATGGAGAAATGATTGAAGGAGAGGATAATTTAACTCATGCCCATAAAAAATATCGAAGAATTTTTTATAAAGAAGAACCACATGTTACCAAGCAGGTTCTAACAGCAATTGAAGAAGCAGATCTAATTATTATTTCTATGGGTAGCCTATATACCAGTATATTACCACATTTATTATGTAAAGAAGTGGTTCAAAAAATTAATAATTCTTCTGCCAAAGTAATGTATTTATGTAATGCCATGACACAACCAGGAGAAACAGATAACTTTGGTGTAAGTGATCATATTCAGATACTACAGAAATATTTAGGAAAAAATACGATTGATATAGTAATTGCTAGTAATACTAAAATAGAACCTAAAATTCTAAAAAAATATGAAGTAGAAGAACAAAAAAGTCCCGTTCCTATCGATTATGAAAAACTAAAGAATATGAATATAGAAGTAATAGAAGATGATTTATTGACAATAGTAGATAATACGATCCGTCATAATAGTTTAAAGTTAAGTTCTATTATTTTCTCGTATTTAATGAGGTAATTTTATGTCTTTTACTACAACGATTAAAGAAGAAATATCTAGAATTAAAAATACAAGATCAGAAAATATTTCAGAATTATCTGGATTTTTAAGAAATAATGGGACTTATACCGAAGATGGTATTGATTTAATTACTGAAAATGCAACCGTTGCCAAAAGAATATATCAATTAATGAAAGATTTATATGATATTACTTGTGAGATTGAAAGTCGTAAAAATATGAATTTTAGTAAAAATAATTTATATTTAATTATGATTAATGAAAAGGTAGATTTCATTTTAAAAGATCTCTCAATCGTAGATGAAAACGGTGAATTTTTACTGGAACCAAATTCTTATATTTTAGGTTCAGAAGAGGAAATAAGAGCCTATTTAAGAGGTGCTTTTCTTGCTAAAGGAAGTATTAACGATCCCAAAACAGCAAGATATCATATGGAATTATTAGTAGATCAAAAGAAAGAAGCTATGTTTTTATCGAAATTATTAAATGAATTTGACTTAAATAGTAAAGTTCTTGCTCGTGAAAAAGGATACATGGTATACATAAAAGAAGCAGAGAAAATAGGGGACTTTTTAAGAATTATGAATGCTAATCAAGCTGTTTTATATTATGAAGATATTAGAATTTATCGTGATCACAAAAATATGACAAATCGACTAAATAATTGTGAACAGGCAAATATAGATAAAATAATAGAAACAGCTACTAAACAAATTGAGGATATTGAATACTTAAAAGATAATTTGGCATTAGAATTATTAGATGACAAAACAAGAGAAGCAGTTGATTATCGTTTAAAATATCCTGAAGCTTCTTTATTAGAATTAAGTGAGATTATTAGCTATGAAACAGGAAAACATATTACAAAATCAGGGTTAAATCATCGATTTCGCAAAATAAAAGATTTAGCAAATAGTATAAAAGAAAATCTGAATACTAATCCAAAAGAGTAAAAAAACTAAAAAAAAATGAAAAGATATTAAAATATACTTATCATATAAAATATCCTATGATATAATGGAATAACACAATGATAAAAAAACAAGAAAGAGGAAGTAGTATGAAAATGAATCCCATTACAATCAATGGAAACATTTCTTCAGTTAGCTTTAACAGTTGTAACTTGGAGGATTTAACAGTAATTATAGGAGGATATATTATTACCCCTAATGGGGAAATTATAATTGTTTCTGATCATGAAGAACACTGTAATGTTTTTTCAAAATATATTAACTGCTATTTAGAAAATGATTCTAAACAAATATATGATACACTAACTGCAACAAGGACATTATGCGAACTAGGTTGTTGTGTATATTCAGGAATTAGGTATCAAGAATACATATCTCATAAAACAGAAGGTTATAATGATGAATTTGCAGCTTTAACATTTCCAAGAGATATGGAATTAACAGAAAAGCAAAAAATAATTTGCCAAAAATTAATGATGAGTAATAAATCATCAATCAGCAATAATGAAAAAATATACATTCAATATGGAACATTTCCAGATATTGTGTTAACAACAGAAGAAGTATCAAAAATATTAGTAAAAAAAGAAGAAACAAAGTAGTATTTCTATTTTGTTTCTTTCAGACTGTTGACAAATGAAAAATTTGAAAACAGTCTTTTTAAATTAAAAAAAATATATTATAATAAGAATGTAA
>CANQKN010000015.1 GCA_947624515.1 uncultured Bacilli bacterium
ATTTTACTGGCTTTTTTGGCATTTTTGGGAACAAATTGAATTTTTTGTGCACATTTTGAGCACATTTTTATAGTTTTAGTGGTTTTTATGATTTTTTAAAAACCCTATGCCTCGCAAACCCTTATAAAGCCTACTACTTTCCACAACAATTTTTGTATTTCTTACCACTGCCACAAGGACATGGTTCGTTACGACCAATCTTATTTACCTGCTTTGGAGTAGCTTTTTTTGTTTTGGTACTATCCGTAACAGCTTCTCCTTTCGCAACTTGTTTTCTTTCTATATTTTGTCTAATTTCCGCTTTCATTAAGTACATTGTAATTTCTTTATCAATATTACTTAACATATCTTCATATAGTTCGAATCCCTCAGTTTTATAAGCACGTAATGGATTATCTTGAGCGTATCCTCTTAAATAAATACCTTCTCTTAAATGTGCCATAGTATTGATATGATTCATCCAATGCGTATCAATCACACGTAAAGAAATTGCTTTTTCAAATTCTTTTGTAACCTCTTCTGGAACTTCCTTTAATTTTTCATTATACTCACTAACTAATAACTCATATAAATAATCAATCACTTGATCTATTGACTTATCCTGTAAATCGATAATAGTTATCTTTCTTTTTAACAAATGTTCATTTACAAATTCAATAATTTCTGAATTATCTTTTTCTGTTAAAAATCCCTCTGGTGCGATATGACTTTCGACAAAGTCAGCAATAAAATTTTGGAATGTTTCTAACACACGTTCATGAATAGAATCAGCGTCCAATATTTCATTTCTTTTTTCATAAATGTATTCTCTTTGTTGGTTAATTACATCATCATATTCTAGTAATGTTTTACGAATATCAAAGTTATTTCCCTCAACACGCTTTTGTGCAGATTCAATTGAACTAGACAACATCTTGTTACGGATAGACATATCATCACTAAATCCAACCCTTGCGAGTAGTGCTTTCGCACGATCTGTACCAAAACGTACCATCAAATCATCTTCAAATGAAACACAAAATTGAGAAAAACCTGGATCACCTTGACGTCCAGAACGTCCTCTTAATTGGTTATCAATTCTTCTTGATTCATGGCGTTCTGTACCAATCACACATAATCCACCTAGTTCTTTGACACCCTCACCTAATTTAATATCGGTTCCACGTCCAGCCATATTAGTAGCAATGGTAACAGACCCTTTTTCTCCTGCTTTAGCAATAATTTCAGCTTCACGAGCATGATTTTTTGCATTTAATACTTCATGCGGAATATGTTCTTTTTTTAACATAGAACTAATTAGTTCACTAGTTTCTACTGCAATGGTACCAACTAATACTGGTTGTCCTTTTTCATGTCTTTCTTTAATTTCATTAACAATTGCTTTATATTTTACTTTTATGTTGCTCTATATATTTTTCTAGAAATGCGATAGAAGAAAAATCTTTACATGTTCTTTGTTTTACATAATCTGCCCAATCGTCACCATAAACTCCAACATCAAAGTTCATTTGTTGAAATTGAGCCATATAATCTTCTAAAATTTTTAATTGTAAAGCAAGTGGATGACTAGGCAAATATAACAAAAATAATTGCTCATTGATATCTTCTATTTCAACTGCTGAGTTCGCAAATACAATGTATCCACCAGCTGCTAAGTCATATGATACTTGATTCCAACCTGTTGATATATTATAATCTATGTCAATAACATCTATATTTAATAACCTTTTGAAATAAGGTTCATGATCTATCACATTTTTCAATCGTTTCACACCATATTGAACTAAACTTCCATTCTGGTTTTCTCTATTAGTAATTAAATAAAAAATATAATTTTGTAATGTCTCCATATGTTCTCCAATCGATTATATAATATTTTTTATTATTGAAGTTAATTTTTATACTTCAACTTACCAATCATTATAACACGTATCATACTGATTAGTAAATAAATAGTTCCATTTTCATTTTCATGATAAAAAAATTGCATTTTCTACATTTTAGTACTGTAATATTACAATTGATCCATTTTATTTGCTTTTGCCTGATAATATTATATACAGCTACAGCAATTCAAAAAAAGAATGTTTCGAGTGGAAACAAAATTACAAAAAATGAAATGGAATTTACACAAATATAAACCCAAAAATTATTGTTATGGTAGTTAAAGCATGGATATATTACATCTTTTGAACTTGTGAAATTTTTGTACAAGTTGAATTTTCATGTACTTCTTCATTTTTATATAATAGTTTTATCATTTTCGATTCATTTATTTTTCACGTTTACACCACTTCTAATTTTTTTCAAGAAGAATTAAAAAAATGCTAACAAGAGTTTCATTAACATTTTTTGGTTTCTTATAATAGTATTATGAATTACCACGACTACTTGTTCCCTACTTTTAAGTACATATAGTATTTAAAATGTAGTCCAAATAAATGATACTTCTGAATCATGTAAAATTATTGATTCATTTTTCTTATATTCTTTCAAAACAAGCAAGCACTATCAAATAATTAGGACTTTAATTGACGGATAATTTCATCAAAAGGAAATTTAGAACCGGGACATTTAGTTCTAACTAAAGGGTTAATTTCATTATGACCAATTATGTGTTCCCTGTCTATTGGAAAGTCATAATTGTATTTATCTTTTAAATATTGAATAATTTCTTTCATAACTTTAATGCTAGAATTTATTTGTTCATTAGTTAAGTAGCCATCAAAACTTTCATGTTCGATAGAAAAAGTAAAATAATTAGCATTATCTTTAACATCGCTGATTAAAGGAGATGAGGAAAATTTGTAATACACATCACTATTTTCATTAAGCGATGTTCCATTAGCCCATGCACTATTATCTAGTGAGACAACTTGTTTAATATGACCATCTTGTCTAATCACATAATGACTTGATACTTGAGATTTTTCATCATAAAAGTGGTCAATAGCTGAAGCATAAGTATTATTGATATGGCAAACAATTAGATGAGGAATATGACCATTTCTTCCCTCATAATAATTTGGGCTAAAACCTTTTGGATCAACAATTTTTTGATGAACTAAGTTATCTAATATAGATTTATAATTGTCTTTATTGAGCGTAACCGTAAAAACGTTTTGGCAAAGCGTTTGCAATTTATCAAACAATTTTTCATCATATAAATTTAAAATAACAAAATAATAATATATAGCTTTTAAAAGGTATTTATTATCATTTAAAGTAATTATTTTATTAATTATTTGAAGGCGACAATTATTATCTAAGTAATCAACATCATAGAGTATGTTATATAAGTATTTAGCATCATTAGTATTTATTAAAATATACTCAATTATGCTGGCATAATTAGTTACTTTAAAAGAACGTAATAAAAAATGAATGTAACGAAGATTACCTGTTTTTAACATTTTTATACTAATATCTTCAAGATGTTCATGGTCAATGAAATATAAGTATAAAAACATTAATTGTGCATCATTTGACTGCATAATTTTTTTCTTTAAATTAGCTATTTCAATTTTAGTCAAATTTTTGTAATTTAGTATTTTATCTATCATTTCACCACCCATTTCAAAAAAATTTAATAATATTACAATAGAAATTGTACTATAAGCAATTGTATAAATCAAAATTTCTTATACGGCTATATAATTATTGAAACTTTAATTTTGTATGCTTATCAAGTTATGATTATTAAAAACATAAAATTTATTGCATATTTCATTTATATTATCATTATGTGTTACGATTATTAAAGTCTTGTTTTTAAAATATTTTAAAATAAAATTAATGTTTTCTTTTTTCATAGTAACCACACATTCCTTTCACTTCGTTTAAGGCACACATAGTCATGAAAAAAGACTATTTTTCAGACTACTCCTTACACAAAATGTATTTTCTTAATTACATTTATCTATTAACAAATAAAATGTTTCCCTTGGGAAACCTTTGATTTTTACTTTAGTCTTTTTTTATAATGTCTCCTATTTGAGGTTCACATCACTCTAGTATTTAATTTTTTTATTAGCCTTTTATGAACAGGTCTTATAAAATCAACAATGCTATCGCCTATTGCCTCTTCAAATGTAATCCACTTAACTTCCTTACTCTCATCTTCTCTAAAAGTTAATGGTTCATTATCATCCGCTTCTAATAAGTACACAACATCTAAATGAGTATGCGCTGGAACATATTTTCCTCTTTTTACATGCCCAACAATTGGAGATGCTGAAATTGCAAAAATTGAATTATCTAATACTTTCGCTTTTAAACCTGTCTCTTCTTCTACTTCACGAATGGCAACAGATAAAAGATTTTCTTCCCTATCAGCATGCCCACCTGGGAAAATCCAAGCATCATATGTATTGTGATATACAACTAGCATTTTTGTTCGATCCTTATTAACTACAAATGCAGAAGATGCAAAATGCCCAAATTCGTTTTCTCTAGTTAAAACATCTTTAAATGTATCCATCCATTTTAAAAAATATTCTTTTAGTTTTTCCTCAGTTTCATCAAAAGGAGCATAGTTTTTTATTTGATCCTTTAAATTCATTGTTTTTTCTCCTTAAACAATTTTATCCATCCAAGTTCTAACCATAAATTAATTTCATCATAGCATCCTACATCCCTACTTGGCATTTTTAAAACTATTAATTCAATGTCTTTATTATAAATCAATTTTTGATTAAGTCCAAAGAGCAATTCAGCATAAGTTTCATACCCTATATATCCAACTATGCCATTTTTATCTTCATTCATTATAAATAACACATCTGTTTTAACAATATTTTTCATAAATTCAATATATATATTTGGATATAATTCCATAAATCTTTGTTCTTCAATCGATTTTGGGTAATCTAAAATTTCGTAATTATTTTTTTTGAAAAAATCTAACCACCTGTTCACTTCTTTTTGAAGTTTAGCAGATCCGGCAATAACTATCTTTTTCATACTACCTCACTTTCATTATGATCCTTATTATCATTTTCAATTGTTTTTGATTCTTTTAGATAGCAATTTAATTGATAAAAATCTAATAATAAATTTTTTAAAATTCATTATATAATTTTTCATTAAGATAATCTTTTAAATAATATTCTTCATTATTAATTCTTATTTTGTTACAACAAATATTGTTTACTAATAAGCTATTTTTCAAAATATCATATTCTATTTTTAATTTTGATTTTATTTCAATGCATTGGTTATCCAGTTTCAAATCGGGAATATTAAAGATCGTTGTTATTTCATTTCCTACATTAGGATGATCAACCTTAAATAATTTTCCACAATAAGCACATAAATGAGGATTATGTGGTTTATAAGCAAACTTACCATCATCGCTATGGACATTATTACAATAAGGACAAACTTCAACTTCTAAATTTATATTATTTAATTTTGATAATAAAAGTCCACCGAAATCTCGTTTTTCTAACATGGATTTGCCAATATATAATATATTGATTTCTTTATCATTGACCTCTAAAGTACTTTTTAAATTTGTTAACAAATTGGGATAAGTAAACTTTATGGAGTAAATATCTTCTTTATTTATTGTCAAACATTTTTCATAGTCTTTTTTATTACATATACATTCATCTAACTTCTTACCATTTATACTTGCTTTTTTATGATGATTAATACAATAATACACATCTTCTTTATTCCATTTACCAACATAATTTATATTACATTCCATACTTTTCACCTTACTTAAAATATTCTCATAGTAAATTATTATAGGGAACTTCAATAATTTTAATTCTGTGGGATTCCACGGAATTAAATTTTTCATTATTAATTTCTTACCATAGGCTATAATAATCAAAAAAATTTTTATTAGACATCAAATTTCTTATTATTCCAGATGGATCTTCAGGATTTGCATATTTTGCTAAATCGGTTAAAGAAATTATAATTAATACTCCCAACTCGCATTATTCTAATTTTATTTTCTTTTACAATAATTTCAGTTGTTAATATATCTGTCTTCATTTTAATCCCCTTTCCACTTCCATTGCTTTTTTATTTAACATTCTTCAATAACTTTTTTAAAGATTTCCCACTTTTATTTTTTATAACTAAAAAATTAAATGATTCTTTTCTTCCATAAATTTCTCTAATTAAACTTTCATAAGAAAATGGAACGCCAATTTGTTCATCACCTATTTTATTTGGATTAATCACATAAAAATTATTGTTTTCATCTATATCACTAACTACTAGGTAATGACCATTACGGGAAAAAAGACCTTTATATTTTTCATAGTTATCTGCTGGCCCAACATGAATAATAGCCATATTACCATTTTTAATATTATTTATAATTCTCTGTTTTTGTTCTTCAGGATTATTAAAATTAATTTTTATTATTTCATATTCAATTTTTAGTTTTTCTTCTTTAATAAGCCTATCTAAGCAATATATTAAGCCTTCATATTTTATACCTTTTGATTTTAAATAAGTATTATCAAAATTTCCATTTTTATCAACAATTATCTTTTTTATTATTTCAATAGGATCATACTTTATACCATAATTTGAAAGTATAATAGCTATCGAAGTCGGTCCGCAACCCATATGTGGGATATCCCAATCTCCTAATTCATCCCTAAATTCATTTATAGTATAATCTAATTGTCTATATCTAATTCTACTTTGATTCATTTTTTACCTTCCAAATAAAATTATAGGAACATTATTATCATTCACTTACAAATTTATTATATCACAGCAATCTATGTTTTTCCATTGCCATCAACACGAGGATAAATATTTAATTAATGCAATTCCTTTATTAGTACTTTTCCAGAAGATTGATGCCAGTTTTCATACAAATTACCACTAGGATCCATAGATAAATCAAAAGTTCTCTTTGGAGATTGATACCACTTACTTTCTAATTCTTCTTTTGTAATATATTGTTTAAAGGAAATATGAATACCATCTTTTTTAGCGATTATCAATTTATAATCTCCTGTTGAATAGATAGGCATGCTAATTTCATAACCTTTTTTTCTTAATTTATGAATTACCAAATCAAAAACATGATTACTAATAGGAAGTACTGTGTTACTACTAAATGGCGTATTTAAATCTTGATGAAGAGTTTGAAATAAAAAGTTATTGATTTTTACTTCTTTACTATAATACTTAATATAATCTAAAATTTTATCTTTTGAATCTAATCCATTTTCAAAACAAGTAGCACATAAGGTAATTGGTTTTAAGTGTGATGCGTTTAAAAATCTAAGATTCAAATTTGTCAAAGCCTCTACCCCAAGAATCTTATTATTTTCATCATCATCCATGCTATGTCTACTAATATTCAAAGGTGCCATTGCATTTAATTCCATTAATTCATCATAATGTAGAGAGGCATTTGTAAAAATAGTTATTTTATTACTCACATCACTATAACATAATTTTTTTAAATCTTCTGTTAATAAAGTGGGTTCTCCTCCACCAACCACAATATTATCTAAATATGGGTATATGTTATACAAATTTTCAAAGATTGTTTCAAAGTCATATTCACAAGGCTCTAGATATTGATTTCTACAAAATTGGCACTTCCCATTACAGAATCTTCCAAGTTCTACATATAAATTTTTATAAAAAGTTACATTACTAAATAATCTTTTTCTATCAATTTCATTCCAAGAACTAGGGGTAATAGTTGGAAAAACAACCTCTTCTGCTTTTGAATCCGTAATATGTATATTACTTACTTTTATATCATGATTTGGAAATATTATTTTTTGAAATGTACAGTTGAAAAAAGCAAAATTATTTAAAAAATCATAATCAAATTCACTGAAATCCAAAGTAGTAAATTTTTTATTTTTAATATATATATTATCAAAAAAGAGTTTTTTTTCTTTAATCGAGAATTTTGCATTGGTGGAAATTAAATTCCAAAACTTCCATAACTTTCCCTCTTGATTTTTATCAATATCTAATACTTTATCAATATCAATTGCTGCTATATTATGAAACAAATATGAGTTGTGTAACATTTCTAAAATACTATTAGAAGAAAAAGAAAGATTTGGATTTAGAAATAAAGTTTTAATATCCATTTTAGATGCATACTTATCAAGTTCTCTTCCATGGTAGGCATCCCCAAATATTATTCCATAAAAATGAAAATCTGAGTCTAAAGGATTAACATAAAAATTTGTATTCGTAAAATTACATCCTTCAATAGAAACTTTTTCTAAATCTTTTGCAGTTAAATAAGATAAATCACAATTGGTAAAATTACAATAATCTAAATCCCAATCAAAACCATTCCATTTCAATGTTTGTGGATAAAATTTAATATTTGTATTTGTAAAATCTGTTTTATAAAATTTAAAACCTTCCCATGTACTAGTTGGAAAACTAGATAAATCTAAATTAGATAAGTCACAATAGGATAGGTCTTTTCTAGAAAATGCATCAGAATGTAAAAATTCTTCCAAAGTTTGAAATTTCTTCATTTGCTATCACCGCCCGAGTAGTGCCTATTCTATCATATTTTTCTTTCCTTTTCAATAAATTTACTTTTTCTAATTGATTGTTGTTATTAATAGTACAGTAGTAACCAAAAGAAAAACCAGCACGAATGCTGATTTACAATGTTATCATAAAATGTTCCCATTGGGAAACCCTTGATTTTACGGGGTTTTTTGGCATTTTTGGGAACAAATTGAATTTTTTGTGCACATTTTGAGCACATTTTTCAATTTTTTGGGGTTTTTTTATGATTTTTTCAAAACCCTATGCCTCGCAAACCCTTATAAAACCTACTACTTTCCACAACAATTTTTGTATTTCTTACCACTGCCACATGGACATGGATCATTTCTTCCTACTTTAGTTGATTTCTTTGGTGTCTTTTTAACTGTATCATCACTATCATTGGTTATTTGTTTTTTTGCGACTTCTTTTCTTTCAATATTTTGTCTGATTTCAGAACGAACTAACATTAATGTAATATCATTATCAATGCGTTGCATCATCTTATCAAATAAGTCAAATCCTTCCATTGTATAAGCACGAAGTGGATCTTCTTGACCATATCCTCTTAAGTAAATTCCTTCTCTTAAATGAGATAAGGTATTAATATGTTCAGTCCAATGATGATCTACTACATTTAAAGAAATTGCTTTTTCAAATTCATCTTTTATTTCTTCTGGTATTTCTTTTAATTTCTTTTCATATTCACCAATTACTTTTTCTGTAATTACATCTATAATTTCATCTGGTGTTTTATTATCTACTTCTTCCTTATCCATATCTTTCTTTAATAAATTTTCATTAACAAATTCTACAATATCTTTTACATCATCGTTTGTTAATCTACCCTCTGGAAAAATATGAGAATTTACTAAATCAGATATATGATTGCGAATGGTATCTAAAACAGTATTATGAATAGATTCACTATCCAAAATTTCATTTCTTCTAGCATACATAATCTCTCTTTGATTATTCATTACATCATCATATTGTAATAATTGCTTACGAATATCAAAGTTATTACCTTCCACACGAGCCTGTGCTGATGATAAAGCCTTTGTGAATGTTTTACTTCGAATAGCCTGATTTTCATCAAATCCTAGATTTTGCATCATTACCTTAATTCTATCTGTACCAAAACGGACCATTAAGTCATCTTCCATAGATACATAGAATTGAGTAAATCCTGGATCTCCTTGACGACCAGAACGACCTCTTAGCTGATTATCAATACGGCGTGATTCATGTCTTTCTGTACCAATTACACATAATCCACCTAATTCTCTTACTTCATCACTTAGTTTAATATCGGTACCACGACCTGCCATATTGGTTGCGATTGTTACTGATTTTCCAAGTCCAATCTTAGAAATAATTTCAGCTTCACGAGCATGATTTTTAGCATTTAAAACCTCATGAGGAATCTTTTTTTGTTTCAATAAGTTACTGATTAATTCACTTGTTTCAATTGCAATCGTACCAACTAATACTGGTTGCCCCATCTTATACCTTTTTTCAATTTTATTTACGATGGCACGATATTTTCCTGCCTTAGTGGAATACATTAAGTCTGGCATGTCAATACGAGCAATTGGTTTATTGGTTGGAATCTCAATAACGTACATATTGTAAATATTTCTGAATTCTTCTTCTTCAGTTTTAGCAGTACCTGTCATACCAGATAGTTTTTTATACATTCTAAATAAATTTTGGAAAGTAATCGTTGCTAAAGTTTTCGTTTCTTGTTGAATTTGTACTCCTTCTTTTGCTTCAATAGCCTGATGAAGTCCATCACTATAAGCACGACCGTGCATTAAACGTCCAGTAAATTGATCTACAATGACAATTTTTCCATCTTGAACAACATAATCAACATCATTTTTCATAGAATAATTTGCTCTTAATGCTTGATTAATATAGTGAACTAATTCTGTATTTTCAACATCGAAAAGGTTTTTAAATCCAAATTTCTTTTCAGCTTTTTTTACACCTTCATCTGATAAAGATACATTTTTAGTTTTTTCATCATAAATATATTCTTCTTTTTTTAGTGATTTTGCAAATCGGTCAGCATCGATATAAAGGTTTGCACTTTTCATCTCTCCACCAGAAATGATAAGTGGTGTTCTCGCCTCATCAATTAAAACAGAGTCTACTTCATCAATAATGGCAAAATTTAATGGTCTTTGAACTCTATTTTCTTTTCGAATTACCATATTATCTCTTAAGTAATCAAATCCTATTTCATTATTAGTAGAGTATAAAATATCACAGTTATAAGCTTCTTGTTTTTCTTTTGGTGTCATTTCTCTTAAATTGATTCCTACTGTCAATCCTAAAAATTCGTGAATTTTTCCCATCCAATGAGCATCACGATCTGCAAGATATTCATTGACTGTAATAATATGTACTCCTAGTCCTGTTAAAGCATTTAAATAAGCAGGAAGTACAGAAGTTAATGTTTTACCTTCACCAGTTTTCATCTCTGCAATATTTCCAAAATGAATAGCTAATGCTCCTAACAATTGTACATAATATGGTTTTTCACCAATTACACGGAAACATGCTTCTCTAGCAACAGCAAAAGCTTCTACTACTAAATCATCTACTGTTTCCCCATTTTTTAATCTTTCTTTAAATTCTTTTGTTTTATTTTGTAATTGTTTATCAGAAAGAGCCTTCATACTTTCATCTAATTCATCTATCTGATCAGCTAATTTATGAAATCTTTTTAATTCTTTATATTCATGATCGAATAATTTTTTTAATAATTCCATGTCCTCATCTCCTGTAATAAGTATTATATCAATTATTTCTTTTTATGACTAGTTTTTTCATAGGATTCCGAAAAAAAAGAAGCCTATTCGGCTTCAATGATACCATAATTTCCATCTTTTCTTTTATAAACAAGAGCTGGTTGTCCTGTTTCTACATCTTTGAATAGATAAAATTGGTGTCCAAGTAATTCCATTTGTAGAATTGCTTCTTCTTCATCCATTGGTTTTACTTCGATTTTTTTTCTTTTTACAATTTTTTCTTCTGGTTCTTCTTCTATACTCTGAAGATAATCGTAAGCGAAGTCTCTTACTTCTTTATTCTTTTTAGCTGTTATCCTCGTCTTATTTTTACGGATCTGTCTTTCTAGTTTGTCAATTACTACATCTACAGCAGCATAAAAATCTTCTTGTTCTTCTTCTGCTCTTAGGATTAAGTTTTTTAAAGGTATAGTTACTTCTACAATGTGTAAATGTCCATGTATTTTAGCAAGTACCGTAGCTTTAGCACTACTGCTATCTTCTAGGTATTTTTCTAATTTTCCTATTTTCTCCTTTGCATAAGATTCCATGGCATCTGTTATTTCTAACTTACTACCTCTAACAATGATATTCATATATCATCCCTCCCACTTATATCATACCATATTTATTATATAAAAGAAAGATTCCAATTTTTAAAAAAAAGAAAACTATCTTATTTGATAGTTTGTAATTCATCTATTGGTTTAATATTAACTGCTTGATATCCTTTATCTGTTTTTACTAAATCAAATTCTACTAACTGACCTTCTTTTAATGTTTTATATCCTTCTTTTTCGATTTTAGAATAATGAATAAAGATATCCTCTTTTCCAGCTTGTTCAATAAAACCAAAGCCTTTTGCATTATTAAACCATTTTACTCTTGCTTTCATACTACTTTCTCCCTATTTTTCATGTTATCCTTATATACAATTTATTAATCTAGCTTGTGTTTAATTATTATGTACTAAATTTAAAAATCATATACTATATCATATCTTGCTATTTAGCAAAATGAACTAAATAATATTATTTTGTATATTTTTGATGATTTTCGGTAACTTTTTAATAAAATGCTATAAAAAAACTACCATTATTTGGTAGTTGAAAGTTCTTTTGAAACAACGACATCTAAAGCTTGTAAACCTTTTCCAGTTTCTAATAATTTAAACTCAACAATTTGTCCTTCTTCTAATGTTTTATAGCCATCTTGTCTAATTGCTGAATAATGAACAAAGATATCTTCCTTATCAGTGTATTCGATAAAACCATATCCTTTTTCATTGTTAAACCATTTTACTTTACCAGTCACACTGCCACCTCACCTTCTGTAATTCTTATTTACTGCTTGACTGCTAGTGTGATATCACCAAATTGCGCATGTTTATCATAGCATTATAATTTTTCATTTTTTTCATTTTTTAATTAATCGTTTATTTTTATTGATTTTTGGCAATGATAGTTTATATTTAGTTAACTTATTGAATTTAATTTCTTTTTTTCTACCTTATATCTTTTTGGAAAATTTTTTTAAATTTATTATGTTATATTTTTGGTCGAAGATAAAGAGGTATTTATGATTAAAAATATGATTATTAATAAATCGTTAGATATAATTTCTTCTATGTATCCAGAATATGATCATATCAAATTAAACGAAATTCGCTATGGATTAGAATCTGTTTACTTATCTATTACTAAAGTAGTAATCATTTTATTTATTACTATTATATTAGGAATCTTTAAAGAAGCCATACTGTTACTTTTATTTTTTAACGGGCTTAGAATGACTGCATTTGGATTACATGCAAAAGAGAGTTGGCAATGTTGGATATCTTCCATTATTCTTTTTATTGGATTTCCTTATTTATGCATTTATGCACAATTTCCTAATTATGTGTATTATAGCATTATAATTTTATCTATAATTTGTTTTTTACTATATGCACCTGCTGATACTAAAAAAAGACCATTAGTTAGAAAAAATAGAAGATTAAAATTCAAAATATTTACTATCATGATTAGTTTTATTTATATTTTTATATTTTTTAGAGCAGATAATATAATTATCAAAAATATAATTATTAGTTCTATGCTCATTGAATCTGTACTAATACATCCTTTAACTTATAAGGTATTTCATTTACCTTATAAGAATTATAAAGATTATGTATTTAGTAAATAGAAATAGAAAGGGGAAAGAAGAATGAAAAAACTATTAGCTATGGTTCTTTCAGGAATCGGAGTATTAGCTGCTGGTGCTGCTTCTGCTGCTTGCTTAATGCTAGTGTTAGATGAACCTGAAATGCCAAAAGAGATGATTGAAAGATAATAAAAAAGCTATCATAGATATATCTTTTTGATAAATCTATTGATAGTTTTTTTATTTTTTTCTTTTACTAATAATTTCTGATAAATGAATTCTTAATTCCTGTACATAATAATCCTCAAATAATTTTCTATTTTGAGTAAATAATTTACTTTCTTCTAAAATATTCTTGGCAATATGCAATCCTACTCCATGATTTTTACCTTTAGTAGTATATCCATAATCGTCTATTTTATCCAAATTAATCTTATTTTTGTATGTATTCGCAATGATAATTACTAGATCTTTTTGATCTTTAAAAATCTCTATACTTATTTCTTTTTTCTTTGTCTCAGCTGCTGCCTGTATAGCATTATCTAAATAAATTCCCATAATACTATATAATTCATCTGTTTGTTTGGAATCTAATTTATTTAATTTTGTTTTTGAAACTTCTTTACTAATAGAAATATTAATTTTGATTTTTTCAGATTCCATTTCTATTAATTTATAATTTAATAAACCTTTTAATCCGGCTATTGGAAGATTATTTAATTGGGTTGCCCATTGATATTTTATAATATTTCTTTTATTTAATAAATTATCTATATATGTGATCAGTTCTTGATTTGTATCATCTAGCATTCCTCTAATAATTGATAGTTGATTCTTGTGCTCGTGGCTTACCACTCTATAATCTTCTAGTAATTTATTAGTTATGTTAGAATAACTGACTAATTGTTGATACATAAAAGTAGTTTTTTGAATATCAGATCTTTGTTTTAATAAAAATAATCCAATAATACAAAAACATAATAATATACTCATTGTAATAATAAACTCTAGATCAAATTTCCATTTTGTAACTGGAATTTTAAAAATTAATAAAGCTATGGTAATTAATATCACCAATACTAATACTGAACTAGTTTTAGTATTAAAATTATTATTTTTTGTAAATTGTAATAAAGGTTTTTTAAAAATTTTTATGATTGCTAGTTCTATAAATGAAATACAAAAGTTTATAATAATTGTATTTTTTAAAAATTCTAATGTTGGATGTAATTTACTTAATAAAAGACTTGCCATTAAAGCTACTATTACTTCAGAAACACATAAGCATAAATATAATACTAAGGCAATAATCATACTTTTTGATATGGAATCTTTGAATATAATTTTATAAAACATGCACTGCAATGTATATACACAAATGATCTTTAAAATACCGGCAAAAATTTCAGAATCAATTAAATTTAAATATGTTAATGCTAGTGAAAATACCAAAATTATAATGATTAATTTAAACACATTTACTTTTTTAGGTCCATCAAATAAGATTTTGCCAATAATATAAATAATACTCCAAAGTATAATGCTACCAATATAATATTCTAAAAATTTCATTTTACCACTTCTTTCTTCAAAGGAGGTTTTTTGCCTAATCTTATTTTCAATTCACTTTTTTTATCTCTTGATAATAGTGGGGTTTCAATTTCTCCAAAATGAATAACACATTTCCTCAATTCTACACTAGTAATTTTATCTAAATTTACTATACAACTACGGTGTGTTCTAAAAAATCTTGGATCTTGGGATAATTCTTCTTCAATGCTGCTAATTGTTTTCTTAATCTTCATTTTTTCTGTTTTAGTAACAATTGTTGAGTATAAATCTTCTACATTTTTTTCAATATATAAAATATCTCCATATGGAATTTGAAGTAATTCTCCATTGTATTGAAAATTTAATGATTGATTTTTTTCAATAATTTCTAACGCTAATTTTAATGTATCATATAAACTATTTTCACAATTATAAAATTTAGATATAAAATCTAACATTAACATTTTACTTGTAAAAGCAGTATCTTTCAGTTGTTCATGAGTAGTTACAACAATCATTGGACTTTCCCAATCTCCATTATTTCTAATTTCTCTTGCTAGGTCTAATCCCGATTTTCCGGGTACTTCTATATCTAAAATGTAAATTTTCTTTCCTACGATTTTTTTAATATTAACAGCTGTATTACGATCATACTTATCAAATTCTAAAATTCGGTATGCTATTTTCATACCTCCTATTATTTTTAATATAATAGAAATATATTTTTCTCTAAATTTTTTTTCATCTTCATAAATAATAAAATTAACCATTTCTATCTCCTTATATAAAAAAGAAGTGCATTTGTTACTACTTCTTTTTCTTTCTACATATTTTTTTTCTTATATCCTTTAAATTTGGTGGTTTTTTTTCTGTAATAATATTCGTATAACATACAAACCATACTACAATGATTGTTAAGATGACATATATTATAGTTGCTGCAATTGGATCTCTTAAAATGTAAAAAATGGAAGTCAAAGCAAATAATATATTAATAAAATAAATAATAATTACAGTGGTTCTTTGAGAAAAATTCATTCCCAACAGTTGATGATGAAAATGGCATCTATCAGCACTAAAAATAGGTTGTCCTTTTAAAGTTCTTCTAATAATTGCGAATAAAGTATCTAGTATTGGAAGACCTAAAATAGCGAGCGGTACAAATAAAGATGTTAAAGCAGTTCCTTTAAACCCTAGCAAACAAATAATCGAAATCATAAAACCCATAAACATACTACATTGCCCTGCAAATATTTTAGCAGGATAGAAATTATGTACTAAGAATCCTAAAGTAGCACCCAGCATAAACAAAGTTAAATTCATTTCCAATGTTCCTAATCTGCCTTGATAAAAACATATGATGGCTGTAGTAATATAAAATATTGATGTTACTCCGCCACTTAATCCATCTAAACCATCAGTAAAGTTAATAATATTAATACAAGCAACAATAAAAAATATTGTTATGAATTCTGAAAAGATTCCAAATTGGATTTGAGTTCCAAAAACAGTTACTTCAGTTAAAGTAATTCCCCCATAGAAAACAATAATCGAAGCTGCTACTAATTGAGCTATTAATTGTCGAGAAGCTCTTAAATCATTAATATCATCAATAATTCCCGTTAAGATAATAACAAAACTTCCTATTAAAATTGCATTCATTTTTATACTATGTTGGCCAAAGAGCATATAACCAAATAAGAAAGCTAAAAAGATTCCGACTCCACCTAACTTTGGAATTGGTTTTTTATGAATATGACGATCGCCTTCGTCTCTTCTTGGAATATCTATGGCACCAATGTGATGAGCTATCCTTTTCATGATTGGCATAATGAAAACCCCAAATAAAAATGTAACTGCAACCATTTCTAACGATTTACTAATATCACTACTTAGCATATTTACACCTCATTATAGTTATTATATCATATTTTTAATGTAAAATAAAAGACCTTTAATAGGCCTAATTATCAATTAAATGCAAGTTATCTAATAAGATTCCAGTTCCTTCTACAACATTTGTTAATGGATTATCAGAAATAAAGACAGGAACTTTTAATTCTTTCCTTAATTTTTCTACTAAACCCTCAATTAGGGATCCTCCACCTGTTAGAATTATTCCTTTTTCAGAAATATCCGAAGCTAACTCTGGAGGAGTTTTTTCTAATACATTTTTTACGGAAGAAATAATTTTTTTGATATCATCATTTAAAGCTTCTGCAATATCTTCACTCGTTATCGTAATCGTTTCTGGTAATCCTGTTGTCGTACTTCTACCAGTTACCTCACTAGATTTCTTTTTCCCATTTTTTATTACCGTTCCTATTGTCATTTTGATATCTTCCGCTGTTTTCTCACCAATGATTACTTTATATTTGTCTTTTATAAATTTAATAATATCTTCATCAAAACTATTTCCTGCAATCTTTATAGAATCACTAGTAACAATACCACCTAAAGATAGAACAGCTATATCGGTTGTACCTCCTCCAATATCCATTACCATACTTCCTGATGGCTTAGATATATCAATTCCTGCTCCTACAGCTGCTACTTTTGGTTCTTCTTCTAAATAGACTTTTTTGGCTCCCATTCTCTCTGCCATTTCCCGAATAGCATTCTTTTCAACTCCTGTAATATTAGATGGACAGCATATTAAGATTCTAGGCTTTGATAAAAGGTTTCTTCCAATAGCTTTTTTCATAAATAAATTTAACATTTCTTCGGTTGTTTCAAAATCAGCTATGACACCATCCTTCATAGGTCTAAGTGCTTTCACTTTTCCTGGTGTTCTACCAATCATTTCTTTTGCTTCTTTTCCTACTGCTAAGATTTTTTTTGTATTGGTATCAATACTTACAACACTAGGCTCATTTAAAACAATTCCTTTTCCTTTTACATAAATAAGTATATTGGTTGTTCCTAAATCTATTCCTATATCTTTCATACTATCATCCTTCCATATTTTGTTTCATCTGTTGGTACTTTATTTTTGTAGATTGTCCACCTAATATATGTCGAGTTTCGATGTGATTTTTAAAAATTTCTTCAATTTGATTGTAACGATTTATATCTATTTCTTTTAATCTTTCTTGAATATCCTTATGAACTGTACTTTTACTAATTCCAAATTTTTTAGCTGTTTGCCTAATGGTTTGATTTGTTTGTAAGATATAATCAGATATCTCTTTTACTCTATTTTTAATTTTCTTATTCATAGACTGTCACCTAATAAAGTATATTGGTAAGTCTTATGTTTATGCTAAAGATTTAGAATTCATTTAATTTTTTATCATAATAATTTTCTGGATCAGCTATTGTTCCATTTACATATAATTCAAAATGTAAATTATTTTTAGAATCCGTGATTAAATCACAACTACCACTTTTTCCAATTACTTGTCCTGTTGTTACTTTATCCCCTTTTTTTACAGATACTTCTCCTAAACTCTGATATACACTAATTAGTTCATTATCATGTCTGATTGTTACACTTGTTCCCAATAATTCTTTATCTTCTACTTCAATTACTTCTCCACTTAATACACTTACTATATCAAAACTATTATCTGCATGATAATTAATTCCTGTATTTTGGATATAAGTATTTTCGTGATATAAGATAGAATTTTCTTGTTCTTCTTGGGAAGATTGATAATCATAATAATTACTCAAAATTGTAACAGATGTATCTGTAAATGGTCTTATTAATTTTTCTTCTAAATTCACTACAGGTACATATTCATCTAAAATAGATTCATTTACATAAGTTAAATTTTCCTTTTCTTCTACTACTTGAATGGATAAAAATAAACTTATAATTACTACTACAGCAAATATGGTATACAATGTTGGAACTACAAATGGTTTTAATACTAATTTCCTTTTCATTTCTTTCACCTCATTTAAGAGTGTTACCAAAATAAAAAGTTTTATACTCTTTTATACAAATTTTGTTGCTTCAAATAAATCATATAAAAACATTGTTAATAATTGAATCATACTAATTGCTAACAAAAAATAAAAGATTTTAGCTTGAGCCATTTTATTTTTTTTAAAAATATAACTAATATTTACAGAATCGATTGACCAAATAACAATAATACTAGAAAAAAGGTATAAAAAGGCTTTGACACTCATGATTGTTTCTCCTCATATTTCGTAATTTTATCGATTCTTCTTTGAAATCGATCTATCTCTTGATATGGTGTTGTTAGAAAAGTATCGACAATATCTTTGGCTTCAAATAAAAACATTTTTTCATTTAAAGCAATAATATTTGCATTGTTATCTAACCTACATAATTTTGCTTCTCTAACATTATTTACTTTTGCACATCGAATACCTTTTACTTTATTACAAGCAATGGAAATTCCTATTCCGCTTCCACAAATAGCGATTCCATAATCGACTTCTTGATCTCTTACTTTTTGTCCTAATAGAATTCCAAAATCTGGATAGTCTACAGAATTTGTAGAATCTGTTCCATAGTCTTCTACTTCATATCCTTTTTTTTGAAGGTATGGAATCAATTTTGATTTTAATAAATATCCACGATGATCGCTGGCAATTCCTATTTTCATCTATTTCACCTCTATTATTTTGGTATTATAACACAAAATCCACAATTTATGTGGAAAACTGTTGTGAAATGTAAAAAGAAAAGAAGATAAAACTAGGGTTCTATAATAAATAGTGTTGGTGAATAAAAATCACTAACACTATTTTTAGTTCATAAAAAAGAGTCATTATCAGA
>CANQKN010000016.1 GCA_947624515.1 uncultured Bacilli bacterium
GGTACAAAAAAATGGGGGAAGAGCTGCTTTTATTGATGCTGAACATGCTTTAGATCCTGTTTATGCTAAAAATTTGGGTGTAGATATAAATGAACTACTTTTAGCACAACCTGATACTGGTGAACAGGCTTTAGAAATTTGTGAAGCCTTGGTTCGTAGTGAAGCTGTTAATATTATTGTAATAGATTCAGTTGCTGCTTTGGTTCCACAAGCTGAAATTGATGGAGAAATGGGAGATGCTCATGTTGGATTACAAGCAAGATTAATGAGTCAAGCACTTCGTAAACTTTCTGGAACTATTAGTAAAACAAAAACAACTGCTATTTTCATTAATCAATTGCGTGAAAAAGTTGGAATTATGTTTGGTAATCCAGAAACAACTCCTGGTGGAAGAGCATTAAAATTTTATTCTACAATTCGTTTAGATGTTAGAAGAAGTGAATCATTAAAAATCGGTGATAATATTGTTGGTAATAGGACTACGGTTAAGGTTGTAAAAAACAAAGTGGCTCCTCCATTTAAAACTGCTGTTGTAGATATTATGTATGGTGAAGGAGTAAGTCACGAAGGAGAAATAGTTGATCTTGGAAGCGAATGTGGAGTATTAGAAAAATCTGGTGCATGGTATGCTTACAAAGGTGAAAAAATTGGTCAAGGAAAAGAAAATGTTAAGTTATTTTTACGAGATCATAAAGAACTTTGTGATGAGATTGAAAAACAAATTCGTAGTTATTATGAAATTGATATTAACGCAAAAAACACAAAATCACAAGAAGACTAATTAGTGGTCTTCTTTTTTTAAATTTTATGTGCTATACTATAATTAATTATAGTAGGTGTAGGTATGAAAAAATTTATAAGTAAGCATTGGGTTGCACTCGTTTTAATTAGTTTGATCATTATGAATAGTTTGTGGCTATTTCCTAAGGGAATGCCTTATCAGCATGATATTGGTTTTCATCTTGAACGAATGCTTACCTTAGCTAAAACGGTTCGTCATGGTGACTTTTTGGCACTCATTCATGATTCATTTTATGGTTATGGTTATGCTTTGGGGCTTTTTTATGGTAATTTCTTCTTTTACTTACCAGCATGTTTCTATTTATTAGGATTACCTAGTATGGTATCTTATAAACTCTTTTTTCTATTTATTAATATAGGAACTGTTTTTATAACTTACTATGCAAGTAAAAGAATCATTCCTCATCAAAAAATAGCTCTTCTTGTTACTATCCTATATACTCTTTCGGAATATCGTTTGTATGATTTTTTTGTTCGTGGTGCAGTAGGAGAAGTACTTTCTTTTATGGTGATTCCTTTAGCCTTTTTAGGATTATATGAAATTATATATCAGGATGATAAAAAATGGTATTTATTTTCAATAGGATTTGTGTTATTACTTCTTTCCCATTTAATTACCACTATTCTTATGGCCTTTTTCTGTATCATTATTATTCTGGTTAATTATAAAAGATTTCTAAAAGAGCCAAAACGATTTTGGCATTTATTAATGTCTGGTTTCTTTGGACTATTATTAGGTTGTTTCTTTTTCCTTCCTATTTTAGAACAGTATTTATTTTCTAATATTAGTATTTTTACAGATGGAAGTTGTTATTTACCGGCAGGTACTCCTATTCGTGAATTATTATTACCAAAGTGGTTCTTTTCCTGCTATTTAGGAATTTCTATTATTATGTTAATTCCTATCCGTTTCTTTTTTCATAAAAAAGAATTAGATCCACGTTATCATACCTTATTATCCTTTAGTAATCTTCTTCTTATTTTAGGAATAACATCTTGGCTTTCAGTTACTAATTTATTTCCTTGGAAGTTTTTAGATACCACTTTATCTTTCATTCAATTCCCATGGCGCTTATTATTATTTTCTACTTTATTCTTTTCATTTTCAATTGGTATCAATCTTTATCTTTTACTAAAAACAGATCGTAAAGATATTGTAAAAACGATTGCCTGGTTTATTCTTCTTGTTTCTCTTACTACTAATTTATTATACTCAGTTCAATATGGAATTCGTAAAAATCGTTATTTAACTTTTCCAGGAAATGAAATTGGAAATGGGGAATATTTATTATCAGGAATAGATCGTTGGGATACCGAAGATTTAGTAGAAAAAGTGTTTACTAATAATCAAGACTTAATAGTTCATTATAAAAAAGTTGGTACCACTATGACTGTATGGTATTCTAATAACTTACAGGAAGATACTTATGTCGAATTACCTCTATATAATTATCTTGGTTATCAGGTTGATAATGATTTCAAAATAGCAGATGGAAATCATCATTTAATTCGTGTTTATTTAACGAAAGATAGTGGTCAATTTCAAGTTGCTTATCGTGGTACTACAATTCAAAAAATAGCTTATTTGGTTTCTTTTTTAAGCTTATTGGGATTTGTTATTATTAGGATTAAAAATTTAACAAAAAATAAAAGAAAAGTAAAGTCAAGGGACTAGATATTTCCCTTGACTTATTCTAGTTTTCAACTTAAAATAGAATTAGATGTTATGATGAATGGCAATTTAACATATATGAAATGGAGGAGTTTGTATGGATATCATAATCTCCATTTTGCTAATCATTATTGGATTAATTGGCGGTTTTGTTTTAAATATAATTTTTAATTCTTTACGTGAAAATAATGCCAATAGAAGAATAGAATCTATTATGGAAAAAGCTAAAAAAGAAGCTGATAAAGTAAAAAGAGATTCTATTTTAGAAACAAAGGAAGAAATACATAAATTAAAATTAGATTATGATAAAGAAGTAAAAGAAAGAAAACAAGAACTAAAAGAATCAGAAGATAGATTAATTCAAAGAGAACAAAATATTGATAAAAGAGACGAACTTTATCAAAAACGTGAGTCTACTTTAGATGAAAGAGAAAATAAATTATTTGAAAAACAAAAAGAAATCCAAAATGAACAAGTTAAAGTGGAAGAAATTAAACAACAACAATTAGATTTATTACAAGAAATTTCAGGAATTAGTCGTGATCAAGCGAAAGAAATGGTTATGACTAAAGTTAGAGAAGCAATGTCTTTAGAAATCGCTTCTTATATTAAAGAAAGAGAAAATGAAGCAAAATTAGAAGTAGATAAAAAAGCTAAAGATTTACTTGTTTCTTCTATGCAGAAATTTGCATCAGATGTTTCAAATGAGCAAACAGTTACTACTGTAAATTTACCTAATGACGATTTAAAAGGTAGAATTATTGGTAGAGAGGGAAGAAATATTAGAACTTTAGAAGCAATCACTGGGGTTGATTTAATCATTGATGATACACCAGAAGCTGTTGTATTATCTAGTTTTGATCCATTAAGAAGAGAAATTGCAAGAGAAACATTGGAAACTTTATTAAAAGATGGTAGAATCCATCCTACTAGAATTGAAGAGTTATATGATAAAATTAGTAAGGATATGAAATCTAAGGTAATTGAATATGGAAATAATGCCTTATTTGAATTAGGTATTACGAAAGTAGATCCAGAACTTATCGAAATTATTGGTAAACTTCATTTTAGAACTAGTTATGGTCAAAATGCGTTACAACATTCTATCGAAGTAGCTCATTTATCTGGTATTCTTGCTGGTGAATTGGGAGAAAATGTTTCTTTAGCTAAAAGAGCAGGTCTATTACATGATATCGGAAAAGCAATTGACCATGAAATAGAAGGAAGCCATGTTGAAATCGGTGTTGATTTAGCTAAAAAATATAAAGAACCAGATGTAGTAATTAATGCTATTGCATCTCATCATGGTGATACTGAAGCAACTAGTATTATTTCTGTTATTGTAGCTATAGCAGATAGTTTATCTGCATCACGTCCTGGTGCTAGAAATGATTCATTAGAGAATTATATCAAACGATTAGAACAGTTAGAATCTATTGGAAATGATATTGATGGTGTTGATAAAACATTTGCGGTACAAGCAGGAAGAGAATTACGAGTTATTGTTAAACCAGAAGATGTAGATGATTTGACAGCACATAAAATTGCCCGTGATATTAAAGAAAAAATTGAAGATACAATGCAATATCCAGGTACAATTAAAATTACTGTAATTCGTGAAACAAGAGCTCAAGAAGAAGCAAGATAATTGCTTCTTTTTCTATACAAAAATTTTATTTTATGATATATTTTACTATGATAAGAGGGTGCTAGTATGGAAAATCAGCAGTTTAAAATGAATAATCATCAAAAGGAAAAAAGAATTTTAATTTTTGTTTTCTGTTTTAGTGTTGTCATGATAGGATTGTTTAGTTATTTATTTTATCAAGATATTAAAAATCGTCCTTTGGTAGATTATCCAAAATATTCTTTATCTACTACACAATGGACAAATGGTAATGTTATAATTACAGTAAATAATGAAGATCATTATATTTCTTCTTATTCATTTGATGGTGGAAAAACTTATCAATCGTCCAATATTTATGAAGTAGTAGCAAATGGTGAAATTTATCTTATGGTAAAAGATATCAATGATAAACCTAGTAAAATGATTCCTATTTCTATTCAAAATATTGATAAAGAGAATCCTATTATTACCTTTGAAGCTACAACTACTATTCAGCTTGGAAGTAACTTTTCGTTAAGAAGTGGTGTTCAAGCTTATGATGAAGGTTCTGGATTAAATAATAATTATGTTGTAGTACCTGACAAGATTGATACTTCTGTAAGTGGTGAATATACTATTAAGTATACTGCATTTGATAAGGTTGGTAATTTTACAGAAAAAGAAAGAAAGATTATTATTTCCGATGTACAAGGTAGAACTTATTATCGTTACCGTGATGCTACAATTGAAAATTATCAATGTGAACCTTTTAACTGTAATTGTGTAACAACGGAATCTGCAGCAATTACCCAGACTTGTCCTGCTGGATATACTTTTAATCAACCTAATCAGTGTTGTCTCACTTGTTATCAAACATGCCAGAGAACCAATTGGGGCGAATGGAGTGAATGGAGTCAAGAAAAAGTAACGGCTACATCGACTAGAGAAGTAGAAACTAAAATAGAATAATAAGCATACAACTTAAAAATCATCATATACTAATTATGGCGATGATTATGGAATATATAAATGAAAAATTATATCTTACTGTTTTTTATCAACTTCTATCTAAATTAAAGCAATTGGGTTCTATCACTTTAAATGAGATTGATTATGATAATATTGAAATCAATTTTAATCCTAATTTAGAAAGCAATTTTGATAGCGATTTTACAATTGCTTTTCAAAAACAAAATGGTAGCTTTACTCTAATTACTAAAAGCAATTTATCAAATGTTTCAATCGAAAAAATATCATCATTTATTAGTAACCAACTACAATTAGCATCTTTAGCTTCTTATTATTTTACAGATATGCCAGAGTATTTCGTTACTCATTGGTGTTATGATGATTCAAAAATTTTTTTAAATAAAACAATTTTAAAAAATTTTGAACAAAGTGATCAAATACGCAATTTAGTATATACTTCGACAATTAGTAATAAAACTTCTCAAAATCAAAAAAAGAAATAAATACTTGTTTTGGTATTTATTTCTATTTTTTTATATCAATAATTACTGGTAGGATAATTGGCCTTCTACCTGTTTTTTCTTCAATGAAAACAATTAAATCACTAATTAATTTACTTTTGATTTCATTAATTCCTTCTTTGGTGTGTTCTAGTTTCTCTTTAATAATATATAAAGCAGTATCTTCTATTTGTTTGATTAGTTCTTCATTTTCATTTACTAGAATAAAACCACGTGTCGTAATATTTGGCCTAATCAGTAAAATTCTCTTTTCTAAATCAATGTTGGCAATGACAACAAGAATTCCGTCATTGGACATAATTTTTCGATCTCTTAATACGACACTTCCAACTTCACCAATACGATTACCATCTACATAAATATCTTCACCAGATACTTTGTCTTTTGATTTGGTAATGACATGGTCTTTTAGTAATAAAATATCTCCATTATCCAAAACGAAGGTATTTTCTTTTGGAATTCCGCATTCAACACCTAAATTAGCATGTCTTTTTAACATACGATAATCGCCATGGAAAGGCATCAAATATTTTGGATTAATTAAACGAATCATTAATTTTAATTCTTCTTGATTAGCATGTCCTGAAGTATGTAATTCACTTAAAGAGGTATTAGTAAATACTTTTACTCCTTTTAAATATAATTTATTAATTGTTCTTGCAATACTAATAGCGTTTCCAGGAATAGGGCTAGATGAAAAAATAACGATATCATCTGGTCTTAATGAAATTTGTCTAAATGTTCCATCTGCCATTCTGGATAAGGCAGCAAGAGGTTCTCCCTGGCTTCCTGTACATAAAAAACATATTTCACTTGGTTTTAAATTCTTTGCATCCTCTGGAGTAATAATTATTTCTTTATGATTAATATACCCTCCATCGATTGATATTTTAATATTATTTTCCATACTTCTACCAAATACACATATTTTACGATTATGTTTAAAACAAGTTTCTACAATGTGCTTTAGTCTGTAAATATTAGAAGCAAAAGTTGCAATAATAATTCTTTGTGAAGTATAAGTATCAAAAATATCAGCAAGAGCATTATCTACTTTGGATTCACTAATAGACATTCCTTCATTTAAGGCATTGGTAGAATCACTAATTAATAAATCGACTCCTCTTTTACCAAGTTCTGCCATTTTATGTAAATCAGCCATTGGTCCAATTGGAGTTAAATCAAATTTAAAATCTCCTGTAGTTACTACACTACCATTTGGAGTTTTTAGGTAAATTCCATGAGAGTCGGGAATTGAATGAGTAGTTCTAAAAAATTCAATTTCAAAATATTTAAACTTTAATATATCTTGATCCGTATAAGCATATAAGGTATCATAACGAATATTACGATCTTCTAATTTAATCGCAATTAATTCCTTAGCTTGCTTTGGAGCATAAATAGCTGGTATATTAACAGTCTGTAAAATAAAAGGAATGGCTCCAATATGATCTTCATGACCATGAGTAATAATTAAAGCTTTTATTTTTTCTTCATTTTCTTTTAAAAAAGTATAATCTGGTAAGACATAATCTATTCCTAAAAGTTCTCCCTCTGGAAAACAAATTCCCGCATCAATAATAATAATTTCATCTTCATGCATTAAACAATACATGTTTTTTCCGACTTCTCCCAATCCACCTAAAACAATAATCTTTGTTTCAGTGTTTGATTTCATTTATAAAATTTTCTCCTTTCTTAAGTTCATCATAAAAGAACTAACTGTTAAAAATTATACTATTATTTTCTCATTTTGTCTATGGTTTTGATGGAAATATTGTTTTTATAATGGATGAGTGGTATAATATATCCCAATCAAAAAGGAGGGAATGTAATTATGGTAAATAGATTAGAATTAAAAGAAGTATTACAAAATTATCTAAGTCTAGAACAAATTGATTTCTTCCTAAATAAAAAAATTAATAATTTATGTAAACGAGGAAATATTAATAATATTGAGAAAATATTAAAAGTACTTCAAAAATACCAATTATTAAATTTGATAATACTATGTCCATCGATATTAGCCTTTGGAAAAAGCCAAGAAATAGAAAGTATTTTACTCTTATTAAAAAGTAAAAATTTATTAGGATTAGTAAATACTTGTCCTTATATTTTAGCACAAGGAAAGATCCAAGAAATAGAGAATATTTTATGCTTATTAGAAAGTAAGAACTTATTAGGATTAGTTAGTACATGCCCAACCATTTTAGCACAAGGAAAGATTCAAGAAATTGAAAACATTTTAAATATATTAGAAGATAATAATTTATTAGAATTAGTAAACATATGTCCATCGATATTAGCTTATGGAAAAAGTCAGGTAATCAAAAGTATTTTAAATTTATTAAAAAGTAAGAACTTATTAGGATTAGCTAGTACCTGTCCAACTATATTAGCAAAAGGAAAAATTCAAAAAATAGAGAATATTTTAAATTTATTAGAAAGTAAAAACTTATTAGGATTGCTGAAAACTTGTCCATCGATATTAGCTTTTGGGAAGGACAAAGAAATCGAAAATATTTTAAATTTATTAGAAAGTAAGAACTTATTAGGATTAGTCAGTACCTGTCCAACCATTTTAGCACAAGGAAACAGTCAAAAAATTAAAAATATTTTAAGTTTATTGAAAGATAAGAAATTGTCAGGATTAGTAAATGCTTGTCCATCTATTTTAGCCCAAGGAAATTTTCAAGAAATCAAAAGTATTTTATGCTTATTAGAAGATCATGAGCTATTAGGATTAGTTAGTACTTGTCCAACTATATTAGCAAAGGGAAAAATTCAAGAAATCGAAAATATTTTATGCTTATTAAAAAGTAAGAATTTATTAGAAGTAATAAATGTCTGCCCAACCATTTTAGCCCAAGGAAATAGTCACGAAATCAAAAGAATTTTAAATTTATTAGAAAGTAAGGGTTTATTAGGATTAGTAAATACATATCCATCAATATTAGCTTTTGGAAACAGTCAAGAAATCAAAAAAATTTTATACTTATTGGAAAAACATAATGTTGATTTAGAATTACTTTCTCCATTTTATTATTTGTTACTTTCTTATTCTAAAGTAAAATCTATTTTTGAACACGATCGTGATCACTTAACAGAAGAAGAATTTTGGATGAATGTTAAAATCTATTTAAAATTAACCAATCATTATAATAGAATTTATAATCAGAAACAAATAATCGAATTATCCAAAACTCTAAAAATAGATACTAATCAATTATTAGGAAATATTATGGAAAAAAGTATTAATTTACAGGAAGTACTGAAATCTAAAGGTTATGTTTGGATAGGTGATTATATTTCTTGTACGAGGGAACAACTACAAGAAAATCAAACATTAATGATAGATGTAGCAGAAACTGTTGCTAAAAGTTTTATCAAAAAAGCCAATGGTTTCAATATAGATTATTCAGATTTATATGATTATGTATTAGATATATTAATTAATCGATGTGGTAATTTATTGATTAATACAGTTTCAGAAGAAAATATGAGGAGAGCGTTATATAATTATCTAATGAAATACTGCTATCAAATGATTCCAAATAGAAAATTCGTAGATTATGAAAAAATAAGTAATATGAAGAAATATAGTAGTCAAGATTCTTATCAAGAACATTTTATACAAAATTATTCTTTTTTAACAGAAGAGGAGCGGTATTTTTTGGAGAAAATGTCTAAATATATAGAATTGGGTGAGGACTACATTAAATTACTAAAAGAAACATGGAATTTAACAGAACAAGAAATTCAAGAAAAAATAATAACGATTAGAGAAAAAATATCTAGTAGTAATTATCTATCAGATATTGGTAAGAGCAAATACTTAAAAAAGTAAATATTTCAAGTTAAAAGACTAGGAAATAGTCTTTTTTTTTGATATAATCATCTTATGATACAGGAGGATTTATGGGACTATTTAGTAAAATTAAAAATATTTTTTCGAAAGAACTAGAAGAAGAAAAGCAAATAGAAACTACAACTCAAGAAAATCAAGAAGAAAAACAAAAAGCTACTTCTGAAAGCGTAAAACCAGTTAAAATTTATGAAAAAGGATTGACCAAGAGTAGAAAAGGATTTGTTTCTAACCTTATTTCTTTGACATCTAGATATAGTAAAATTAATGAGGATTACTTTGATGAATTAGAAGAAATTTTAATTATGGCAGATATTGGAGTCAATACGGTAATGAAGTTTATGGATCGCCTAAAAGATCGTGTTAGAAAAGAGAAAATAGAAGATCCTAACTTATTAAAAGAAGTAATAGTAGATGAATTATTTATTATCTATGTAGATGATGAAATCCTAGAAAGTAAAATTCATTTTAGTGAAAATTCCCCTACGGTTCTATTATTCGTTGGTGTTAATGGAGTTGGAAAAACAACGACAATTGGAAAACTTGCTTGGAAATTAAAAGAAGAGGGTAAAAAGGTATTATTAGTTGCAGGAGATACTTTTCGAGCAGGTGCTACCAAACAGTTAGAAGAATGGAGTATAAAAGTAGGAGTAGGATTTGTTGGTAAAGAAGAAGGTGCTGATCCAGCTAGTGTTATTTATGATGGATTAGAAACTGCTAAAAATGAAAAGTATGATGTGGTATTAATTGATACTGCAGGTAGATTACAAAATAAAGTTAATCTTATGAAAGAGTTAGAAAAAATTAATCGTATGATCGGAACACAAATACCTGGCGCACCTCACGAAACTTTATTGATTATCGATGCAACAACAGGACAAAATGGTATTAGTCAAGCTAAAAGTTTTCAAGAAATTACCAATATTACAGGAATTATTTTAACAAAATTAGATGGTACTGCCAAAGGTGGTATTGTCTTAGCTATTAAGGAAGAAATCAAAATTCCAGTTAAATTTATTGGTTTAGGGGAAACCAAAGATGATTTACAACCGTTTGATATTGAGTCTTATATTTATGGACTATTTAAAGATATGATGTAGGTGATAAGATGAATAAGAAAATTTATTTCAATAATTTATATGATTATTATTCTTCCTTATTTACAGAAAAGCAAAGAGAATATTATGAATCGTATTATTTTCATGATTTATCACTAGCAGAAATTGCTGAAAATCATCAGGTTAGTAGAAATGCTATTCATAATCAGATTAAAATTGTTGAAGAAAAATTAGAATTTTATGAAGAAACTTTAAAATTATATCAAAAAGCAATAGAAATTAAGAAATTAATTCAAAATATGGATGATCAAACAAAGAAGAAAATAGAAGAATTATTATAAAAAGAAAAAGGGGTATAAATTATGTTTGAAAAAATTACTTATATAGGGGATACTGAGGTTGATATTCAATTATCTACTGTAAATACAGTACAAGGGGATATTATGAATATGCCTATTGTGTTACAGGATCAAGAAAAATCTATTTTAGCAGAAATTAAGGACTTACATCCTGACTATGTCAAAGCAAAAATGTTAGGAGAATTAGTAGATGGAAAATTTATTGGAGGAATTTTGAGAAAGCCTAGTTTAAATTCCACAATTCGTTCTTTAAATGAAAGTGAACTTTCCTATATTGTTGGAGAAGAAGTAACAGGAAAATTATTATTAGGAATCAGTCCCTTTTATAATTCTAAGAAAATTTATGTTGATATGAATGAACTTTTTAGTAAACATATTTGTATTTTTGGAAATACTGGTAGTGGTAAAAGTTGTGGAATTGCTCGTATCATGCAAAATACTTTTATAAATCCTAATTTTATTCCTTTTCGTTCTAATTTCTTTATTTTTGATTCTTCTGGTGAATATTATTCTGCTTTTTCTAAAATAAATGAAATCAATCCTAACTATCATTATCGTTTTATTACTACCAATTTAAGTTATACAGATAATAGTGAATTATTACAAATTCCACTTTGGTTATTAAATGTAGAAGATATGGCTTTATTATTATCGGCAACTACTCATACTCAACTTTCTATTATTGAAAAAATGTTAAGATTAGTAAAAATTTTTTCACAATCAGATGATTCTGCTATTAACTATCAAAATCATCTAATTGCAAGTGCTATTATGACAATTTTATATTCAAATCAGAGTGCAGCTAGTAAAAGAGATGAAATTTTTTCTATCTTTAATACCTGCTCTACAGATGCTTTTAACTTAAATGCAACGGTACAAGGAATTGGTTATACTAGGAGATTACAAGATTGTTTCTTAATTGATTCTACCGATGATTTTTCAGAAAGAGTTTTATTGACAGAATATGTTAATAAGTTTATTAATCCTGAATTAAATCAATATGAACCTGATAAAACAAATTATTTTACTTTAGAAATGTTAGAAAAGGCTTTAAATTTTGCCCTTATTAGTGAAGGGTGGCTTAGAAACGAAAATGTATATGCTGATGCTATTACATTAAAAGTAAAATTACATGAATTAGTAATTGGTCCTAATAGTAAATTTTTTGATTATAAAGAATATGTAAGATTAGATCAGTTTATTAGTAACTTAATTATTAAAGATGGTAAAAAATATCAGATTGTAAATATTAATTTAGAAGATGTGGATGATGGTTTTGCAAAAAGTGTAGTAAAAATTTTTACTAGATTATTATTTGAATTATCTAAAAAAGTACAGAGAGGTAGTATTCCATTTAATATTTTACTAGAAGAAGCCCATCGATATGTTCAAAAAGATACCGATGAATTCTTATTTGGATATAATATCTTCGATCGTATTGCGAAAGAAGGGAGAAAATATGGTGTCATTATGTCATTAATCAGTCAAAGACCAGTTGATTTATCTGATACCGTAATTTCTCAATGTTCTAATTTCATTATCTTTAAGATGAGTCACCCTAGAGATATTGAATATATTACGAAAATGATTCCAAATATTACTGAAGACACCATAGAAAAACAAAAATCTCTTCAAGTTGGGAATTGTTTAGTATTTGGAACTGGTTTTAAGATACCATTGATTGCGAGATTAGAGATGCCAAATCCAATGCCACAAAGTAGTAGTTGTAATGTGGTAGAAAAATGGACTAGTAATTAGGAGAAAGAAAATGAATGATAGCCAAGAAATTTATCAAAATTTATTAAACCAGTATACTCAATTAAGTGATTTAGAAAAGAATGCTATTTTGATTTATCAATCAAAACTATTTATCATTATCAATAGAATTACACAGGTTCCCCATTTTGATAATCTTTCGGCTATTGAAATAAAAAATTGTATTCCGGATTCAGATAGTTATGAAAAAATTTTAGAAGATTATAATCAAATCGTAAACAATCCTAAAAATTATTTTATAAAATATACGATTTTTAATGACATACACTTGGATAATTTTTTATCTTTTATTGATGATGTTAAACAAATTTTAAAGTTATTACAGCATGCTGCTTCAACTATAACTTTAAATGATGATTTAGTCGTTTATCGAGGAATGACTGCTAATAAAGAATCTATCGATTTTATGGAAAATGCTACCTGTATATCTACTAGTATAAAATTAGATACTGCTATTCAGTTTATGAAACAAGATTATACGAAGCCAATAAGGCATCTATATCAGATAAAATTACATAGTGGAATTCCATTATTTGTTTCTCCTTATAGTATTGTGAAAGTATATGACTCAATTTTAGATCCTATTATACCTACTAATAGTCAATCTTATCTTTTAAAAATAATGGATCGTGGTGTGGAAGGACAATATGAAGTTACTCTTATGAAAGATATGATAGAATATCAAGAATCCAGTTGTGAGAAAATAGAGAGAAATGGAAAATATCTATTTGTTCATGATATAGAGGTATTTGAAAAAAAGAAAAGTAATCAAATAAATCTTTAAATATCAAAACTAGTTTTTGCTAGTTTTTTTCTTTAATATTATGTATAATAGTAATAGTTTATAGGAGGGATAATATGTTTGAATCATTGGGAGATAGACTTCAAAATGCTCTTCATAAGATAAAAGGTTATGGGAAAATTACCGAAGATAATATTTCTGATATGATGAGAGAGATTCGTCTGGCTTTATTAGAAGCAGATGTTAATTATCAAGTAGTAAAAGAATTTACCAATACGGTAAAAGAAAAAGCTTTGGGAGAAGAAGTTAAAAAAAGTATTAAACCGGGAGAATTATTTGTTAAAATTGTAAAAGATGAATTAACAGAATTACTAGGAGGAGAAAGTAGTCCTTTAAATATCAGTGGAAATCCTGCCATTTTAATGTTAGTTGGTCTTCAAGGTTCTGGTAAAACCACAACGATTGGAAAGTTAGCTAATTTTTTAAGAAAAAAACATAGTAAGAAACCATTATTAGTTGCTTGTGATGTTTATCGTCCTGCTGCTATCGATCAATTAAAGCAGTTAGGAAAACAGCTTGGAATTGAAGTATATGAAGAAGGAAAAAAAGATCCTGTAGAAATTAGTAAAAATGCTATTATTTATGCCAAAGAGCATGGCTATGATTATGTACTAATTGATACGGCAGGTAGACTTCATATTGATTCTGAATTAATGGAAGAACTACAAAATATTAATCGTGAAATTAAACCTCAAGAAGTATTATTAGTAATTGATTCTATGATGGGACAAGATGCGATTAATGTCATCCAAGGATTTCATGAAAGTTTAACTTTAACAGGAGTTATTTTAACGAAGTTAGATGGAGATACACGAGGTGGAGTAGCATTATCAGTTAGGCATTTAACGAATGTACCAATCAAATTCATTGGTGTTAGTGAAAAACTAGATGGTCTTGAAAATTTTGATCCAGAAAGAATGGCTGGAAGAATTTTGGGAATGGGAGATATTGTTTCTCTTGTTGAAAAAGCGACGGAAGTTATTGATGAAGAAGAAGCAATGAGTGCTGCTAAAAAGATGCATTCTGGTAAATTTGATTTGGAAGATTTTTTAAAACAAATGAAACAAATAAAAAAATTAGGACCTTTGGAAAATTTAATTAAAATGTTACCAGGTGCTAAAAAAATGGGATTAACAAATGTTAATATTGATCCAAAGCAAATGGCTCATGTGGAAGCAATTATTTTATCAATGACACCACAAGAAAGAAAAAATCCAGATATTATCAAGTCTAGTCGTAAAACTAGGATTGCTAAAGGTTGTGGTCTTTCTGTTCAAGAAGTTAATAAATTATTAATGCAGTTTGATCAAATGAAAAAGATGATGAAACAGATGACAAGTGGTAATTTTAAAATGCCATTTTAAGATCTAAAAAAGTAATTACAAGTAGAATTCAAATTTATCTAATGTTTTTATTGTTTGTTAGGCCAATCAATTATTACATAGTTTTAATTTTTCATACTATAAACTAGATAGGAGGAAAGAAACTATGTTCAGAAATTGTTGTTATGATAGACAAAATGATGTTAACAACACTTTTAATGCTGAAAATATGGATGTTGATATGAACATCGAAATGCAAAATAATCAAATGGGAATGATGGCTCCTCAAATGGCTGGAGGAATGCAAAGCCCAATTATTGAACCAATGCAAGAAAGAGTTGTAAACCGTACTATCGTGCATGAAGTTCCACACGTATGTCCTATGAGAACTAAAATAGTTAATCATCATGTATTTAAACATACTTATCAACCATCTTATTCATGTTGTGAAGAAAACGTATGTAGTGAAGTTCAATGTGGTTCTTGTTGTAATTTTAGATAAAAAGTCGAAAGACTTTTTTTCTTTTGTCAATTTTTGTCAAATTAATGTAAATCGCTTGTAGTCCTTTTTAATCCGGTTTATGATTAGAATAGGGAAGGTGATAGAGTGATATATCCATCTATTGATAAAATCTTAAATATTATTGATTCAAAGTATGAATTAGTTCATATTATTAGTGAAAGAAGTAAAGAAATGACAAAAACAGGTCATTATCAAATGCCTGAATATCAATATGTATCTAAAAAGAATCTTGGTAGAGCCTTAGAAGAAATTGAACAACATTTATTAGTGGTTAAAAAAGATTAAGAAATTAATCTTTTTTTCTTGTATAATATTAGTAGGTGATCAATTTGAAAATCGAAAAATTTACGAAAAATAAAAATGGTATGTATCTTTTAACTTTGGAAAATCACACTCAAATTAAGATACATGAAGATCTTATTTTAAAGTATGAATTACTTTTATCAAAAGAGATAACAGCTTCCTTACTAGAAAAAATAAATAGTGAAAATCAATTTTATGAAATTTATGAAATTGCTTTAAAATATTTAAAATTACGTTTAAGAAGTAGAAAGGAACTTAATGAATCCCTATTAAAAAAAGGTTATAGTCAAGAATCTATCAATTCAGTCATAAAACTATTATCAAAACAAGGGTATTTGGATGATAAAAGTTATGCTACTGCTTTTATTCACGATAAAATTTTAATGAGTAATTATGGGCCAGAAAAAATAAAAGGAGAATTAGAAAAAAATGGTATTTCAGAGGAAGTTATTGAAGAATGTATTTCTATATTTACCGAAGAATTAGAAAAAGAAAGAATTGAAAAAATAATTCAGAAACAAATTCAAGCCAATCATAATAAAGGAAGTATGTTATTAAAGCGAAAAATACAGTTATTTTTAATTAATTTAGGATATTCTAATTATTTAATTAATGAATGTTTGAATGGAAAAAAATTAGTATCAGAAGATTTATATCAAAAAGAATATAAAAAACTATATGCTATGTTAAGTAAAAAATATGAGGGAAAAGAATTAGAATATAAAATGAAACAAAAAATGTATCAAAAAGGATTTTCCAATTATAATGAAGAATAAAAAGGCTACCAATTCGGTAGTCTCTTTTAATTTGATTCTGATAGTTGTTTTTTAGCATTTTTTAAATAAAGTTCATATTGTGATTTTAATTTGTCATCTTGAATATTTACTTCATAATCTTTTCTTAATTCTTCTAATGCAGTAATTTGTAATGCAGGATCTTCTGTTAATTTATCACTGGCAATTTCTTCAATAATATCTTCTTTAACTGTTTCTAATTTTGGTTTATCTTTTTGCTCTTCTTTATAGATAATATGATATCCATAAGTTGTTTTAACAGGTGTTGTTGTATATTTTCCATTTTCAAGACTTTTAGCTGCTTCCTCAAATTCTTCCACCATATCTCCATGAACAAAATCACCTAATTTACCACCATTAGAAGCATTTGATTCATCATCTGAATATTGTTTTGCTAGTTCACTAAAATCTTCTCCATTATTTAGTTTTGTGATAACTTCATTTGCTGTTTTTAATGCCTCTTCTTCAGCAGCAGTTTTTTCTGCATCTGTCATATCATCATTTACATCAGGAGCGATTAAAATATGTCTTGCAGAAATATCACCAAAGATTTTTTCATCATAAAACTTATTAATTTCCTCTTCAGATACTAAAGATTTACCATAATCTTCTACAGCTAAATTTCTTTTGTAATCTAAAGTTAAAAAGTCTTTTAAGCCATCCATTGTATCAACGCCATAATAATTATAAGTTACTTGTAATAATTCAGCTTCATTATTATTATATTGTGCTAACATTAAATCGATCTGATTTTGAATTTCTTTTTTTGATTCATCTGTATCTGGATATTTTTGATTTAAAATCTCAGTATCCATTAATTCTAATAATACACTAAGTGCAAATTTATCTTTCATTTCTTGGTATAAAGTATCTACAGAAATATTTCCTCCTTTTAGAGTAATAACTGCATCTTGCCCATTTTCAAGTTTTGGTACTTTTCCACATCCTGTTACAAGTAGTAATAATGTTAAAGTACCACCTACTAATTTGATTGTATTCTTTTTCATAGTTTCTCCTTCCTAGTACATTTATTATCATAACAAATATATTCTAAAAAGACAATATTTTCAAAAAAAATCGTCAATCACCTGAACTTTTTTTTAAAAATTCCATATGATACTATGAGTAATCAAAAAAAGGAGGAATTTAATTATGGGTAATTACGTATCAAGTTCCGCTATCGTATTAGTTTTATTTATCTTATTAGTAATTATTCTTGGTGCATGGATCTAATCTAAGGAGGTGAGAACATGTCTTGTAATCAAGGACAAACAACTAATTGCCAGAACACCTCAGGAAGTGGATATGTTATTATAATTGTTCTTTATATCTTACTTGCTATTATTTTAGGTGCATGGCTATCATGTTAATGTAGAAGAAGAATTTAATTCTTCTTTTTGTTTGGGAAGAAATATGATATACTGATAATATAAGATAGGTGAATCGTTATGA
>CANQKN010000017.1 GCA_947624515.1 uncultured Bacilli bacterium
CATAATAGAATCTTCTACTTCTTTACTAGCAACTAACATTAAGTCAGCAAGTTCATCTACAATTACTACAATATAAGGCATGTGATGAATTTGTTCTTCTTCCGTTAATGTTTCATTTTGTTTATCTACCCATTCGTTATAAGTAGCGATATTTTTTACCCCTTTATCACTAAATTTATCATAACGGTCTTCCATTTCGCGAACGATTCTTTTTAACGCATCATTTGCTTTTCTTGGATCTGTTACCACAGGAATTAATAAGTGAGGAATTCCATTATACATACTAAGTTCTACTTTTTTTGGATCTACTAATACTAATTTTACCTCTGATGGTTTTGTTCTCATTAATAAGGAAGCAATGATACAATTAATACAAACAGATTTACCACTACCAGTGGCACCTGCTACTAATAAATGGGGTGTTTTATCAATTTCACAGAAAATACTATTTCCCATGATATTTTTACCTAAAGCAACCATTAATTTACTACTTTCTTTATTAGCAGGGAAACTTTCTAGAATTTCTCTTAATCCTACTGGAGTGATGGTTTCATTAGCAAGTTCAATTCCTACTGTACTTTTTCCAGGAATAGGAGCTTGAATACGTACATCTTTTTTTGCTAGTGCCAAAGAAATTTCTTTATTTAGGCTTGTGATTTTACTCATTTTTGTACCTGATGAAATTTCTAGTTCATATTGTGTTACACTAGGTCCTACATTTACTTCTACCACTTTTGCATGAATACTAAAATCTTTTAATGTTTTTTCTAGTTTCATAATATTTGCTTCAATAACATCATTGTTACTTCCAGGAGCTCTTTTTTTCGTTGCTGTTAATAAGGATAAAGAAGGTAATTTATAATTATAATTGGTATTATCATGAATTGTTACTTCTGGTAATGGATCGATTGGTCCTATACTCGTAACATTTGCGTTATGCAATTGAGAATTACTATCTTTAGCTGATTCTTCTTTTACATGAGTAATTTCATCGATACTATGAATTTTAATTTTGTTTTCTTCTTTATTTTCAATTTGGGTAAGAGCATCTTTTAGAACCGAAGAATCATTTACAATTACCCCTGTGTCCTCTAAAGATAATTTTTTCTTCTTCTTTTTCTTAAATGGTTTTAAAATGATTTGTATAAAATCAATTCCCGTCATAAAAATAATTCCTAATATCATAAGTACAATTGTTACAATATAGGTACCTTCTAACGCAAATAATTTAAAAAACAAAGTACTAAAAGTAGCACCAATAATTCCCGCACCTTTTAAGGTTAACATAGATCCATTTATAATATTAGAAAAATTGGCAAGTAGATTATCAATTGTATCTGTAAATACTACTAAGATATCATTAGCATTTTCTTTTACATAGCCAAGATGTGATAATGCAATTAAGCCAATTGAAAAAATATAACATCCAATAAGACGAATTGTGAAAAAATCTGGCCATTCTCTTTTATAAATAAGATAAAAACCTAATAATAACATAACTAATAGTAATATTTGATAACCAGTTCCAATTAAGAACATTGCAAAGCTAGCTCCAATTTGACCAATAAAACCCATTGGTTGAGGAACAATACTTAAAATACTTACAATAATAAAAACTAGACCTAATATTTCTAGCCAATGTTCAAATTTTTTTTTGGATGGTTCTTTTTTCTTTTTCTTTTTTGCCATAGTAAAACACCTCATATGATTATAAGATTATTATAACATATTTATAAATTATGTATCAAGATAAATCATTTAATTATTCGTTTTTTCAAAAGCAGATTTTATTGATTCCAATCAAAAAAAGAAGAAATTCTTCTTAGTCTAAATTATTCTTTAATTCTTTTAATTTTTGTAAAAATTCGCTGGTTTCCTTTAATTCTTTATCTACTACTTTTTTTGGTTCTAAAGGCTCTTCTTGAATTCCATAAACAGGAGAAATAAAAGGGCTATTTTTAAAGGTAGAAGTCTTTGGATTTTCGTTAGTAGATGATTTCATAGTAAAATCTGGTAAGGAAACACTTTTCTTTTCTTCGTTTGAAATAAATTCTTGTTCGTCTTTTAGTTGATATAATTCTTCCATATTAATAGGAATTTGACTATCATCTAAATATTGATTTTTTTCATTTTCACTATATAATTTATCAAAAGATTCCTTTAATTCATGGTAGCTAATAATAGCATTTTTTTCTTGTTCTTCTTCAAATTTTTTATATTTATCTTCTTGAATTTGTTCTTCTATCTGAGCATTTTTTAAAGCATTGGTGATTTCTTCTACTCTTAATTGAGCTTGTGTTTTTTCTAGATCTGTTTCTGGAATTTCTTGTTCTACTTTTTCAATCATATCATTTATAGAATCTGTTTTTATTTCTTCTTCACTATGAGAAATAATTTCTGCCTCTTCAATTGGTAATGTCATTTGCTCTTGTTGATGGTGGATTTCAAGAATTTCTGGTTTTTCTTTTTCCTGCTCATTTGAATTTACTATCTCATTTGGATTAGCAATAATTTTCATATTTAAAGTATCAAATAAATTTTTCTTTCTGTTTCTACTTTCTCTTTTATCTATGATGATAATTACAATAATTAAAATAATTACTAAAGCAATTAAACCATAAACAAAAAATAATTCCATATTTGTAGTATTTGCTAACATATTTTATAACTTCCCCTCATCCAAATCTAAGTAACGTATGATACTCATAATAAATAAAGATGCTGTTTCTGTTCTCAAAACGGTATTTCCTAAAGAAATAGGAATAAATCCATTTTGTATGAAACAATCTTCTTCCTCTTTGGTGAATCCACCTTCTGGTCCTATTACAAATACTATTTTAGCACCACTCGGTACCTTTGATAATACTTTTTTTAAATTTTGATTGTTTTCTGTAGTAGTACATAAAAATTTTCTGTCATAATCCGACAATTTTACTAAATTTGATAAATTCATACTTTGAGTAATTATCGGAATCTCAACTCTTTTTGATTGTTCTGCTGCCTCTTTGACTACTCTTTGCCATCTTTCTATTTTTTGATCTTGTTTATTATTTAATTTCATAAGAGAGCGACTTGCTTCATATGGAATAATCTTAGCTACACCAAGTTCTGTACATTTTTGTAAAACCATGTCCATTTTTTGTTCTTTTACTAAAGATTGTACTATTGTGACTTGATAGGAACACTTATTTTTCTTTTCTATTTGTTGAATGATTTTTGCTTTTACGAAAGATTCTAATTCTACTATCTCACAAATATATACTTGTTCTTCATAGACAATTTCAATTTGATCGAAAAGATTCATTCTCATTACCGTAGTAATGTGGTAACTATCTTCTTTAGAAAGTGTAAAAACTTCTTCTTTTTTTTCTTTACAAAAGTATCTTTGCATATTTTCACCTTGTATTTATTTTACTGAAAGGTAGTAGAAAAGTAAAGAAAAAGAATAGAATTATCTATTCTCAACATCTCACTAAATTTCTTAATTTTCTGATTACTTTCTTTTCTATTCTAGAAATATACGACTGACTAATTCCTAATAAGTCGGCAACATCTTTTTGCGTCATTTCCTTATGTCCCATTAGTCCATATCTTAAAATAATAATTTCACGATCTCGGGGATTTAATTTACTGATTTCTTCCATTACTAAATTTTTTTCTGTTTCTTGTTCTAAATTTTTCGTAACAATATCCGGCTCTGTTCCTAAAATATCCTCTAGTCTTAATTCATTTCCATCGGGATCAAAGCTTAATGATTCATCAAAACTAACCTCTGTTCTTACTCTTTTATTTTTTCGTAAATACATTAATATTTCATTATCAATACAACGGGATGCATAAGTTGCTAATTTAATATTTTTATCTTTTGAAAAAGTTTTAATTCCTTTAATCAGACCAATTGTACCAATACTAACTAAATCTTCTAAATCCACTTTTGTATTTTCATATTTCTTAGCTAAAAAAACAACTAATCTTAAATTGTGTTCAATTAATTTATCTCGTGCAAATAAATCACCATCTGATGCCATCGCAATATAATATTCTTCTTCGTCTTTTTTAAGTGGTGGTGGTAAAATATCGGCTGCTCCTACATAGAATAATACATTTGTATATTCTAAAATACTACCTATTAACAATAATATACTAATCATATATTTCCTCCTTATTTCATTATATGTTTGATAACATTAGTATAGAAAAAAGAAGTTACATTTTTTGTCGTTTTCTATTCTAAATATTCTTTATGTAAAATCATATTTACATTATCCATTTTAAAAGCTTGTTTACTAAGTGCTATGTAAGGATTTCGGATTACTTTTTCATGATCTAATATAATTTTATCTACTTTAAAACATTCTAATAATCCATGATGTTCTAAAGTATCGTATGGAATCATCATTATCGTTTTTCCCTTTGCAAAATGAGGATCGTAAAGTAAAATAATTGGTTTATGAAAATATGGATCATACAATTTATTACCAGTATCTAGATAGGCATTATAATGCATTACTTTTTTTTGATAATATAGGTCTACCTGATAATAGCAGTTATGAATTCTTTTTAAGGATCGATCCTGTTTTATATAAAAGAAAAAGATAAGAGGACTTAAAATGATTAATAAAATAAAATTAATACTAAAGCCATTATGAAAGAAAACAATTCCTACATTCTGATAAGAAAATTCTAAATTTAGATAATATAAAAATCCTCCTAGAATGATACTAATAAAATATAAATATAAAAAATTTTTCAAAAACTCTTCTTTAGAATGAAATCCAAAGGCAATACTTAACATAACAAGCGAAATGATAATTTTTAATAAAAATAAAGTAATCGAATTTAATTTGATAAATAAAAAAAAGATACTGAAGGCACCAACAATTGCTCCTAATAGGATACGATACCATTTCACTCTTCTTTTTAAAACAATTTTAACTGTTAATAATAGTAGAAAATCAAACATAAAATTTAAAAAAAAGACTAGATCAAGATATATTTTCATAAAATATCACCTAGTCTCATTATAAATTTTTATAGCTAAGGAAATTGTTGATTATGGTCGAATAGAGTATTTTTTTACTTCTGTTAATTTTTTTTGAATATGGGGAAGCAAATCTTTATGATCCAGAGAAATTTTGTAATAATCTAATAACTCTTGGATGGTTATCTTATTTTTAAATAGTTGATCAAGTTTATTTTTGAAAGTTTTGGAATCTAATAGATAATATTCCATTAGCAAATCGCTATACCAATCGGAAATTAGATAATCATTTGCTTTTAAATTTAGATATTGATAAATAAAATGATTGTTGGTTGATTCCTGATCTAATTTGATTTTTTGAAAAATTTCTAACACATATAAATGTTGTTGATTATCTAATGTACGAATTATGGAATCGATGATAGAAACAGTGTTTAGAGATAAACTTTTTTCTACTTGATCATTCGTTATTTTTTGCATTAACATCGATAGTAATTCCATATAAATAGCTGAATAATTTTTTAAATTTATTTTTGTCATCATTAAAGCATGCATTTTTTCATGATTCATAATTCCTGGTGTATATTCATTAGTGTTTTCTGAAATTGCTATCTCATTTAAAATTACTTTTCCTTTTTCTGTAACATGATATCTCAGATTGGATTCCTGAAAATCAAAATCATCATAGGCATAAAATAGATTGTCATAATTCACAATTGCTTTTTGATATTTTGGTAACATAGAAATAAAAGAAGATTTGGCTAATTCTACTACTGTTTTCAATTCTAATTTATGAAGTTCTATTTCCTGATGATTTGTTTCTAATGTTGCATTGGAATACATTGTAATCATTTCTTCTAAGATCATTCTATATTTCTTTTGTTCTAACAATATACATTTTTTATTTAAGCCCATTAAATGATACATTGTTAAAGTACCAATTGCTGTATTTAAAAATTGTTGATCATAAGTAATATACTCCTCTAACACTTTCAGCCCTCCAAACAAAAAAATGCCTATTCAGCATCTTTTTTTACTTCTTCTTTTCCTTTGTAGAAACCACATTTTGGACAAACTCTATGAGGTCTAATTGCTTCTCCACAATTTGGACATTTACTAGTTCCTACTTGAGTTAAAGCATTGTGACTTCTTCTCATTCTCTTTCTAGTTTTTGATACTCTATGAAATGGAACTGCCATATTCTCACTCCTCTCTCATCATATCTTTTAGTTCACTAAAAGGATTATTAGTATTCTGAATACTATCTTCACTGATTAACTTCCAGCCATCCCCTTGATATTCATCGAAATTTTCTACATTTGAAAGTCTCAATGGAACTTCTAACATAATATTTTGCCATAAAATCTCTGTAATATCAAGTGTATTTTCATTATTTTTTAAAAAATCTTGTAAGTTTTCTTCTATTTCACAAGAAAATGGATATTCAATTGGATCTAAACTAATGGAATCTTCTATAATCATAATTCCTGATATATTTGCTTTTAATGTTATTGTGTTTCCATTATTCGTAACAGTTCCTTCTAACCATAAATCTTGGAAATTGATAATCGATGTTTTTTGATACCATTCTTTTGGTATTTCTACTTTTTGACTTATTTCTAACATCGTTTTTAAGTTATTGTTTAAAGTAAGCAAATCTAATTTCATACGATCACCACGCTTTCTCATTATACAACAGAATTTATTTTTTTTCAATTGTTTTTGTGTTACAATACCATTAAAGGTGATAACTATGAATATTATCGGTATTATTGGTGAATATAATCCTTTTCATAATGGACATATTTATCATATTGAAAAAATTAAGGAAATGTTTCCTGAATCGATGATTATTTTAGTCATGTCAGGAAATTTCACACAACGAGGAATTCCCAGTATATTAAATAAATGGGATAAATGTGAAGTTGCTTTAAAATATGGTGTTGACTTAGTAATTGAACTCCCTTTTTGTTTTGCTACACAAAGTGCAGATATTTTTGCTCATGGTGCGATATCTATTTTAAAAAAATTAAATACCCAATATTTAGTTTTTGGTAGTGAAAGTAACGATATTAAAAAGTTAACACAGTTAGCTGAAATATCTATAAAAGAGCCATTGTATCAACAAAAGATCAAAGATTATTTAGAACAGGGATTTAATTATCCAACTGCTCTTAACAAAGCCTTTGAAGAATTTGGAATTGATATGATTACTTCTCCTAATGATCTATTAGGACTTAGTTATATAAAAGAAATTATTAGGCAAAATGCAAATATCATTCCCCTTACGATTCAAAGAACAAATTCCTATCATGATTTAGAATTAGTAGATTCTATTTCTAGTGCTACTAGTATTCGAAAAGCTGTTATCGAAAAAAAATCAATTCAAAATGTTGTTCCAAAAGAAGTCTATGGATTATTAAAAAATGCTACTTTTACTCAAAATGCTTATTTTCCTTTTTTAAAATATAAAATTATGTCAACCGAAGATTTAAGTATTTTTCAAACAGTAGAAGAAGGAATTGAAAATCGAATTAAAAAATATATCGAAGATGCCACTAGTTGGGAAGATTTGGTACAAAAAATCAAAACCAAGCGCTATACTTATAATAAAATTAATCGAATGCTTCTTCATATTTTATGTAATTTTACCAAGGAACAAGCCAATCAATGGAAAGAGATCGAATACATTCGAGTGCTAGGATTTAGTAATGCAGGACAAGATTATTTAAATCAAATAAAAAAAGAAATCATGCTACCAATTATTACTACTTTTTCTAAGGGAAATAGTAAAATGTTAGATTATGAAAAAACAATTACTTCCATTTACGCTTCTATTTTAAGTGAAGAAGAAAAAAGAAAATTTATTCAAAGTGAATATCAAACCAAACCAAAAACGAGTGATTAAGAATCAACTCGTTTTCTATTTTTCTGACACTTTGGACAATAGTAAGTTCCTCTTCCTCCAACTTTTATTTTTAAAATGGTAGTACCACAATTGGGACAAGCTTCTCCTACTTTGGTATGAACATATAAATGATTTTGAAATAGACCAGTAACTCCTTCTTCTGATGTATAATTACGAATGGTAGTACCGCCTTCTTGAATAGCTTTATCCAAAGTAATTATGGTATTTGCAATGATTGATTTTAACTGTTTTTCTTTGATGGAATTTGCAGGTGTTAAGGGATGAAGGTGGGATAAAAATAGAATCTCATCATCATAAATATTACCAATACCAGTAATGATAGATTGGTCTAGTAATGCTGTTTTAATGGGAATTTTCTTGTTTTTTAATTTTTCTTTTAAATATTGAGGAGTTAATTTTGGATCCCATGGTTCTAATCCTAGTTCAGAAAATGGTGGTATCTCGTTAATTTTTTCTTTTGGGATTAATTTCATTCGGCCAAATTTTCTAACATCTTGAAAGTGTAATTCTTCTTTGTCGTCAATTGTAAATACTACATGATGGTGTTTTTCTAATGGCATATTTTTTTCGCGAAAAAAGAATTTTCCTTCCATTCGAAGATGTACTAATAGATAATCTTGATCTAATTCTATTACAATCCATTTTCCACGAGTCGAAAAAGAATTCATGGTTTGATTTTTGATTCTACCAATGAATTCTTCTTTTGTTGGATAGTCAATAATAGCATCATAATATACTTTACAGTCTGTAATCTTTCTGTTTAATAATCTTTTCTCTAGTTTTTTGGTAACTGTAATTACTTCTGGTTTTTCTGGCATATGCTACTTTTCTCCTACTACTTTATTATATTTTCTTTTCTCCTAATTTTTTATAAATATCTAGTTCAGGACTTGTATACTTTTCTAATATCTGTTCCTGTTCCCAAAACTCTTTTTCTTTTTCTAAAAAAGCTATTTTTTCAGATGGTGTCATACTTCTGAATGATGCTTGATAGTTTGATAGGTGTTCTTCTTTTTTCATTTCAAAATCTTTTTCTACTTTTGATAATTCTTCATATTTAACTAGTTCTTTTTTTAATTCTTCTTTATCGATATTGATATCAATATCTGGATAATATTTTTTGAAATTTCTAAAAGATATTTTAGACAAAATCTTATTGAAGCCAAATAATACGAATGATGTAGCTATCAAAACACTCAAAACTCCTAACATATGTGATGGAAAAACTAGATAAGGCACTACAAAACAACTAAGTTCTAGAACTCCGGTAATAAAAAAAAGTATTATGATTTGCTTGTTAGTACCATAAAATTTTCCATTCTTTACACCATTTTTTATATTATTTAAAAGGTGATATCCATCATAATTTTCATCTGTGATTTCTAATTTTTTTTCTTTCATAAATAGGTTCTCCTCTTTGTAAATTATTTCATATTATACACTTTTTTTCATAAATATCAAGTGTTATTTAGCTTCATACCAATCAGATCCGGTTTCAATATCTACTTTTAATGGTACATTTAACTGGTAGGTATTTTCCATAATTCTTTGTACGATTTCTTTTACGGTATCTAATTCACTATTTAGAACATTGAAAACAAGTTCATCATGTACTTGGATTAACATTTTACTCTTTAAATTTCTTTCTTTAAATTCTTGGAAGATTTCAATCATAGCTTTCTTTAAAATATCAGCACTACTACCTTGAACAGGTGTATTTAAAGCAATTCTTTCTCCTTGTTGACGAATCATGTAATTTTTATTATGTAACTCTTCAATTACCCTTTTACGATTCATAATCGTTTTTACATATCCTTTTTCTTTGGCATCTGCAATCACCTCTTGCATATATTCTTTAATTCTTGGATAAGTATCTAGATAAGAATCAATAAAACTTTTTGCAGAGATAATATCAATTCCTAAATCTTCGGAAAGACCAAAACTACTGATTCCATATAAAATTCCAAAGTTGACAGCTTTCGCTGTTCTTCTCATATTTTTATCTACTTGATCCATTGGAACGCCAAAGATATCAGAAGCTGTTTTGGCATGAATATCTGCTCCATGAATAAAAGCATCAATTAAGTTATCAGCATTGGCAAATGATGCAAATAAACGTAATTCAATTTGTGAATAATCACTTGATAAAATACAGGAATCTGTTTCCGGAATGAAAGCCTTACGAATTAGTTTTCCTTCTTCTGTTCGAATCGGAATATTTTGTAGATTAGGACTAATCGAAGATAATCTTCCCGTTCTCGTTAATGTTTGAGTAAAAATCGTATGAATCTTACCATCTTCCATAATTTCACTCATTAATCCTATTACATAATTACTTAAAATTTTGGTAAGCATACGATATTCTAATACCTTATCTACAATTGGATAAGTTCCTACTAGTTTATCCAAAATTTCTTTACTCGTTGAATAGTTATTATCTTTTATTTTTTTAGGATAAGGAATTTGTAGTTGTTCAAATAAAATGGTACCTAATTGTTTAGGAGAGGAAATATTAAATTCACCACCAGCAATTTCATAGATTTCTGTTTCTAATTTCTGAATTTTTACTTCTAACTCTTTTCCAGTTTCTTCTAAATACGTTCTATCTACTCGAATTCCTGTAAATTCCATATCCGTTAGTACTTCTACTAGAGGCATTTCGATATTATGGAATAACATTAAGGATTGATCTTCTTTTAATTCTTTTAAAAATTTATCTTTGGTTTCATAAATAAAACGTGCTTTTTCTAAACAAACTTTCGCAATTTCTTCAATGGAAGGTTCATGTGTTTTCACACCTTTTCCAAAGAAATCTTCATAAAAAGGAATTTGATATCCTTTATTATGTGCTAAATAACTAATATCATCTTTAATATTATAATTTAATAAATAAGCAGCAATCATCAAATCATAATTACATTCACTAACACTAATATTATTTTTTCTAAAAATATAGGATACCTTTTTTAAATCATATGTTAGCATTTCCTGATTATTTTTTAAGATAGTTGGATTTTTTATTAAAACATCAAATGGTATAAAAACACTAGTATCTTCATTATAAATTCCGACACCATATACTTTATCTTTATGATAATTGGTTCCAAAGATTTCTAAATATAATGCATAATCTTTTTCTAAAGTAAAATTTGATAAATCTTCTAAAATTTCTACTTTTATTTCTTTTTGAACATTGTCTTGTTTAGAATCTGATTGTAGGAGATCTTTTTCAATATCTAACTTTTTAATCAGTGAATAAAATTCTAATTCTTCTAATAATTGCATATATTCTAAAGCGTGAATTCCTTGATAATGGATATTTTCTAAATCTGTATTAATTGGCACATCACAGTAAATTGTCGCAATATCATAACTCATATAAGCGTTTTCTTTATCTAGTAATAATTTTTCTTTGGTTTTCCCACTGATTTCATCGATATGCTGATATAAATTATCTAGTGTTTGATATTTACTAAGAAGAGAAATAGCGGTTTTTTCTCCAATTCCTTTTACACCTGGAATGTTATCACTAGCATCTCCCATTAGTGCTTTCAAATCAATCATACCAATTGGTTCTACGCCATATGTTTCTTTAAAAGTTTTTTTATCCATACGGATAAATCCCGTTTGTTTTAATAATTTTACATCTACTTCATCGGTAATTAATTGTAGTAAATCTTTATCACTACTAATGATTGTAGCAATAAATTCCGGATTATGATTTACTTCTTTAGCAAAGGTTCCAATAATATCATCTGCTTCATAGTTATCGATTTCAAAATAATGAATTCCCATGGCTTCGCAGATTTGCTTAGCAACTGGAAACTGTTGTTTTAATTCATCGGGAGTTTCACTACGCCCTCCTTTATAAGATTCATATTTATCGTGTCTAAAAGTTTTTCCTTTATCAAAAGCAATCATCATATATTCTGGTTTTTCTTCATGAATAATTTTATTGATCATATTGATAAAACCATAAACAGCATTGGTAGGAAAACCTTTTGAGTTCTTCATAATATTTCCCGTATAAGCAGTTGCATAATAACTTCGAAATAATAAATTATTACCATCGACTAAAATTACTTTTTTCATACTATTCACCTGTATTTATTATATCATAGGTTTTTTAGAATTTATCTAAATTTTACTTGATATGAATCACAATAGCTTGATTTTGATTTTTTACATCTTCCTGTAATTCTAAACGATTCATGCGTAGGCTTAATGCATATGTAAATAAGGCAACTCCTATATAAATTAAAGTAACGATTTTTATATTTTTTTTCATATTCTTTTCCTCCTTGTTTCTTTCTAAGTCTATTTTATATAAAACAAATGTTTGTGTCAATAATATTTTGAACATTTGTTTGACAATTGACAGATTTCGTGTTAAGATAGAAATGTAAAGGAGAAAGATATGGAAAAATTAACAGATCGTCAGAAAGATATTCTAGATGTATTAAAAAAGTTTATTGCTAAAAATGGTTTTCCTCCTACCGTAAGAGAAATTGGAGCAGTTTTAGGATTATCTTCTTCTGCTACTACCCATTTTCACTTAAAAAAATTAGAGGAAAAAGGTTATATTAAAAAAGATTCTGCTAAAAATCGTACGATTGAATTATTAGTACCAAATGAGTATTTAGAAACAAACGATAAAGTTGTAGAAGTTCCTCTTCTTGGAAAGGTAACTGCTGGAAATCCTATTGAGGCTATTGAGATGCCAGATGAATTCTTTAGTTTACCAGTTGGTCTACTTCCTAGTAAAAAGGATGTATTTACTCTAAGAGTTAGTGGCGAATCTATGATTAATGTTGGAATTTATGATGGTGATATTATTATTGTGCAAAGACAAAATACAGCAAATAATGGTGATACAGTTGTTGCAATGACAGAAGAAAATACTGTCACTGTTAAAACCTTCTATAAAGAAAAAGATTATATTCGCTTACAACCAGAAAATGATTTTATGTCACCTATTATTCTTCCCAATGTTACCATTTTAGGTAAAGTGATTGGTTTATATCGAAAATTATAACAAAAAAACGAGTTATTATTATTAATGACTCGTTTTTATAATAGACTTTATTAGATAACTGGCTATTAATAAACCAGCACTACTAGGCACAAAACTGGTAGAACCTGGAATTCTATCCTGAATTTTGATTGGTAATTCACTACTCCATAAAACAGGGATTTTATCCTTGATTTTTTCTTCTCGAATCCATTTTCTTAAAATTTTAGCCAGAGGATCATAATTAGTTTTTCTAATATCAACAATTTTTAATTGGCTAGGATCCAATTTATTACCAGTTCCCATTGAAGAAATAAAACAAATGTTATGATATAGGCATGTTTTTATAATTTCTTTTTTAGTAGCAATTGTATCACAAGCATCTACTACATAGTCAGGATGATATTTTAAAATTATTTCTTCCGTATTTTGCTTTTCTAAAAAAATATCTACGGGGGTTACTTTACAATTGGAATTGATATCTAAAATTCGTTCTTTCATTACTTCTACTTTTTTTCTACCAAGAGTAGAATCTAAGGCAATAATTTGCCTATTTTTATTCGTTATATCTACAATATCATGATCAATGATAATGATATTTTCAATGCCGCTTCTTACTAGTGCTTCTACTGTATAGCCGCCTACTCCACCAATACCAATTACCATTACTGTTGTTTTTTTTATTTTTTGAATATTATTATTACCAATTAATTTTTCTAATCTAGATAACATAATACACCTACCTATCATAAAAAAAGTCCAAAGGATCGATATGTCTAACGATAAAACCTGCATTTGTACAGGTGGGTGCTCTTACGCAGTTTTCTAGGATTCCTTTACCAATGGAAAGGCATTCAACACAAACTGCTTGATCGGATGCTCCCGTATCGTTCTAATTAGTCGGTTTTATATGTGACAAACTCGATTCCTTTAGACAATTATAGTATATCATAGAAATGTGATTTTTATACACTTTTTTTATTTTATTTTATAAATTTTTTTCAATGATGGAAATAAGCCCTACCTTCTTTTTTTATTTTTCATATAGTACACAAGGTGAATACTTTATGTTTAATATCGTTTCTCTTTTCTTCTTATTGATTGCTTCTTCTTTAGATAATTTAATTGCTGGCTTTTCAATAGGAATGGAAAAAATTAAAATTTCCTATCTTTCTATTATTTTTTTAAGTTTAGTAGGTTCTATTTTTTTAATGATATCGTGCTTATTTGGAGAACAAATTTCTTGTTTTGTTCCTAATCATTATATTTCTTTTCTTTCTACTTGTTTCTTTTTTATTTTAGGAATTCAAAAAATATTAAAAGCTTTTCTCCCTCAAAAGGAAGAACAAACAGATTCTATTAATACTTCAAATATGAAGTGTATTTTATGTATTTACCATAATCCAAAAACGGTTGACTTAGACCATTCCAAAACTTTATCTATAAAAGAACTTCTTTTTCTTACGATTGCTTTATCTTTTGATAATTTCACAATTGGTATAGTATTAGGAACGCAGTTCTATTCTCTTTTTCTTTTCATTATTTTTCATTTTTTTATCAGTTTTTTTCTATTTTTTTTAGGAAATCGAATTTCTTATTCTAGACTGAAAACACATTCTAAAATGATTACTTGTTTGAGTGGAATTCTTTTTTTACTTGTTGGAATCTATCGAATTTTGTATTAACATTTTTTTTATTTTCATGCATACATTACATTAGGTGATTATCATGGTGTTTACCTATGAGGATATTACTTTATATTATGAAAAGATGGGCAACGGGAAAAAAAGTATTATTATTCTTCCTGGGTGGGGAGAAACAAGAAGTACTTTTACTTACATGATAGATTTTTTAAAAGATTATTTTACAGTATATATTGTTGATTATCCAGGATTTGGAAATAGTCCTTTTCCTAATAGAGATTTAACAATTTATGATTATTCTGATGCTATCTACGAATGGATACAAGACCTTCAAGTGGAAGATCCTATTTTGATTGGACATTCCTTCGGAGGTAGAATTATTACTACTTTACTAGGTTATTATCATCATCATTCTTTTTCTAATATTATTCTGATGAATAGTGCGGGTATTCGACCAAAAAGAACTCTTGAAGGTATTTTTAGAGTTTACTGCTATAAAATTTTGAAAAAAATAGCTAAAATACTTCCTAAAAAATGGGGTGTTCCCCTTCAAGAATATTTATTTTCTAAATTTGCATCTAGTGATTATAAAGACCTAAATCCTAATATGATGAAAACATTTCGTAATGTTGTAAATGAAGATTTAAAACCATATTTAAAATATATTCAAGCAAGAACTCTATTAATTTGGGGTAATTTAGACGAAAGTACCCCTGTCAAAGATGGTTATACTATGAATCAACTAATCAAAAATTCAGAATTAATTATTTTAGAAGGAACTAATCATTTTACTTATTTACAAAGACCTGATTTAATTAATCGTATTCTTTATGAGCAATTAAAAGATGAGATCTAGAAAATCTCATCTTATCTTTTTTTCCATAAAATTCGGACGGTATAAAATAAGAAAACAGCAAACATTAATACATAAATCCATATTAGGATTGTACTAATGATACCATCAGTATATTTATAAATTACACCTGGAATACTTTCTGGAAAATATTTACTAATAAAATTACTAATTTCAGTAACCCCTAAATTGTTTTTAATAAAAGTTAAAATACGAAAGAAAATATCTAAAGAAGCAATAAAATATACACTACTATCTAATCTTCTAAAAAAACATACTCCAGCAACAATTAATACAATTAATAATACTACTTCGAAATTCATATTCTTACCTCTTTCTATTATATAGAAATCGTATCACAAAATTCATAAAAAAACAATCTCTAAAAATAGGGATTATTTTTCTTTTCATATTCTAAAGTTGTTTTTTCACCATGGCCTGGATAAAGAATCATATCATCTGGATATTTTTTTAACTTTTCAATACTTTCTTTCATTTTTGAAAAGTTTCCGCCTTCCAAATCACATCGACCAATACTTTCAAAAAAGATAAAATCACCAACAAACATAATCTTTTCTTTTTCGAAATAAAAACTAATAGAATCTGTTGTATGGCCTGGATTTTTGATTACTTGAAAGGTAAAAGGTGCTACTACATATTCTTTTTCTTGACAACTATTATCATCATATAAATCTGTATGATAAGTTTTTAATACTTGTTTGAGTGCTCCTACATGATCAAAATGGTGATGTGTTACTAATACACCTACCACCTGTAAATTACCAATTGCTTTTTGAATTTTTTCAAATTCGCTCCCTGGATCAATAATTAAGCAACAATCGTTTTCCTTTACAATATAACAATTTTCTTCTAATTCTCCGACTATAACTTTTTTTATTTCCATGTTATCTCTCCATCTTTTTTATGATTAATTTTTCTTTTTCGCTAATTGATATCTGGTATAATTGATTATTAGCAATTTTATATAAATGATCTTGATCCATATAAAGATGATATGCCATTTTTGTTTGATAATGTTTTTCTATTAATAAAATATTAGCATTGGTTAAATAAAATTCAAATCTTTTTGCTTGGGAACATCCTATTAGAAAATCATCTCGATCATAAGGCTTTTTATCTATCCAGGTATCAAAATGTTCAATATCTCCATCCGTATATAAAGAATAAAAAACTTTTTCCTGCTGATTAAAAAATAGATTTATTTTTTCTTTGTTTAAAATGATTGGCATAATAGGAAAGGTACAATCTATATGATTTATATTTTTTATCTGTTTCATACTATTCTATAACCCTTTCTCAACTGTTATAGAATATCTATATGATTTTCTCTCATTATTTAGAACATTTCTGTTTGATTTGTTTTTCTCTTTCTAGTTTAGAATAAATACATCCACAATAATCTTGACGATATAAATGGTAAATTTTAGATAGTTCAATACTACGCTGATAACCATTTTTCTTTTTAAAATCGGCTGGTAGATAGGAAATTTGGTATTTTTCTTCTAATTGTTTACCAATCTCATGAATCCAGTTACTATTTTTATAAGGACTGATGGATAGTGTGGTTGTGAAATAATCAAAATGATATTTTTTAGCATATTCAGCTGTTTTTTCCATCCGTAGCTGATAGCATAAGTAACAACGCCTTTCTCCCTCTTTTAAATTTTCTAGTCCTTTACTCATTTCATAAAAAGATTTAGAATCATAATCACAATCCAAAAAACTAACTTTGTGTTTACTTGGGTACTCTTTGATAAAACGTATTTCCTCTTGTTTTCTTTTTTCATATTCCTCTATTGGTGAAATATTTGGGTTATAATAAAGAATAGTGATGTGAAAATAAGGAGTTAGTGTTTCTAATACATAACTAGAACAAGGAGCA
>CANQKN010000018.1 GCA_947624515.1 uncultured Bacilli bacterium
AATATAAATAGAAAGGAATCAATCAATACGAAATTAATTAATATTTCTATAAGATTGATTATACGTGATTTTATGAATGATCAAGTTAGTGGATATCATTTAGATTATGAACAACAACAGATAGTACTAGATGAAAGTAAATATTTATTAGTAGTAGCAGGAGCAGGTAGTGGTAAAACATTAACGATCCTAGGAAAGATTCATTACTTAATTAAATATAAAAAGGTAAATCCAGATGATATTTTATGTATTTCTTTTACCAAAAAAGCTGCTGATAGTCTAAAAGAAAAAATCAAAACCGAATTTTCTTATGCAATGCCAGTCTATACTTTTCATAAATTAGCTTTAGAAATATTAAAAGAAAAACAGAAAATTTATGCAATTGCCGATAGTGAAACATTAGAGAATATGGTAACCGAATTTTTTAGAGAAACCATTCTGCAAGATCAAAAACAACTACAGATTTTTTTTACTTACTATCATTTAAAAATAAAAAAAGACATCAAAAATGAATACCTTAAATTTTATGAAACCAATAATCAGCAAATTAAATTATTAGAAAAATTAATGACTACATTTATCCATCTATTTAAATGTAATCATTATCAATTATCTGACTTTTTAATATTTTTAAAGAAAATAAAAAGAACATTTTTTTATACTACCTATAGAAAGGAAAAATCATTTCTCATTTTAGCATTAAATATTTATTTACTATATCAAAACTATTTAGAAGAAAATCAAGAAATTGATTTTGATGATATGATTATTTATGCCATCGATACTGTAAAAGAAAAAGGAATTAACCAAAAATATAAATATATCATTATTGATGAATATCAAGATACTTCATTCATTCGCTTTCAGCTAATAAAAGAAATTTTAGAAAAAACCAATTCCAAATTAATGGTAGTAGGGGATGATTTTCAATCCATTTATCGATTTACGGGTTGTGAGTTATCCTTATTTTTAAATTTTCAAAATTATTTTCCAGATGCCAAAATTAAAAAAATACAAAATACTTATCGTAACAGTCAAGAACTTATTAAAATAGCAGGTGACTTTGTCATGAAAAATAAAAAACAAATTACTAAGAATTTGCACTCTCATAAAAGATTAAATCATCCAATTCAAATCGTCTATTATGAAAATATAAAAGAGACTTTTAAAAAACTAGTTTTAGAAATTCATGAAAAAACACAGAAACCAATTTTAGTATTAGGACGAAATAATTCAGATGTTTTCTTAATTCTAGACCAAGAATTAAAATTAGAAGAAAACAGTAATATTCGATATCTAAAATATCCTAATATCCAACTATATTATTTAACAGCACATAAGTCCAAAGGATTAGAAGAAGAAAATGTAATCGTTATGAATTTAAAAAATCATTTGTTGGGATTTCCTAATCAAATTCAGGATGATAAAATTTTAAGACTAGTATCCATTCAACCCGATCAATATCCTTATAGTGAAGAAAGAAGATTATTTTATGTAGCATTAACTAGAACCAAAAATTATACTTATTTATTAGTACCCAAAGATAATCCATCTATCTTTGTGAAAGAATTACTAAAACAAAAAAATATCATAATCAAAAAATAGACAAAGTAATAAAAATATGGTATAATAGGCAGCGTTAGAAGGGATACATATGAATATAGTAATAGGAAATCTATCGATTACTGATTTCTGTAGCCAGAATATAGAACATATTAAATTTAGAAAAGAGTTAGCTCTAGATGAACTTATTTATGAATTTGTATCCATCGATGTGGAAAAAGATTTACATGAGGTAGAAAACCAAGATCACTTAACTTTAAAAAATTCTTATATTATTCAAGACCATGATAAATTAGTTGGATATATTTATATAGAAGAAGTCCAACAACAAGATGGAGTATTAGAATTAAGATATGCTGTTCATCCCAAATATAGAAGATTAGGATATTTAAATCCAAATAAAAAGGGTTATGGTCAACAAATACTAGAAGAATGTGGTAATTATCTTTTTACCATTGATGGTGTAAGGAAAGTAGAATTACATATTAGAAAAGATAATGAAGCTAGTATTGGTTGTGCTAAAAAAGCTAAATATAAGAAAATAGGTACTAATGAAGATTATTATTATGATATTTATAGTATTCAAAAAGAGGAAAACGATTATGAAGATTAAAATGAATAACTTAGTAATTACAGAATATTGTAGTACTGATAAAAGAAAATATCGATTTGTAAAAGAAGTTAGTGAAGATCCGCTAATTAGACATTTTGTTTCAAATAGTATGGATGAATGGCTAGAAGATTCAGAAGGCTTAGATGAGTTATTAGTAGGACCTGCTTATATTATTGAGGATAAAAGAAAATTAATAGGATTAATCCGACTTGCTTTTTTAGATTGTGATGGTACTTTAAACCTTCATTATGCAGTACATCCAGGTTATCGAAAACAACATTATGGTACTGAAATCTTACAGGAAGTTTCACAATATATTTTTCAAAAATTTCCTAATATTAAGAAAATTGAATTATATATTAAAGAAATAAATACTGGTAGTATGAAGTGTGCAGAAAATGCTAATTATATTTATGAAAGAAGTTTTCCATCCAGAAATGATGATTGTAAGATTAAAATTTATCAAAGAATCAGAAATTAGAGAAAGTAAAATCTTTCTTTTTTTTGTCAACTAAAATCTCTTTCATTGTGATTTACCAATAATTATTGTATAATGATAATAGTAAGGAGAATACAAAATGGAAGAAGATAAAAAGGTATTATCAAATGAAGAATTAGAAAAAATAGATCAATATTTTAGAGCAGCTAACTATTTATCAGTAGGACAGTTATATCTAAGAAAAAATCCCCTTTTAAGAGAACCATTAAAATTAGATGATATTAAAAAAAATATAGTAGGACATTGGGGAACCGTACCAGGACAGAATTTTATTTATGTACACCTAAATCGTATTATTAAGAAATATGATTTAGATATGATTTATTTATCAGGACCTGGTCATGGTGGAAATGCCATTGTATCAAATGTTTATTTGGAAGGAAGTTATAGTGAAGTATATCCAAATATTACAGAAGATATCGAAGGAATGCAAAAGCTATTTAAACAATTTTCATTTCCTGGAGGAATTTCTAGTCATGTAGCACCAGAAACACCAGGATCTATTCATGAAGGGGGCGAATTAGGATATAGTTTAGCCCATGCTTTTGGTGCAGTATTAGATAATCCCAATTTAATTGCTACCTGTGTCATAGGAGATGGAGAAGCTGAAACTGGTCCACTTGCTACTAGTTGGCATTATAATAAATTTTTAAATTCTAAAACAGATGGAGCTATCATTCCTATTCTTCATTTAAATGGATATAAGATTGCTAATCCTACTATTTTTGCTAGAATTAGTGAAGAAGAATTGGTAGAGTTCTTTAAAGGATGTGGCTTCTTTCCATATATTGTAGAAGGAAATGATCCAAAAGTAATGCATCAAAAAATGGCATCTACTCTAGATCAAGTAGTAGAAGAAATTCAAAAAATTCAAAAAGAAGCAAGAAGTGGTCAATTAAAAGATAGACCTATCTGGCCAATGATTATTTTAAAAACGCCAAAAGGCTGGACAGGACCAAAAGAAGTAGAAGGAAAACAAATTGAAAATTCATTTCGATCTCATCAAGTACCGGTAGTCATTTCTGAAAATTCTCCTGAAAATATAAAAATTTTAGAAGCTTGGTTAAAGAGTTACCATCCGGAAGAATTATTTGATGAAAATGGAACATTAAGAAAAGAATTAAAAGAACTAGCTCCAACCGGAAATAGAAGAATGGGATCAAATCCTCATGCTAATGGAGGAAAATTATTAGAAGAACTTCGCATTCCTGATTTTAGAAATTACGGAGTGAAAGTAGAATCTCCAGGTAGTGTAATGGCTCAAGATATGAAAGAGTTAGGTAATTATATAAGAGATGTAATTGCCTTAAATGAAGATAAGAAAAATTTCCGTATTTTTGGTCCAGATGAAGCATTATCAAATCGTCTAAATTCTATTTTTGAAGCAACTAATCGTCAGTTTAATGCTATTACTTATCAAACAGATGAATTTTTAAATCAATCCGGCAGAGTTTTAGATTCTTATCTATCAGAACATGCATGCGAAGGATGGTTAGAAGGATATTTACTAACAGGAAGACACGGCTTTTTCCATACCTATGAAGCTTTTTCTAGAATTATTGATTCCATGGCAAGTCAACATGCTAAATGGTTAAAAGTAACTAGTGAATTATCATGGCGAGTTCCTATTGCTTCTTTAAATTATGTCTTATCTAGTCATATTTGGCAACAAGATCATAATGGATATACACATCAAGACCCAGGATTTCTATCCCACTTGGTTACCAAAAAAGCGGATATTGTGAGAATGTACTTACCACCAGATGCTAACTGTTTACTATCTTGTTTTGATCACTGTATTAAGACTAAAAATTATATTAATGTCATTGTTGCTAGTAAGCATCCTAGACCACAGTGGTTAACGATGGAAGAAGCAGTAAAACATTGTACCCAAGGAATTGGTATTTGGGATTGGGCAAGTAATGATCAAAATCAAGAAACCGATATCGTAATGGCCTGTTGTGGAGATACTCCAACCTTAGAAACATTAGCTGCAGTATCCATTTTAAGAAATCATTTTCCAGAATTAAAAATTAGAGTTGTAAACGTAGTAGATTTAATGCGATTACAGTCCAATTTAGAACATCCACATGGTTTAACAGATGAGGATTACGATTTCTTATTTACAAAAGATAAACCAATTATTTTTGCTTTCCATGGTTATCCTTCTTTAATCCATCAATTAACCTATAAAAGAGTGAATAAAGACTTACATGTTCATGGTTATAAAGAAGAAGGAACGATTACGACACCATTTGATATGCGAGTTCAAAATGAACTAGATCGTTATCATTTAGTAATGGATGCCTTAAAATATTTGCCACAACTAGGAAATCGTAGCGCAATATTAAATCAATGGTGTAAAGATAAGTTAATAGAACATAAAGAATACATTCACGAATATGGGGATGATTTACCTGAGATAAAAAATTGGAAATGGGAAGCTGATAAATAGTCAAAAACTGAACTTGATTTCATTAGAAAGAATATCAATATGATTCCTATACTGATATTCTTTTTTTTGTACATGTTAAAAGAAGGATATGTTATAATAGAAATGAATCTGAAAAATTGGGGTGGTTTTGCATGAAGATTAAGGATCAAATCAGAAATCAGAAGGATACTGGGATTTATCGGAAGACGAAAAAATATTTAGAAAGAAAAAAAGAAACTGATATCGAAGAAAAAATGAAAGTAGTAGAAGATATTCTAGAAATAAAAGAAATCGAAAAAAGATATAGTTATTTATATGATTTAATCTGTGATTATTTAGATCGTGAATTTAAAGAAAAAAATATTTGTGGTTTTGATTGTGGATTATGTAAAAGAAGAAAAGATATGATTGCTAGAAATATTCAAAAGGATACTTATGAGAATGGTTGTTGTCATGGATATTTAAAAGGAAAAACTTGCGAGCATTTAGAACCTGGAAAAGGATGCAAAATTAAAAATATTGGTTGCAAGACATTTACTTGTTTTTATCTAAGAAAACAAGGATATCGTTATCATGTAAAAGATATTTATTTTGCTCGTTATTTTTTTAATCCTAGACAATTATTTTATATGGAAAATACTTTTTTTGTCGATAAACCAATTATTTTAGAAGGAATTATGAAAAGGAGATAAGAATATGAATTCAGTAGCATTTGTAACCGGAAGTAGTAGAGGAATTGGAAAAGCAACAATCATAGAGTTTGCTAAAAAAGGATATGATGTTGTAATCAATTATGTATCTAATAAAGAAAAAGCATTAGAATTAAAAAAAATGATAGAAGAAAACTATCAAGTTCAAGTATTAGCAATTCAAGCCGATATTTCTAAAGAAGAAGAAGTCAAGAATATGGTAGAAGAAGTAATCCAAATTTTTGGTCATATTGATTGCTTAGTCAATAATGCTGGGATTGCGATAGATACTACATTTGAAGATAAAATGGTAGAAAACTTTAGAAGGACACTAGATGTGAATTTAATAGGAACTTTTTTGGTAAGTAAATATGTTGGAAAATATATGTTAGAAAAAAAGAAAGGTACAATCATTAATATTTCATCAACAAATGGAATCGATACCATTTATCCAGAAAGTCTAGATTATGATGCTTCTAAAGCAGGAGTCATTTCTTTAACGAAAAATCTTGCCCTACAATATGCCCCTTATATTAGAGTAAATAGTATTGCACCAGGTTGGGTATTAACGGAAATGAATCAAGAATTAGATCCGGAATTTGTAGAATCTGAACAGCAAAAATGTTTACTAAAAAGATTTGCCGAACCAGAAGAAATTGCGAAGGTAGCAGTTTTTCTAGCAAGTAGTGATGCAAGTTATATTAATGGTGAAGTGATTCGTGTTGATGGTGGTGTAAATAATGATTAAAAAAACACGAGAAATGATTATTGTTCCAGATGAAACCCAAGTAGATTCAGTAGAATTTCGTAGACAATTACCAAATGATTCTGATAGACATGGTAAAGTAGTAAAGGATTTTGTGGATTGTTACCAATTGGGATTAACCTTTGAAAAAGTTGGTGTAAAAGAAGGTATTTATAACTGTTATATGTGGAGTATGGCAGTTGCTAAACTTGGACATATTGCTATCCAAAAAGATACAATGATTATTTTTTATTTACCAGCCGTCATCACAGAAAAACAGTATCAGTATTTAAAAAATCATAAAAAAGAATATTCCATTTATGGACAAAATGCTGGTATTGTGAACATTTTTATAAAAGATAATCGATTTCATATAGAAACAATTGATCAATCCAATATTAGTGAAAATGAAAATTTAATAGATATTTTATATGAAATGGTGGATGATAAATGTGAATCCCATAATCATAATTTAAATGAGGTGAAGAAATGATTCAGGAATTAGATATTGATCCAGAAGTAATAAAATTGTGTCAGGAAAAAGAAAAAGAATTAGTAGATATTTTTCAAGAAATCGATAAGAAAGAATATGAAAATACTTTAAAAGTATTAAGCACTTTCCATAAAAATCAAATCAGTGAAGCACATTTTAATTCTACTACTGGTTATGGTTATAACGATTTAGGTAGAGATACTATCGAAAAAGTATTTGCTGATATTTTAGGTAGTGAAGATGCATTAGTTCGCAGTCAATTTATATCAGGAACTCATGCTTTGACTGTTGCTTTATTTGCATATCTTAGACCAAATGATCTTCTATTAAGTATTTCTGGTACTCCTTATGATACCTTACATGAAGTAATTGGTATTAAGAAAAATCCTAGCAGTTTATTATCTTTTGGGGTTAAATATGATCAAATAGATTTAGTTAATGATGATTTTGATTATGAAAAAATAAAAACTTACTTACAAGAACATAAAGTAAAATTAATTGAGATTCAAAGATCAAAAGGATATTCTACCAGAAAAAGTATTGGAATTGATCAAATTCAAAAAATAGTTCAAGAAATTAGAAAAGTAGATCAAGAAGTAATCATTATGGTAGATAACTGCTATTGTGAATTTGTAGAAACAAAAACTCCAATTGAGGTAGGTTGTGATGTTATGGTAGGTTCCCTAATTAAAAATTTAGGTGGGGGAATTGCACCAAATGGAGCCTATATTGCTGGTAAAAAGGAGTTCATAGAATTAGCTGGAGAAAGACTTACTTGCCCAGGAGAGGGAAGAGAAGTAGGCCCAACTTTAGGAATCAATAAACAAATTCTACAAGGAATTTTCTTTGCTCCAAGCGTTGTCGCTTCTAGTTTAAAAACAGCAGTTTTCACTAGTAAAATTTTAGAAGATCTAGGGTATGAAGTAGAACCAAAATATAATGAGAATCGAGTAGATATTGTTCAAAATATTATTTTTCATAATAAAGAAAGTTTAATTAAATACTGTCAAGGAATTCAGATAGCTTCTCCTATTGATTCCAATGCCATTCCTTATCCATGGGATATGCCAGGTTATACCGATCAAGTAATTATGGCAGCCGGTTGTTTCACCATGGGGTCTTCTATTGAACTTTCTTGTGATGGTCCATTAAGAGATCCTTATATCGCTTATCAACAAGGTGGACTTACTTATTCTTATGGAAAATTAGGTGTGATGAAAGCAATTACAGAACTTTTAAGGAGCAAAAATGGAAATTCATAATCAAGATATTTCAATTGAAAAATTAGTAACAGATATCAATCCTAGAAAGAATATGAAAAAGGATTATGGAAACGGAATTTATTTATCAGATCAAGAAAAGGAAATCTTAGAACAATATGATTTTTCACTTCAGAATTATACGAATATCAAAAGTCTAATATTTGATATTGAAGAATACTTAAATCAAAATTATGATCAAGAATTAGAAGATTTAGAAATGGTTGCTAATAGTTTAGCAGAATTAAATTACTATCAAAATACCAATCGATAAAGAATAAATACATCATCTTGACATACAATTTATTATGCAATATGATATAAGAAACGGAGGAAATTATGAAAAAGACAATTAGAAATATAGCATTAGGTACCACTATCCTATTAGGAACTAATTATATGATCAAAAAAATAAAAATTAGAAAAAGTAAAAAGATAGTAGCAGTAAATCATGATTCAAAAACAGCTATAGAAGAGATGCCTACTTATCATACATTAGGATTTGTTGTTAATGAAAAAGGTAAAATCAAAGTAAAAAAAGAAATGCCTTCTAATTCTGAAGAAGCAGTTTAATATACAGAAACTACTGATCAAAAAGATTCAGTAGTTTTCTTTTGTCAACATTTTGAAATAAAATTTGATATAATAACTCGATCAAAAGGGAAGAAATGTTTTTCTTTTGTAGAAGTTGATAAATCGAAAGAAGTGTAGAGTACCCTTCTACAGTATGATTTTGAATGTAAGAATTTACTTCTTTCTGATTTCTAGCTAATAATACTCCTAGAGTAAAATTTCTACTTTTTTTACTAGTACAAGTAAGAAGAAGATCACCAATTCCAGCAAGAGTATATACCGTATCTTCTACTCCTCCCAAAGCAATTACTAAATGTTTGATTTCCTCTAATGCTTGTACATAGAAAAAAGATTTAGTAGTTTCTGATAAATTCGTACCATCTAACATACCTGCTATAATGGCCATTACATTTTTAATACTTCCACAAAGAGAAGTACCAATAAGATCATGATTAACCACAATTTGTAAAGAAGTACTCTCGAACCCTTTTTTCACAACTTCAATTGTATCTTGTGATAACGAAGCAAGACTAACTCCACCAACACTACCATTAGCCAAATCAATAGCGAAAGTAGGACCAGATAAAATTGATAATTGAGAAGAAGGAATGATACTTTGAAAAATTTGATAAGCAAATTGATTTGTATCCTGTTCCATTCCTTTAGAAGCAATACAAAAATGCATATCACTAGTGACATCATCTTTAAGTTCCAAACAAGTATTTCTAACATAAGGAATCGAAACCGCTATAATAATCAGTTGACTATTTTTAATACAAGATAAATCAGTAGTTACCATAATATCATCAGGAATGAAAACACCAGGTAATGATTTCTTATTTTCACGATATTTACTTATTTCTTCTTGTTCTTCTTCTAATTTTGTCCAAATAGTAACTTGATTTTGATTTCTATAAGCAGCTAACGCTAAAGCAATTCCATAGGCACCTGCTCCTAATACGGTTATTTTCATAGTTATCTCCTATTCTATGATGTTAATTATAATGGAAAATAATATAAGAAACAAGAAAAGGATCGTATTTTTTCTAATTTTTGATATAATAAAAATAATAAATATATCAAAAATGATGGGGGATTCTATGAAATATTGGTGGTTAGAAAAATATTCTAATTTTAAATTTATACAAATTACGGATCTAATCGATGATGTGAATTATTTTTTAATCATGCCTAAAGACTATGAAAAAAGATATTTTCTTTTAGAAAAAGTACCTATAGATGATTTACCAGAAGAAGATTTATTAATTTTACTAAAGGGAATTATAGAGAAAAAAAAGATCAAAGATAACAAACTAAATCTAATAATTAATCGATTACTCACAATACCTGATAATAGTTTTCCGGAAAGTGATTATTCTCTAAAAGAAATGTTAGAAGAAATTAAACAACTTAAATATAATCTTCCTAATCAAGAAAAAATAGAAACAAATAATATTGCGGTTTGCTATCATTGCTTAAATGTTTTTTATGTCGATCAAATCAAAAGTGTAAATCAAAAAGGAATTTGTCTATGTCCATTTTGCCATAGTCATAAACTATATTTTGACAATGATTATATTCCTATGAATACTATTTTTATAAAATTAGCCCACCTTTATTATCATACTTCTAATTTAGGATGTACATTTCGTGATATTCAAAAAATCATTAAAAAATCAATTATTACGGAATGTGGAAAAAAAGAAAAAAATAGTATTGATTTTTCTAGTCTGTTTTCTATTCAAAAAATAAATCCAATAGATGAAAAAATTATAATTCGAAAAATTTATCAAGAATTAATGAATAAAAATAAGGACTTAATAGATGAAGTCAGTATCTATTTAATGGATTTAAATGAAAAAATAGAAAATCAAACTTTATTGCTTTTATTCATTGCGATTATTGAAGTATTATCAACAGGTATTTATTTAAAAAAGATCACAGTAAGATTCAAAAAAGAAAACCAACAACAACATTTTCTTGAATTATTAAAAACAGTTCAAAAATTTCATTAAAAAGAAGTGATAAAAAATAAAGAGCTTTTTTCAATAGAATAAAAGTTCTTTTTTCTACTTTTTGCCATGAAAAGCATATCCAAAGTACTCATTAATTCATATATTAAACTAGAGTTAGTGAGGTTATAATATGAAGCAAAAGATAACACTAAATAATTTAAAAATAGGACAAAGTGGAAAAATTATAGAAATTCATAATGAAGAAAGTATCAAAAGAAGATTATTAGATATGGGATTAATACCAGGAACTAAAATCACAGCCATTTTATCTAGTCCATTTCGAGATCCAATTGCCTATAAAGTTAGAAATGCAACTATTGCCATTAGAAAATGTGACTCTAAATATATTGATGTGGAGGAACTATGAAAAAAAGAATTGCGTTAGCAGGAAATCCTAATGTAGGAAAATCAACTATTTTTAATGCCTTAACAGGATTACATCAACATACAGGCAATTGGCCAGGAAAAACAGTAGCTGGTGCAACTGGTGAATTTAAATATAAAAATCAAGAATATGAATTAATCGATCTACCAGGAACCTATTCTTTAATATCTCATTCCGAAGAAGAAACCATTGCTAGAAATTTTTTATGTTTTGAACCTTATCATGCCGTTATTGTTGTATGTGATAGTCTATGTTTAGAGAGAAATTTAAATTTAGTGCTACAAATTTTAGAAATCACACCTAATGTGATAGTTTGTGTAAATTTATTAGATGAAGCTAGGAAAAAGAAAGTTAGTATTAATTTATCATTACTTCAAAAAAAATTAGGAGTACCCGTAATAGGAACAGAAGCAAGGAAAAAAAGGGGAATGAAGGAATTATTAGAACAGTTACATAAATTGGAATCAGAAAAATATACACCAACCAAAGTAAGATATCGTAAAGAAACAGAAGAAACGATCAAATTATTAGAAAATGAATTAAAGAAAATAGATCTGAAAAACCTATCTTCTAGATGGCTAGCCATTCGTTTCATGGAACAGGATTTGATCTTAGAACAGGAAATCTTAAATTATTTAAAAAAACCATTTCCTAAAAACATAAAAAAGATAGTGATAGAGCGAAAAAAAGAAAATTCAAATGATGATTTTGTTTCTGAAATTATGAAAAAGGCAGAAGCAATTAGTGAAGATGTAGTATGTTATAATAACTCTTGTTATGATGAAAGAAGTAAAAAAATAGATCGAATACTAACTAGTAAAAAAACGGGAATTCCTATTATGATCATAATATTAATGTTAATATTTTGGTTAACAATTACAGGAGCTAATTACCCATCCTCCTGGTTATTTCAGTTATTTTCCAATTTAGAAACAAACTTAATTCATGTTTTATCTTATATGCATGCTCCTAGTTGGATGAGTAGTTTATTAGTAGGGGGAATTTATCGTACCTTAAGTTGGGTAATTTCTGTGATGCTACCACCTATGGCTATTTTCTTTCCTTTATTTACCATTTTTGAAGATTTAGGAGTATTACCGAGAATAGCATTTAATTTGGATAAAGGGTTTCAAAAATGTAAAGCATGTGGAAAACAGGCTTTATGTATGATGATGGGATTTGGATGTAATGCAGCAGGAGTAATTGGTACTAGAATTATCGATTCCAAAAGAGAAAGATTAATCGCTATATTAACCAATAACTTTGTTCCTTGTAATGGTAGATTTCCTATGATCATTGTGATGATATCTATGTTCTTAGTAAGTGCAAGCAATCAAATAGCATCCTTTACTCAAGTACTATTATTAACAGCTGTAATCCTATTAGGAATTGGTATGACTTTTTTCATTTCTTATCTGTTATCCCATACTTTATTAAAAGGAGTACCATCTTCTTTTGTATTAGAATTACCACCTTATCGAAAACCGCAGATTTTAAAAGTAATAGTAAGAAGTATCTTTGATAAAACATTACATGTTGTTGGAAGAGCTATCATAGTAACAATACCAACGGGATTTATGATTTGGATCCTTGCCAATATCCATATTGAAAATACTAGTTTATTAGCCTATATCAATCACTTTTTTGATCCCTTTGGAAAAATGATCGGTTTAGATGGAATCATTATTACAGCCTTTTTACTAGGTTTTCCAGCTAATGAAATTATAATTCCTATTATGATTATGTCTTATTTATCACTAGGGACTCTAACTGATTATAATTCGATTAGTGAACTAAAAAATTTGTTAATCGATCATGGTTGGACAATACTAACTGCTATTAATACAATTCTATTATCTTTAATGCATTTTCCATGTGCAACTACTTGTTTAACCATCAAAAAAGAAACAGGAAGTTTAAAATGGACATTATATGCTATGATAATACCAACTGTCTGTGGAATCCTTCTATGTTTTCTAACAACTCTTATTTTTAATTTATTTTAATAAAGAGGAAAAACCTCTTTTTTTCTTTACTTTAGAAAATAAAAAAGGTAAAATATAGATAAGAATAGGTGAAGTGTATGAGGGAACAAAAGGGATTTACGTTAATTGAATTATTAGCAGTGGTATTAATTATAGGAATGTTACTAATTATCGCTATTCCTGCTGTTAGTAAGTATCTTACAAAAGGAACTAATCAGTATTATTCTAGTTTAGAGGATACAATTAAATTGTCAGGAAAAGATTATATCGAGGACTATCGTTCTTTATATCCAAAGGAAATAGGAAATGTTACTGTAATAGAATTAAATGAATTAGTAGGAAATCATTATATTGATGAAATTGTAGATGAAGATGGAAATACATGTGATGCAAAGGTAACTGTTAAAAAAACAGGGAAGAATCAATATGAATATTACAGTTGTCTATTGTGTAAAAATTATAAAACTGAAGGGGAAAACTGTAATTACACAGAAGATAATAATGTAACAAGTGATAGTAAGAATTACACAATACAAGTACCTCAAAATGAATATGAAGTGTTACAAGGAGAGAATTTTACATTACCAACAGCACAGGCTTATTACTTAGGACAATTAGTAAGTAATAATGTAACAGGAAGTCCAAGATTAATTGATACTAATAAATTAGGAACGACTGTAGTAACCTATGCTTATAAAGGAGCAACCAAACAAATTACTATTAAAGTAGTAGATAAAGTAAAACCAAGTACACCACAAGTAGTATTAAAATATAATAATAAATCAGGAAAAGTTTATAATGGTAAATGGTATAGTAATGATATTTATGCTGAATTTCAATCAACAGATTATGCAAAAACAGGATTATTAGGAAGCGGAATTTCTTATTATGAAATTAGTACGGATCAACAAGAATGGACTAAATTATCTAGTAATAATTACACACATAATATAGATGGTGATAAAAATTATTATATTAGAAGTGTAGATCAAGCAGGAAATGTGAGTGCAGTAAAAGAATACAATGTCAAAATTGATAAACAAACACCAACTTGTAGTATTGTAGTAACAGGAACAGAAGGAATAAATGGTTGGTATAAAAGTAATGTCACATTAGAATTAAAGATAACACCAACAGTAAGTGGAGTAGCGACACAAGTATTATCTCCAAAAAGTATTACTGATAATACAACTGGAACTAAGGTAACAGGAAGTGTAACTAGTAATGCTGGAAAAGTAGGAAGTTGTCCTATCACTGTCAAAGTAGATAAGCAAACACCAGCAGCACCAACGATAACAGCAAATGATAACATCACAACGGGAAAATGGCATAAAGAAAATACGACATTAACCGTTGATGGTAGTAGTTCAACCAGTGGAATTGATTACTATTTTGATACCAAAACTAATCCAGATACGAAAACAACGAGTGTATCAATTAATGCTGATACTGCTTCTACAGTTTATTATGCAAAAGCTTGTAATGGGGCAGGAACCTGTAGTGATATCAGTAATTATGATGTAAAACTAGATAAGCAAACTCCAACTTGTAGTATTGTAGTAACAGGAACAGAAGGTAGCAATAAATGGTATACAACAGATGTTACTTTAGCATTACAATCAACAGAAACAATTAGCAAAATTTCCAAATCAACAATTAGCCTTGATAAAATTACTGCGAATACTAATGGTACTGAAGTAACTGGAACAGTAACAAGTACAGCTGGAAAAGTAGGTACATGTACTATTACTGTAAAAGTAGATAAAACAAAGCCAACAGCACCAACTATAACAGCAAATGATAACATCACAACAGGTAATTGGCATCAGGAAGATACAACCTTAACCGTTAGCGGTAGTAGTTCAACAAGTGGAATTGATTACTATTTTGATACCAAAGCAAATCCAACTACGAAGGTAACGAGTGCATCAATTACGGCTGATACCGCTTCCACAATCTATTATGCAAAAGCTTGTAATGGGGCAGGAACCTGTAGTGATATCAGTAATTATGATGTAAAACTAGATAAGCAAACTCCAGCTTGTAGTATTGTAGTAACAGGAACAGAAGGTAGCAACAAATGGTATACAACAGATGTAACTTTATCTTTAAATACTACACCAACGATTAGTGAGATAGCAACGCAAATATTATCTCAAGAAAGTATTACTTCTGATACCGATGGAACGAAAATAACTGGAAGTGTAATGAGTACAGCTGGAAAAATTGGTACTTGTGCTGTTACGGTAAAAGTAGATAAGGCAACACCAAAAGCACCAACTATAGCAGCAAATGATAAAATTACAAGTGGTAATTGGCATAAAGCAGACACAACTTTAACTGTGAGTGGTAGTAGTTCAACCAGTGGAATTGATTACTATTTTGATACCAAAAATAATCCAGATACAAAAACAACGAGTCTATCAATTACATCCAATACACCTTTAACAACATATTACGCAAAAGCTTGTAACAGAGCAGGAACTTGTAGTAGTATTAGTAATTATGATTTGAAATTAGATAAAACTCCACCAACAGCACCAACGATAACAGGTGGAAATGCTGGTTGGGTAACAACAGCACCAACAATCTCAATATCAACAGGCGGAACTGCAATAAGTGGAATAAAAGAATATGAATATTATACATCAAGCAATTCTGCAACGCCATCGACTAATGTAACAGTAACTGGTAAAACCTCAAATACTGTAAATATCTCACAAGAAGGAAGTATATATATATGGTATCGATCAGTTTCTAATAGTGGTTTAAAGAGTGAATGGAGCAGTCCTCAAGTAGTTCACTTAGATACTAAAAAACCAACAATCACTGTAAGTCTAAATGGTAAGGAAGCAACCTTAACAT
>CANQKN010000019.1 GCA_947624515.1 uncultured Bacilli bacterium
TAACACTAGCGCCTCTTGCTCTCATTTCTGTAAATGCTTCATGACCTGGTGTATCAATAAATGTAATCTTCTTACCATTTACTTCTACCTGATAAGCACCAATTGCTTGCGTAATACCCCCAGCTTCTCCACTTACTACATTAGCATCACGAATGGCATCTAATAAAGAAGTCTTACCATGATCAACATGGCCCATAATTGTAACAACTGGAGGTCTTTCCTGTAAATCTTTTTCATCATCAATAATCTCAAAATTTTCAAAATTAGAGATATCAGCAGATTCTTCTTTCTTTAATGTCTTTTCATAATCAGCTACTAAAATTTCGGCAACTTCAAAACTTAAAGAATTATTTAAAGTTGTCATAATACCAAGACCCATTAACTTTTTAATTAATTCACTTGGAGCAACTCCCATATTATCTGCTAAATCCTTTACTGTCATATTTTCTTTATATAACACAACTGTATCATCAGCTTTTAATTCATTCGTCATCAATTTTTCACGATGTTTATAAATTTCCTTTTTATCTTTTAAGAAATTATCTTGTTCTTCATTTTGAGATTGCTTTTTTGGTTTAATTTTCGTTTTTTGTTTTTCTTCCACCATTTTTGTATTAGCAGCAAGATTTTCTACCTTTTCAAAGAATTCATCATCATCATAATTATCCATAGAATCATCTGTAGAATCTTCACTATTTTGAATTTCATTATCTAGTAATGTAATATCATCTTGATCTAATAAATCATCTTCATTCGATACAGAAATTCCCAATTTTTTACATAATTCAAATATCTCTTCGATAGATTTATTTACATCTTCTGCATACTCTAACACACTCATCATAAATATCACCCTCCTTTTATTAGTTAAACCTTTTAAATGGAACTATTTTGCTTCCTGTTTTACAATTTCTTCTATTTCTTGATAAACAGATTCTGGTATTTCTATTTCTAAGGCTCTAGATAATGCTTTCGTTTTTTTTGCCTTTTCTAAAATACTCAAATCTTTTTTAATATATGCTCCATGTCCATTTAATTTACCTGTTAGATCTACTTTTACTTCTCCCTCAGGAGTTTTTACGATTCTCAGTAATTCTATTTTAGGAAATCTTTCTCTCGTTACTGAGCACATTCTCATTGGTATTTTTTTTACTTTCATACTACTCATCCCTAAAAGTAATACCTAACTCACTTGCTTGATTACTATTTTTAATATCGATTTTATATTTCGTTAAACGAGAAGCTAGTTTAGCATTCATTCCTTTTTTACCAATTGCTAAAGAAAAATTATCTCCATCAGCAATGACTAAAGCTTCTTGTTTTTTAGGATCCATAATTAATACTTTTAAATCTTTAGCAGGAGCAAGTGCATTTTCAATAAAGATAGCTGGATCTTTATCATATTTCACAATGTCAATCTTTTCGCCATGTAATTCCTTTAAAATATTACCAATTCTACTACCTTTTTCTCCAATACAAGCACCTATTGGATCAATATTAGCTTTTTCTGAGTATACAGCTACCTTACTTCTAGAACCAGCATCTCTAGCAACACTATATACTAAAACAGAACCATCATTAATTTCTGGAATTTCTAATTCAAATAATCTTTTGACAAAACCATAATGAGTTCTAGAAAGCAAAATTAATAATCCTTTACTATTAGAATCTACTTTACTAACATAAACTTTAATCTGAGATCCCATCTCTATTTTTTCTCCAGGAATACATTCTTTTTTAGGTAAAATACCATTGCTTCTTCCTAAATTAATATAATAATTATCGGTATCTTCTAATTCTACTGTTCCAATTAATAATTCATCTTGTTTATCACCAAGTTCATTTAAAATACTATTTCTTTCAGCTTCACGGATTTTCTGAATTAATACTTGTTTCGCAGTAGAAGTTGCTACTCTACCAAAGTCTTTTGGAGTAACCTCAGTATCAATCGTATCTCCTACATTTAAAGATTTATTGATTTTTCTAGCTTCTGTTAAACTAATTTCCGTATCTAAATCAATTCCATCAGATTCTAAATCATCTTCTTTTTCATCTTCAACAACAGTTAAATAAGAATAAACTTTAATATCTCCTGTTTCCTTATTAATCATGACTTTGGAATTTTGAATTCCCGTATTTCTTTTATAAGCAGCCATTAAAGCATTTTCCATCGCTTCAAAAATAATCTCACGATCAATTCCTTTTTCCTTTTCTACCAAGTCAACAGCCTTGATAAATTCTTTACCATTCATTATTCTACATCTCCTTTTTCTTTTGCATATACATCTAATGTATAACTTTCTGAAATCAAATCTAATTTATCTAGAATTGGATTAATAATTCTTGTTGCCATTACCACTTTATCAAGTGGAATCATTTCTTTGCTATCTAAAACAATTGTTAATGTATTTTCACCATCCACTTTACCATAAGTAATATCATCAATAAAGACATCTAAATTTTTTAATTTATCACCAATTGCTTCTATTATTTTTTCTTTCATGATTCCTCCTTAATCAAACAAAACCGAGTGGTTTCCCACTCGTTGTAACTAGATTATAACACAGAAATTCAAATTTACATAGAAAATTTAAATATTTTATGAAAAAAAGAAGAGTTTTTTTTAAACTTATGATAAGATTAGGTTAGAAAGAAGATGATCAAATGAAAACTTTTACTAAAAACATTTTAAAAACAGGATTGGTACTGTTATTATTTTTCTTTTCTTCCTTATTACAATTAATTCCAATCTATATATGGAAACTAGATATCAATAATATTACCAATGTTCAACAACTCTTTTTAACAATGTTTTCTGATTCCATATTACTACTCATTTTAATATTTTTATATCGAAAAACCTTAAAAGAAGATTTTCAAAAATTAAAAGGAAATTTTTATCAAATATTAGATAGTGGAATCAAGTATTGGTTAATTGGTCTCGTAGTGATGATGGCATCTAATATTATCATTTCCCTATTTATTACTCAAGCCCAAGCAGGAAATGAAGAAGGTGTCCAAGAACTCATTCATTCTTCTAGTTTTTTATCAATCATTACCGTAGGAATATTAGCACCAATTATTGAGGAATTAACATTTCGAAAATCTTTCCGAGATATTTTTGAAAATAAAATCTTATTTGTATTAATGTCCGGTTTCATTTTTGGTGGACTACATGTTATTTTAAGTTTAAATAGTTATTGGGATTTATTTTATATCATCCCTTATAGTTCTTTAGGAATTGCTTTTGGTTATATGTATGCCAAAACAGATAACATTTACACTTCTATGATGATGCATATATTTCATAATACTGTTCTTACCATCTTCTCTATTTTAGGAGCAATGATTATTTTATGATGAGTCGTAGAGAAAAAAATCAAGAATTAGATGAAAATATCAAAAAAGAAGAAAGACAAGAAAAAATTCATAAGGGGATTGGGATTTTTCTAAAAATATTCTTTATTATGATCATTATTGTGATTCTATTACTTTTATATATGCATTTTATAGGTGCCAAAGGATTAGTAGTAAGAGAATATAAAATTGAAAGTGAACAATTACCAGAATCTTTTCATGGTTTTAAGATTGTTCAATTTTCAGATTTACATTATCTAACAACCATTAAAGAAAAAGAAGTAGAAAAAATAGTAAATAAAATTAATCAATTAAAACCAGATATAGTGGTATTTACAGGAGATTTAATCGATAATCAAAAAACTCCTACAGAAAAAGAATTAACTAGTCTAATTACAAGTCTCAATAAAATAAAAGCAACAACTGGTCTATATGCAATTAAAGGAAATCATGATTATGATACTGACTATTTTAATAGAGTATTCCAAGAAACAGAATTTAAAATTTTAAATAATAATTATGAACTCATTTATTATAAAGGAAATATACCAATTTTATTAACAGGAGTTGGTAGTATTTTAGAAAATGACTGTGATATTGATTCAGCATTTAGTTATTCTGAAATGGATGGTTTATATACCGTTTCTCTATTACATGAACCCGATGTAATTGATAATATAGTAAATAAATATAAAGTTAATTTAGCTTTAGCAGGACATTCTCATAATGGACAGATTCGACTTCCGGGAATTGGATCTATTATGAAAGTAGAAGAAGGAAGAAAATATCCTAATGAAGAATATAGTCTAGGAAATACAGAGTTATATGTATCCGGTGGTTTAGGAACTAGTATGTATGAATTTAGATGGTTTGATAGACCAAGTATTAATTTCTTCCGCTTAGTAAAAGAAACAGAATAATCTACTCTGTTTCTTTTTGTTTAATTAAAAATTTATTTTTTTCTAAATCGCGTTTTAACTCCTGAGAAAAATAACCAAAAATACCTGAAGGGATAGATAAATCAAAATCATCTAGCAAATGAATTAATGATTCTAATGTATCTACATCCGTTCTATTGATTTCTCTAGCTCCTGTTAATCGATCATAATCTTTTTTTCTTAAAATGATGTTACTATTGTAATCAATTACTAGTATTTCTCCTTGCTTCTCAAATTCTACCCAAGTATGATGAAAATAATCTTTTTCATTAATTTTTATTTTCCCATTTACTAACCATTTTTTAGAACAAGTATCAAAATAAAGCATTAAACCAGTACTGTTTTCATGACAGTTTCCATATCGATTAAATGATAATAACTCTTCTTTTATTTCAGGATTTTCTATGTAATCTGATAACAATTCAAAAGTGACATTTTCATTTCTTTTATGATAGATGTATTTCTTCGTTTTTTCATCAAAAGATATGTGATTATTAGGAAGATTAGGATTCATGGTAAATTCTCTTATTTCATGATAAGTGGAGCTAATTTTTTCTACTTGAAAATCCTCATCTGTTAAAAATAAATCATCACAATCATCACCAAGCCAAAAATAATTATTAAAGTGAATACCTAAATGATCAAATTTCTTTACGAACCATTTTTCCATCTTGCTGATATCTTTTAAAACTTCATTAGGAAATAATAAGACGTAGAAAGAAGGGAAAAGTTTAAAATAACCTTGTGTTAAAAGATAATGAATCTTATAAAGGGTAACTTGATCAATTCTACTTACCTCTTTCATTTGATAAAGTTCTTGATAATTTTCTTTTGCCATCACTAAATTATTAGCATAATCAATAATATATAAATGATGATTTTTTTCATATTCAATTAAAACCGATAAATCATTTTTAGTAAAAGCTACAACCAAACAAGCATTTATAAAATCTGGAGAACAAGCTAATCTTAAAGATCTCATCAAAACTTTAGAACTTCTTTTTTTAGGATCCAATAATATCTTTTTATCTAAACTGTAATTGATAATATCAGATAATCTTTGAAAATGATATTTTTTCTTGTCTTTCACTAATGCATACATCTTTTTCGATTTGATAATATGTAAAGTAAAAAGATTCGATAATGATAAGTTAGAAACCATAACATTAAATTTTGATAAACTAGTAAATTTAGATAATCTAGCAATATCTTTCATATCCATCGGAATAAAAAAATAATCACTTAATAATAAATCGAAATTCTTTTCCATAATTGATCTTTTTTCTTTCATAGTAACCCCCTAAATTTCGCTTATTATATCATAAACATAAAAAAAAGTCCAATGTATCTTGGACTTATCCTTTATAATCAAAATTTAATGGTTTTAATTCTTCTAACACAAACATACCATCTTTACGAATTAGCACATCATCAAAGTAAATTTCTCCACCACCATAGTCTTTCCTTTGAATTAATACCATATCCCAATGTATGCCTGAATCATTTCCGTTGTAGCAATCTTTATATGCCTGTCCTGGTGTAAAATGTAGACTTCCTAATATCTTTTCATCGTATAAAATATCTCCCATTGGATATAAAATTTTAGGATTAAATCCTAAAGAAAATTCTCCAACATAACGAGCTCCCTCATCGGTATTAAAAATTTCATTTAATTTTTCATTATCTTCATCACATGTTGCTTTCACAATTTTACCATCTTTAAATTCTAATGATACATGGTTAAAAACTCGACCTTGATAAGGACTTGGCGTATTATAAGTAATAGTACCATTGACACTATTTTTAACGGGTGCACTATAAAGTTCCCCATCAGGAATATTCATTTCTCCTACACAAGGAATACTACCCATACCTTTAATACTAAAAGTTAAATCAGTACCAGGAGATACAATTCTAACTTTATCGGTTTTATCCATTAATGTTTTCAGTGGTTTAATTAACTGTCCCATTTGTTGATAGTTAACGGTCATAACATCTAAAGCAAAATGACTAAATTCACGACTACTCATTCCTGCCTTATAACTATCTAATAAAGAAGGATAATTTAAAAGTACCCATTTTCTTTGATTAACTCTAACATCAGAAGATGGAAGAAGCGCTTGACTTAATTTCTTAGCCATTTCTCCAGGTACATTTTTGGTTTCATAATCATTCATAGAATAACGAATATTGATAAAAGAATCGAATAATTCTACTTCATTTTCTTGAATAGTCTTTAATAAATCAATTCTAGCTTCGTTATTTCCTTCTGATAATTGAGCACCTAGTAAAGGATCATTAATTTTTAAACAAGGTACTCCACCACTTTTATAAATTGCTTCAATTAAGTAAGATACAAATTCTCTTGTTTCTAAAGATTGTGTTGTAATTAAAACTTTTTCATTTTTTTCTACATGAATCGAATAATTGACAATAGAATCTGCTAATTCTTTTAATTTATCACTCATTTTCACTCTTTCCCTTCTGATACATAAAATATGATTAAGAGGTGATTTTATGTATCCATACAATTATAATATACCACAATTTAATAGAAATATGTATCGTGGTGTAAATAATAATGATCAAAGATTCATTGGAGGAGGATTTATCGCTCCATTATTATTAGGTGGTGTAGCAGGATATGCAATTGGTAACAATAATAGACCAAATTATTATCCAGCACCTTACTACTATCAACAACCTTATTACTATCCATATAATTATTCTAATAATTATTATTACTACAATCCTTATTATTATTAAAAAAGTTTCCAGATGGAAACTTTTTTTATTGAATTAATTTTTCTATTTATTATTGTTTTAAAATTTTGAATATTATTACTTACTTTCTAACTTAACACTTACCAATTTACTAACACCAGATTCTTGCATCGTAATACCATATAGTGTATTAGCATATTCCATTGTTTTTTTCTTATGAGTAATTAGTAAAAATTGTGTTTTGGTTTTATAATGATCCAAATATCTACCAAAATTATCAACATTAGCTTCATCCAAAGCTGCTTCCACTTCATCAAAAATACAGAATGGAATTGGTCTTACATTTAAAATAGCAAACAATAAACTAATTGCCGTTAATGTTTTTTCACCACCAGATAAAAGAGAAATAGTCGTTAATTTTTTTCCTGGAGGAGATGCAATAATTTCAACTCCAGTTTCTAAAATATTATCAGGATCTGTTAATTTTAAAGATGCTTTACCACCACTAAATAATTGTCTAAAGACATTTTCAAATTCTACTTGAATTTGTTTAAAAGTTTTCATAAACTCTTCTTTCATCACTTCATCCATTTCATGGATAATTTCTAATAGCGTTTCTTTCGCATCTAATAAATCATTTCTTTGACTATCTAAGAACTGATATCTTTCTGATACTTTTTCATACTCTTCTATGGATGCTAAATTAACCATACCAATTTTTTTAATATTATTTTTATAAGTATTAACCTTTTCTCTTGCATCATCCACTTCTAAATCTAATTGGTAATCATCTTTAGCTTTTTCATAAGTTAATTCATAATCTTCACTTAAAGTATTCAGATAATAATCTAATTTGACATCAATTTTACTAACTGTAATTTCTAAATCTTTTAATTCATTTTGTTTCTTATTTAAAGTACTGTTATTAACTTTATTTTTTGCCTCTAATTCTTCTATTTCTGATTTTAAAGATTCTTTTGCTTTTATTTTTTGATTACATTCTAATTGTACCTGTTGTTTTTGACTTTGTACTTCATAGAATGTTGACATAATTCTTTCTTCTTCTTCTGATAAAGAGGAACTAACAACATGTTCTAAACTAGAAAGTTCAGAGTGAATCGTTTCTAATCGATTTTGATATTCCGTTAATGTATGATATTTGCTATGTAGTTTTTCATTTTCCAAAACATAAGAAGATTGATAGCTTTCTTTTTTTTCTAAAATACTATTTTTTTCTTTTTCAATTTCTTTTAGTTTAGCTTCCAATTCATCAATAATATGTTGATTACCGATTCTTTGTTTATCTAATTTTTCTAACTCCTGTTTATCCGTAATAATACTTCTAGTTGTATTTAAATTTCCACCAGTAATAGAACCACCAACATGAATAACTTCCCCATCAATGGTTACAATTTTATATCGGCCTTGAATCTTTCTACTAATTTTATTAGCGGCATCAAGATTAGTTACTAATAAAACATTGCCTAATTGATTATAAACAATATTTTTGTAAATAGAATCAAATTTAGTCATATTAGCTAAAGTATCAATATAACCAATTTCCTGTCTTAATATTTGCATAGTTTCACTATCTACAGATTTAGATTTAATTACATTTAAAGGAAAAAAAGTGCATCTGCCTAATTTATTATCTTTCAGAAAAGAAATTGCTTCTTTTGCACATTCTTCATTATCAACAATTAAAAATTGTTTACTTCCACCCAAAGCAACATCCAAGGCTTTGCTAAATTTAGAATCTATTTCAATCACATTACCAATAACATCATGAATACCATTTAATCTTGGATTATTCATAATACTTTTAATACTATTTGGTAAATAACCACCATTTTCAATAAAATTTTGTAAAGAACTAATTCTATTTTCGATATCATAGTTTTCTTTTTTCTTAAAATTTTGATCATGTAAGTATTGCATACTAGTCTGATTACAAGAATCTAACTGTTTATCTATTTCTTGTAGTTGTTTCTGCTGTTGTAATAGATGATCTTTATCAAATTCAATTTCTTTTTCCAATAAACTAATATCATTTTTTAATTTTAATTCATTTTCTTTTAATAAAGTGATATTCTCATGAACGCGATTATCTTTTGCATCATATTTACTTCTTTCTTGCAGAATTTTTTTATCACCATTCATTTTTTCTTCTTGCTTAGTAAGTTCTAATAATTTTTGTTGAAGTTCATCAATTTCTTTTTCTAACTTTAATAAGTTTACTTTAGCTTGATCAATAGTAGCATCACTGCCACTATTATGAGTAGATAAAGAAACAATTTCTTCATTTAAATCTTGAATTTTTTTCTTATCTAATTGATATTCTTCATGTAAAGTCCCTATTTCATAAGCAATTAAAGCAACTTCAATATTCTCTAATGCTCTTTTATTTTCTAAATATTCTTTTGCTTTGATACTTTGTTCTTTCAAAGGTTCTAATTGAATCTCTAATTCCGCAATAATATCATTCACACGATCCAAATTATTATGAGTACGATCTAATTTACGAATGGCTTCTTCTTTTCTTTTTTTATATTTTAATACTTCAGCAGCTTCTTCAAATACTACTCTTCTATCATAAGGAGAGTTAGATAAAATCTTTTGTACTTCTCCTTGTGAAATAATATTGAAGCTTTCTTTTCCTATTCCGCTATCCATAAATAAATCCGTAATATCTTTCAACCGACATTTTTCGCCATTTAAAAAATATTCATTTTCACCAGTACGATACACTTTTCTTTTAATAGATACTTCTGTATAAGGAACTTTTAAATAGTTATCACTATTATCAAAAATTAAGGAAACACTAGCAACATTTAACCCATTACGACTTTTACTACCAGAAAAAATAACATCCGTCATAGTCCCATCTCCACGAAGACTTTTAACAGATTGTTCTCCTAATACCCAGCGAACTGCATCTACAACATTACTTTTTCCACTACCATTAGGTCCTACAATACAAGTAATATTATTATCTAACACAATACTTAATTTATCTGCAAAGGATTTAAATCCTGATGCTTGTATTTCTTTCAAGTACATACGATCACCTTACCACTAGGTAAATTATACTATAAAAAGAATCTTTCCACAAGAAAAAGAGTTGAAATAACCCTTTATTTTCTATGAATTTGATAAATTTTAATATTTTCGCTTTCAATACCAAAAAGTTTATCTATCTGCTGAGAAATAGACATTAATACTTCTTGTAGTAATTGATTAGTAGATAAAGAATTCATACTAATAGCAAACAGATTTCGATTGGTACTCGTTGTATTTTGAAGTTCTAAAACAAATTGATTTTTTTTAGTATTTATAAAGTATTGATCAATGTGATTGATACTATCATCAAGTTTTTTCCTGTCATAGGAACAAAATTGAAAAACTTCCTGTTGATCATCTAATAATTGAATTCCTATCGTTTTACCATAAGAATTTTTAATTTGCAATACAGAAAAATTCATATAAATATTTTGAAAAATAGAAATTTCCTTGAGCATTGATAAAGGTAATGAAAACTGAGAATAAGCAATCTGCTTTTTCTTAATATCTTCTACAATCTCTACTTCCAGAAAAGGTTTCTTCTGTTGCATATATTTTTCTACTTTATCAATAAATTCTTTATTACTAATTTCTTGCATATAAAACACTCCTGCATCAACATTGTATCATAAAACTTATTTTTCTTCTACTAAATTTTCATTAATTAATTCACTTAAGGTAACCAAGTCATATCCTTTTTGTTGAATATAAGAAATAATACTAGGTAATTCCTTCAAAGTAGTCTCATTCAAATTAAAACTAATAATACTACCACTTTCCAATTCTTTTTTTACTGTAGTAAATGGATAATTATTTACACTAATCGTTGGCTTAACAGTATACATCTTATAACTACTACACAAATCTAAAACATTACTATTTTTATAATCTGTATAACAGAATTTAGTATCTTGATCAGTTAAAGAAGAAATCATATTATTCGTCCATCCAAATCTCTCTAAAGTATATTCTCCATCATATCCCAAATTTTCTATTTCATACCCATTACTAACTAATTCTAGAACTTGATTCATATGATTTTCTACTACATCTCCATCCATAAAGAAAGTACCTAAAACATTCTTGGCTAACAAAATATCATTAAGTGCATTTACATAATAAGAATCACTTACTTTAAATACTAAAGCAACCTGATTTTTATGCTGATTACCACCTACAATATACTTATTATATGCATTTGCTAAAGAAATATCGGGAATTACTTCATCAAAAACTAACATGGATTCATGATATTGATTAATTGTTTTCATATTTTGATAACTTTTATCAACATTTACTTTCTTTCCATTCATACCAACTGTAATTTCATCACCATGAATAATAGCACTCATAGGATCAACATAGTAATTTTCTGAATTAGCTAATATACTTTTCATAATAGGGTCATTTCTTTTAACAATATCAACAGCTTTATCTGTATAATAAAAACTAAAACAAGCAAGTACTAAGACTCCTAAATAAGAAGTATATTTTTTTAACATAACATCACCTAATAAACTATATGAAAAAAATCCTTTTTTTTTACAAAAAGAAAAAGAAAAAGAAATTTTCTTTTTCTTACATATGTGGAATTATATTCTTATCATCCCTAGAACTAAGTTTTAATATTATTTTTTCTTCTTTTTCTACTAAACTGATACTAGCATGATAGTCATCCATCATTGATAAAATATAGGCAATACAAATTAATTCACTAATTTCCATATGAGATTTTGCTTCGTTATAACTAGTTAACATTTTTTCAATAATTGGATCATAATTCTTCTCTATCATATAATCGGGAAGATCAGGATTTACATAAGGCTTTTCTTCTTTTTGAAATTCAAACTGAAGAGTTGCATCATTAAATTTTTGAATAGGAGTATAATCTTCTTTCATTAAATGAAAAATAGTTTCTAAATTTTCTATATCTTGAGATTGTAAAAAAGGGGCTAATTTTTTCAAATATTCCCATATTTTTTGATGATCGATCTTTTCATAATTTACCATATTATAACCTTCTTTCCGTAGAATTTTGAGTAGCTTGTTGTTCCATTCTATAATTCATAATTTCTATATCACGATTTCTAAATTCTTGCATCAAGGAAGCATCCTCTTTCACTGCTTGAATAAAACATTCTACTAATTCAGGATCCAGTTGTTGACGAAGTTCTTGAAAACGATTAGGTTGTAGTTTAGAAGCATTACGAAGTTCTTCAAATGCTTCTTCTAATGTTTTCATTCTATTATAACTTCTTTGTGTAGTCATGGCATCAAAAGTATCACAAACACTAAGAATCCTAGCAAAGTAAGGAATTTCTTCTCCTTTTAACCCATCTGGATATCCAGTACCATCCATTTTTTCATGATGACTACGAATCATTGCTTTAATTTGTTCATAACCTTGATTAGGTAAAATAGCATCACCAATCACTGTATGCTTTTTCATAATAGCAAATTCTTGATCAGTTAAAGAACTCCCTTTTCTAAGAATAGCATCAGGTATTCCTACTTTTCCAATATCATGAAGTTCACCACCAATTCGAAGAAGATGTAAATCATCATCAGAAAGATTTAATTTTTTTCCTAATAATACAGCATAATCAGAAACATGATCAGAATGCATCATTGTATATTCATCTTTTAACTTAATAAAATGATTTAATCGCATTAATACATCTAAAACTTCTTTTTGATTATCAGGTAAAACTTGTTTTTCTTGTTGTAATAAATTTTTACTAACATACTGCAATTTTGAAGTATTAGCTAATTGAGCTTGTTGACTTAAGAATTCTGCACAATAATGAAAAATGGTTGTTGAAGTAGAATCTGAATCAGTTAATGATTTCTTTTCCATCAAACCTTGATTAACTGAAATTAATAATTCATTATCATGAAAAACAGACTGAATAGACTGATCAGTAATACGAATAGCTTGTATTAAATTCGTACTACAAAATTGTCTGAACTCATCATCGATTTCTTGATTGATATCAATTAATAATATATCTGGTTGGTCCATAATATTAGAACTACTCGTCTTTAATTCATCCATCGTAACAAATTCAAAAGTATTTTTTGAATAATGTTCAGAAAAATAAGCATTCAGTAAATCTTTATATTCTGGTGGCAATTGATATAAAGCTATCCTATAACTTGTATTATAATTGTTTTCAATCATGTAATATCACCATACTTTATTTGATTATAACATACTGCTATCAAAATTCTGCCATTAGAATTTAGGAAATCGTCAAAAACATGTAAAGAAGGATTATTTTTCCTTCTTTCTTTTTTTCTCATAAATAATTGGGGTATCTGCTTTAATATCAAAGTTAGATGGACTAGCTTCTAACAGTGCTAGATAAGAGTTGACTTGTTCACTATCTTTAGAAGCAAGAATTTCATAAATAGAATCTTTAACACTAACAAGTACTTTTTTCTTCTTAGCAAGAATATCACCATAAATAAGATTTAAGTCGCCTTCATCATAATTACTATTCAGTAAAGTTTGCATATAAAATAATAAATTAGGATCTTCAAAATCACATGTATTTAATATCTCGTAGAAATTATTTTGAAAGACTATATCTTTTTTCAAAATACCACTGTTTTTTAAGAATGGGCAATATTTTTTCGCAAAGAATTGAGATTTTAAAAAAGTAGGATTTTGATATAAAGATATTTCTCCTTGTGAAATGTAGAAATTTCTATTTTCTAGTAGGATATAATTCATTCTTTTTAAGATAGAGGAATCCTGCTCTATCATATCTAATACTTGCTGATTACCATATATAGTTAGTTTGATTTCAAAATTTTTTATTGAATCTTGATCAGAAAATGATGCCAATATTTTAGAGTAAGTATCAAAGGATAATTCTTGATTCTTTAGAAGTTGCAAGCATCTGCTTGGAGAAAATATTGAAATATCTATATTCGCAATATAGAAAACAAGAATATCTAAATTACCATTTTGATTAACATAATCTAAAAAATTTGGATTGGTTAGTATTAATTGCATCGTTTCATACATTGTATGAAATGACTCACCAGAAAGATTTAACATTGCATCCAAAACTAAATTATAAAAAGCAGTTACTTTTTCTTTTGAAACTTGTTGAAAAATAAGTTGGGTAAGTTTTAAAAATTCATCTTTATCATCATCTTCATCACCAGAGAAAGCACCAACATCATAAACTAAGGCATCCACATCTACCTGTTCTAATGGACAATATTCTAATAAAACTGTTTTCAAGCAATGGAAATCATAATAATCACTATCATGCTGTGCTAGCTTTTCAATTAAGCAAGAAAGATCACCAATACATTTTACTTTCTTTTTTTCTAGTAAATCTTCTATCAGGGCATATATCTCATCAAAATATGAGGTAGTATCAATAATTTCTCTAAAATTTCTCAATAATTCTTGATACGATTTTCGAGAAGATGGATCATCCTGTTTTACTAAGTTTAAAATTTGATCATTTAAGGCTACTTGCTTTAGCTTAGATGTTACTTCTAGTGGAGACTCAGAGACAATCTGACACACATTAAAAATACTATCTACCAAATTTAAATCATTTATTTTTTTATTTTCTAACATATCTAAAAGATTGAAACGGACTACAAGAAAATTATTCTTAATACATTCAGAAAATTTTTGTATGTGATTGCAAGCCCTATTGACATTCTTCTGTAAACTATGAAGAATCCATTTCAAATATCGATTGTGATCCTCCAAATGCAATAATACCTTTTGATCAATTTGGAAAGATCCTTTGATTTTCGAAATTTCACCAACAACATAATTTAAATTACTCTGTTGTATAAGACCTGCAGAAAGCAAATTTTCTAAAAATGCTACCTGGCTATCATTAAAGTTAATTAACATTTCGGTTTTTAATTTCGATGGCGATAAATTTCTTTGATGCAATTCTTGAATTAATTCAATTAATAGTTCTTTTTTCATTTTCTATTTTCCCCCTGAATCACAATTATTTTTCTTCCTTTTTCTCTTTTTCACCATTTTCATTGTTTGGTTTCGGTAAAGCTTGTTTTCTAGAGAAATTTAATCTTCCCTTTTTATCCTGACCAATTGCTTTTACTAAGATTTCATCACCAAGTGATACTACATCTTCACATTTTTTTACATGATTATGAGATAATTCTGAAATATGAACAAGTCCTTCACATCCAGGCCATACTTGTACAAAGCATCCAAAGTCTTCAATTTTGACAACCTTTGCATTATAAATTTGTCCTTCTTCTACTTCCTTAATGACATCTAAAATCATATCACGTGTTCTTTCAATAATTTCTTTATCAGAATGATAAATCGTTACTCTACCATCATCTTCCAAATCAACTTTGACAGCATTGATATCCGTAACAGCATTTACATGAGAAGCATCGCAAATAATCTTAGTAATCATCTCTCCACCACGACCAATGACATCTTTAATTTTTTCCGGTTTAATCATAAAGGTCAAAGTCTTAGGAGCATATTTACTTACTTCTTTACGAGGTTCTGGAATCTGTTTTGTAATGACATCTAGAATTTCTAAACGAGCTTTCTTTGCTTGAGCAAGTGCTTCTTTTAAGATTTGTTCAGTAATTCCTTTAATCTTAATATCCATTTGTAATGCTGTAATTCCATCTTTAGTACCAGCTACTTTAAAGTCCATATCTCCAAGATGGTCTTCCATTCCTTGAATATCCGTTAAAATCGTATATTCATCTTCATGTGTAATTAATCCCATCGCAATACCAGCAACTGGCGCTTTAATAGGAACACCTGCTGCCATTAAACTCATACATCCAGCACAAATGGTTGCTTGGCTACTAGAACCATTACTTTCTAATACTTCAGATACTACACGAACAGTATATGGAAATTCTTCTTCGGATGGCATTACTTGTAAAAGTGCTCTTTCCCCTAGAGCACCATGACCAATTTCACGTCTACCAGGTGCCCCATATCTTCCTGTTTCTCCTACTGAG
>CANQKN010000020.1 GCA_947624515.1 uncultured Bacilli bacterium
TGGTTCGTATGAGTCAATGGTGGAAACAATCTACACCTTATATTGATATGCATGGTAATAATGGATCTATGGATGGCGATAGTCCTGCTGCTATGCGTTATACGGAAGCAAGACTTTCAAAAATTAGTAATGAGTTATTAGAAGATATTGATAAAGAAACCATTGTTTGGGCACCTAACTTTGATGATTCAGAAGTAGAACCTACGGTTTTACCTGCTAGATTTCCTAATTTAATTGTCAATGGCGCAACGGGAATTAGTGCTGGATATGCTACTAATATTCCTCCTCATAATTTAGGAGAAATTATTGATGCTACGATTAAAAGAATCGATTCTCCAAATGGTTATTTAGATACCATTATGGATATTGTCAAAGGACCTGATTTTCCAACAGGAGGCATTGTCGAAGGTATTGAAGGAATACGCAGTGCTTATGAGACAGGTAGAGGAAAAATTGTTGTTAAATCTAAAACAAGTTGGGAAGAAGAAAAAGGTAAAATTGTTCTTGTTGTTTCAGAAATTCCATTTGAAGTAAATAAAGCTTTACTGGTTCGTAAAATTGATGAGATTCGTATCGATAAAAAAATTGATGGTATTTTAGAAGTTAGAGATGAATCCGATCGTGAGGGATTGCGTATCGCAATTGATATTAAGAAAGAAGCTAATCGTGAATTAATTCTTAATTATCTATTAAAAAATACGGATTTACAAGTATCTTATAATTTTAATATGATTGTGATTGATCATCGTAGACCAAAACAATTAGGTTTACTAGCTATTTTAGATTCTTATATTGAATTTAAAAAAGAAGTAATTACGAAAAGAACAGAATATGACTTAAAAATGGCAAAAGCTAGACTTCATATTGTAGAAGGTTTAATTAAATGTTTATCGATTTTAGATGAAGTAATTAAAGTGATACGCGCTAGTAAAAATAAAGCAGATGCCAAAGATAACTTAGTAAAAGAATTCGAATTTACTCCTTTACAAGCGGAAGCTATTGTTACCTTACAATTATATAAATTAACAAATACAGATGTTACTGCGTTAGAAGAAGAACTTGCTAGTCTATCTAAAACAGTTAGTGAATTAGAAGAAATTTTAACTAGTGAAGATAAATTGAAAGCAGTTATGAAAGAAGAACTTCGTAGAGTAAAGAAGGAATATGTAACTCCAAGAAAAACAGAGATTAAAGAAGAAATTACAGAAATTAAAATTGATACTACTGTAATGATACCAAAAGAAGATGTTTTGGTTATGGTAACTAAGGATGGTTATATTAAACGAACTTCTTGGCGTAGTTATCAGGCATCTCAAGAAGAATCGGCTTTAAAAGATAATGACTACGTGATTGGATTGTATGAATTAAATACAGTTGATACTCTTCTATTATTTACAAATTTAGGTAATTATTTGTATGTTCCAGTTCATATTATTCCTGACATTAAATGGAAAGAATTAGGAAAACACATTAGTAATATTATTAAGTTAGAGGAAAAGGAAGAAATTATTTCTTGTATTCCTGTTACTGATTTTAATCAAAATTTAGATATTATGATTGCTAGCAAAATGGGAATGATTAAAAGAACTGCTTTGAAAGAATTCCAAGTTAGTCGTTATTCTAAACCTATTCAATGTATGAAATTGAAGGAAAATGATCAGGTTGTAAATGCTGTAATTTTAACAGATTCAGAAGTCTTTATCGCAACTAATGGAAATTATGGACTTTGGTTTGATCAGATGGAAATTCCTCAAGTAGGTATTAAAGCTAGTGGAGTAAAAGCTATCAAATTAAAGGATGATCTTGTAGTATCTGCTATTACTTTTTCTAAAGATACTGAAGAAATGTTATTTGTTGTTACCGATAAAGGAACTGGTAAGAGAATTAAAATTACAGAATTTGAAAAATCAGCTCGTGCTCATCGAGGATTATTATTACTAAGAGAAGTAAAAACTAATCCTTATCATGTAATTAAAACTTTCATGGTAAATTCTCGTTCCCATATAGGAATTAAGACTCCGGATATTAATTTACTAAAAGCTAGTGAGATTTCCATTATGGATCGTTATTCTACTGGTAGTACGATTTCAAAACATGATATTATGGATGCTTTTAAGGTAATAGAATTACAAACAAAGGATGATCTATCTAATTCTAATAGAAAAATAGAGTCTAATAATGAATCTACTACACCAGAAGAGGTTACTCCTAAAATAGAGTTGGCTTCTGATATTACCGAACAAATCTTAATGGAAGCCAAAGAGGAACCTGCTTTGGTTAAAGTTCCACCAAAAAAAGAAGAAAAAAAGACTACACAAAAGGTATCCTTAAAGGAAATTGATGATCGTTTAATGACAATTGATGATTTTTTAGGAGATTTCTAATTGGAAATTTCCTTTTTCTTTTTTAAAAAAGGAAACAAATGCCTATTTTTTTCATATATATAACTAGGTGGTAATATGGCAAAGGAAGATTTTAAACTTTTTGTAAGAAGTCATCCGGAATTAATTCATCATGTAAATCATGGTGATATGAGTTGGCAAAAATTTTATGAAATGTATGATATCTATGGAGAAAATAGTAATGTATGGGAAAAATATCGTGAAGTTGGAGATATTCAAAATGTAGCTTCTAAAACGACGAAAACAACAGTGGGCGATACTTCTTTAAAAGACTTATTTAATATGGTCAAAAAAATTGATTTAGATTCTGTTAGAAAGGGTGCAGAAGGTCTACAAAAAGCCATTGCTTTGATTCAAGATTTTGGTGTTTCTAAAACAACTAATAATTATCAAGCTAGACCATTGTATAAGCATTTAGAAGATTAATGGATGTACAAACCCAAATTAAAATCAAAAATAATCCGTATTTATATCGCTATTTAAGAGATAATTCCAGTTGGTATAAAGCCTTGAATCGTAACCCTGATAATATTAGACAAATGGAAATTGAAATGAAAAAAGCATATAAATTAAATTTAACAGATAAAATAGATGATATGAATCAGAAAATAGAATTACTTCGTTCTTTTATGGATATCCTTAGTTAATCAGTAGACAATACTGATTTTTTCTTTTATAATAAGAATGTGATAAATATGAAAGAAAAGATTAATGGGATAATGGATCAAGTATTTTCTCTTTTAGAAAAAGATGAGAAAATAGTAGCTTTAAAAAAACAAAAATTAAAACTGCTACAAAATGATGAGCTACTCAGTCAAATGAAGATATTAAGAACTTTGGATCCCTATAGTAGTGAATATCAAAAATTAAAGCAACAATTATTTCAAAATTCTGATTTTATGAGATTTAAACAATTAGAAAATGAGGTTGATTTCTTAATATTAGCAATCAATCAAAAATTAAAAACTCTAACTAATGAAAGAAGTTGTAATGATGAGAATTATTAGTGGTAAGTACAAAGGAAAAAAATTAGAAGGTTTTGATATTGAGGGAACGAGACCTACCCAGAACCGTGTAAAAGAAAGTTTATTTGCTATGATTCAAAATGAAATCGATGAAGCTATCATTTTAGATTTATTTGCAGGTAGTGGTAATTTAGGAATTGAAGCTTTAAGTAATGGTGCAAAATTTGGTTATTTTGTAGACAATAATCAAAAATGTATTCAAGTTTTAAAAAGAAATCTCGAAAGTATTTCCGAACAAAATGCCCAAATATTGGAATTGGATTATCAAAAGGCCTTGGATTACTTTTCTAATCAAAAAATTAAATTTGATATCATCTTTTTAGATCCACCATATTCCTTAAAATGCTTCCATGAAATTATTCAAACCATCTTAAAATTAAATTTATTGAACAATGAAGGAATCATTATATGTGAATATGAATTTGAACAATTTGAAGAATATCCATGTTTGAAACTAGAAAAAGTAAGAAAATATGGTTATAAAAATATCAAAATTTATCGAAAAATAAATAGAGAAATTGATTGATTTTAAAATCAAAAACTGTTATGATAAAAACCAGTAATTATGAGAGGAAAACAAATATGAAAGAAATACAGGAAGATATTGGACATTTTTTTGATATTACACCAGTAATTGATATGAGACATTTTGTTTTATTACTGCCTGCTGACTTAGCAAGTAAATCAAAAACAGTTCCCAATGATAATATAGCATATTTGCCAATGGATTATAAACAAAGGATTCAAGATATCATGTTGGAAGCAAATGGATGGGAAATTCACTTTTCTAAATTAATTCCTATTGAAACGTATTATGAATATCAAAGAAAGTATGAAGAAAAACTAGGAAAAATGTTAAAAAAAGTAATACAAGAATTAAGAAAGCCAATTGAATATGATATTGAAAATGAAGTTATTAAAATACCATTTACAAAAGAAGAAATTGAAAAAATAAAAAATGATTATGATTCAGAAACATTAAAGATTATGGACCATTTTACCAATTTAATCAGTAATTATTCTTTTAGTAGAAACTACGAATTAGATCACAAAATGAATGTTAGGAATAAAAGCAGATTGGAAACACAAAATTATAATTATTTGGTATATACTTTACGATCAATGAAAATTAAGAATCCTGAAAAATATTTAACAAGATAAGGAAGTGTAATGATGGATACATATGAAAATGATAAAGATTATTTTATAGAAGTTACACCAATTGTTGATGAAAAAAATTTTTTAATGTTATTATTAGCAGATATGGCTAGTAAAAAGGAAAGAAATGAAGAAAATAATAGAATCGCTAGATTACCTAAGGTTTTTAAAAAGATAATCGATACTATTATGACTCTTCATGAAGAATTGGTGTTATCAAACTTTTCTTTCTTTATTAATATTAAAGAATATTATGAAAGCAAAACTGCTTATGAAATTAACTTTGATAGAGGATTATATGAAGCTTTACAAATCTTAGACCATTCATATGATCCTGTAAATGAATGCGTTTCTGTAATATTTACAGATGAGGAAATTAAAAAGATTAAGAGTAATTACAAGAAAAATATTTTAGATAAAATGGATCCTATTTCTACTTTAATGAATGAATATATATCAGAATATACAAAAGAAAATACGGAAAAAGAAAATAAATCTTTATAATAGAAATAGAATATAATGAGAAAATAGTAGTAATACTATTTTTTTGTCGTAAATAATTTTATTTTTTTAGCAATCTTTATTGACATTTGCTAATAATATGAATATAATGGTATTAGCACTTGAAAATTATTAGTGCTAATCAGGAGGTAAGTGATGTTAAGCGAAAGACAAGAAAAAATTTTAAAATTAATCATCACGGAATATATTAAACTCGCAAGACCGGTTGGTTCTAATTTAATTTGTAAACAATTAAAATGTTCTAGTGCAACTATTCGTAATGAAATGGCTGATTTAGAAGAGTTAGGACTATTAGAAAAAACACATACCTCATCGGGTAGAATTCCTAGTGAAAAAGGCTATCGTTATTATGTAGACCATTTAATGCAACCTAAAGAATTAAATGGTGAAGATATGCTAAAACTACAAATTATTTTTAATAATCAACAATTAGAATTAAATGATTGTTTGAGTGAAAGTTTAAAACTAATTGCTGATATGACTAATTATACTTCTATTGTATTAGGTGGTACTAGTCATGATAATAAGTTAAAGGAAATCAGTGTAGTACCTATTGATTCTGAAAATTTAATTGTCATTGTAGTAACGGATCAAGGACATGTAGAAAATAAAAAAGTGTATCTTAAAAATGTATCATTAGAGGAAATTAAAAAGACAGTTGATTTAATTAATGATTTGATTGTAGGAACACCCATCGATGAAGTAAGTAGTAAACTAGAATTTGAAATTAAGCCTATTATCGGTAGATATGTAAAAGAACATGAAATTGTTTATAATACTTTCTATCAGGTATTTAAAGATTTTTCTAGTAAGAATATTAATGTAGTTGGTAAAAATAATATCTTAAAACAACCAGAATTTAATAATATTGAAAAAATTCAAAATATCTTTGGCAAGTTAGAAGATCAAAAAGAAATTATCGATAACATTACAGAAGAAAATAATGATATTAAAATTTATATCGGAAAAGAAAATCATTTAGATGATGAAGTAACCGTTATAAAAACTAAGTATCATTCTAAAGGAGAAGAAGGTACAATTGCTATTGTAGGTCCTAAAAGAATGGATTATGATAGGGTGGTTACTCTTTTAGAATATATCAAACAAAATATTGAAAAATAGGAGAGCGACATGGAAACAAGCGAAAAAGAAATTAAAGAACAGGAAGTTATAGAACCTGAACATCCATGTAAACAACATGAATGTAATTGTCACGAAAAAGAAAAGAAAAAAGAGAAAAAAATAAAAAGTAAAGATAATGAAGCTTTAGAGGAAGCTAAAAAAACGATTATGGAACTGCAAACTAAATTGATGTATACTCAAGCAGATGCAATTAATTATCGTAAGAGAAAAGATGAAGAAACAGCCAATATGCTAAAATATGCAAATCAGGATTTATTACTAGATTTAGTAAATATGATTGAAAACTTAGATCGTGCTGCTAGTGTAAAAGCTGAAAGTGAAGAAAGTAAGAAAATCCAAACGGGAATTCAAATGGTAAGTAATCAATTTAAAGATATTTTAAAAAAATATGATGTTGTAGAAATTGAAGCTTTAGGATATCCATTTGATCCTGATTATATGGAAGCCATGATGGTAGGAAATGACCCAGATAAGCCAAATGATATGGTACTTGAAGTACTAATGAAAGGTTATAAGTATAAAGATAGAATTTTAAAACACTCTGTTGTGAAAGTAAATCAGATTGAAGAGACCGAAAATAACAAAAAAGAAAATGAGAAAGGAAATGATTAATTATGAGTAAAATTATAGGTATTGATTTAGGTACAACTAATAGTTGTGTTGCTGTATTAGAAGGAGGAGTAGCTACTGTTATTCCTAATCCAGAAGGAAATAGAACGACTCCTTCTGTAGTGTCTAGTAAAAAAGGAGAAAGAATTGTTGGAGATGCTGCTAAACGTCAAGCATTAACCAATAAAGATACTATTTCTTCTATTAAGAGATTAATGGGAACTGATGAAAAAGTAGAAATGGAAGGTAAAAAGTACACTCCAGAAGAAGTATCAGCTATGATTTTATCTTACATGAAAGATTATGCTGAAAAATATTTAGGAGAAAAAGTAGAGAAAGCAGTTATTACAGTTCCTGCGTACTTTAATGATAGTCAGCGTCAAGCTACCAAAAATGCTGGTAAAATTGCAGGACTTGATGTTGAAAGAATTATTAATGAACCAACAGCTGCTGCTTTAGCATTTGGTCTTGATAAGCAAGATAAAAGTCAAACAATCTTAGTTTATGATTTAGGTGGTGGAACTTTCGATGTATCTATTCTTGAACTTGGAGATGGTATTTTTGAAGTAAAATCAACAGCCGGTAATAATCGACTTGGTGGAGATGATTTTGATAAATGTCTAATGGATTATATTGTATCCGAATTTAAGAAAGAAAATGGCATTGATTTAACAAAAGATAAATTAGCTATGCAAAGATTAAAAGAAGTATCAGAAAAAGCAAAGAAAGATTTGTCTGGTATGACTTCTACACAAATTTCAGCACCATTTATTTCACAAGGGGAAGATGGACCACTTCATATTGATATGACGATTACTCGTGCTAAATTTGAAGAATTAATTAATGACTTAGTACAATCTACACTAGAACCAGTTAGAAAAGCATTGAAAGATGCTAAATTAGATAAGAAAGACATTGATAAGGTTATCTTAGTAGGTGGTTCTACTCGTATTCCAATGGTTCAAGATTTAGTAGAAAAAGAATTAGGACAAAAACCTTCTCATGAAGTAAATCCAGATGAAGCTGTAGCTATGGGTGCTGCTATTCAAGGTGGAGTATTAACTGGAGAAGTAAATGATATTGTATTACTAGATGTTACACCACTTTCTCTTGGTATTGAAACACTAGGTGGTGTTATGACCGTGTTAATTCCAAGAAATACAACGATTCCAACTTCAAAGAGTCAAGTATTCTCAACAGCTGCTGATAATCAACCTGCTGTAGATATTCATGTTCTACAAGGTGAACGTAGTATGGCAAATGATAATAAAACTCTTGGTAATTTCCAATTAACAGGAATTCCTGCTGCTCCTCGTGGTGTACCTCAAATTGAAGTTAAATTCGATATCGATGCAAATGGTATTGTTAATGTAACTGCTAAAGATTTAGGAACTAATAAAGAACAGAAAATTACGATTACTTCTTCTACTAATTTATCTGATGAGGAAATTGAAAGAATGAAAAAGGAAGCTGAAGAACATAAAGCAGAAGATGAGAAGAGAAAAGAAGAAGCTGATACTAAAAATGAAGCAGAACAATTAGTATTCCAAACTGAAAAATCAATTAAAGATTTAGGTGATAAAATTACGGATTCTGAAAAAGAAGAAGCAGAAAGTTTAATTAAAGACTTGAAAGATGCCTTAAAAAAAGGTGATTTAGATGATATTAAGTCTAAAAAAGATAAACTTCAAGAAAAAGCAATGGCACTTGCTACTAAAGTTTATGAACAAGTTCAAAAAGATCAACAAGCAAATGCTAGTGATACTAGTACAGAATCTAATCAATCAAACGATAGTGATGTAAAAGAAGCAGAATACGAAGAAAAATAATCAATCATAAGTAACTAAGTTCTAGAATTCTAGAACTTAGTTGTTTGTTAGCGATTGTGATAAGGAGAAAAAATGGAAAAAGAATTATTACGTAGTGAACAGAAAAAAGAAAATACTTGGGATTTGGACAGTATTTATGAGAGTATTGATAAATACCAAGAAGATTATGAGTTAGTAAAAAAATTGATGAAAGAAATTTTAACATATAAAGATCATATATTAGATAGTAGTAACTCTTTATTAACAGTATTAGAACTAGATCAAAAAATAGATCGTACAATCAGTAAAATGGCAAACTATACTTATCGTAAATATGACGAGGATATATCTAATGTAGAAAGTCAAACTTTAATTGGTGCTTTTGATCATTTATATACAGAATATAATAAAAATGGTTCTTTTATAGCTCCTGAAATATTAAAAGCAGACTATAATTTAATTGAGAAGTACATTCAAGAAGAAAAAAAATTAGAGGAATATCAATTATTACTAAAACGTATTTTTAGAAATAAAGAACATACTTTATCGGAAAAAGAAGAAAAAATCTTATCTTCTATGCAAATGATTAATTCAGAACCAGAAAAAATTGCAGGAATTATTAGAAATTCTGAACTACAATTTGGAACCATTATAGATTCTAATGGAAAAGAAATTAAATTAAATAATGAAAATATCATGGTTTATTTAAAAAGTACGGATAGAAGAGTAAGAAAAGATACTTTTGAAACATTATATCAATCCTATGCAAAATATAAAGAGACTTTAGCAGAAACCTTACAAGGGCATGTAATGGTACTTGCTAACTCTGCTAAACTAAGAGGTTTTCATAGTAGCAAAGAAGCTAGTCTTTTTTATAATCGTGTAAACCCAAAAGTATACGATAATCTAATCAATACGATTCATAAAAGAATGGATGTTGTTTATGATTATTTTAAATTAAAAAAAGAAGTGTTGAAGTTAGATGATTTTTGCTTATATGATACTTATGTAAATTTAGAATCTTCCTTAGATAAAACGTATGCTTATGATGAAGCCAAAAAGATAGTGTTAGAAGTTGTAAGTGTCTTTGGAGAAGAATATCAGGAAGTAGTAAAAAAAGCTTTCCAAAATCGTTGGATTGATATTTATCCTAATAAAGGCAAAAGGGGAGGAGCCTATTCTGCAGGTAGTTATGATACCTATCCTTTTATCTTGTTAAATTTTCAAGGAAATTATCATGATGTATCTACTCTTGCTCACGAAATGGGTCATTCTATGCATAGTTATTTTTCCGATCAAAATAATCCTTACTTATACAGTGGCTACAAAATTTTTGTTGCAGAAGTAGCATCGACAGTAAATGAAATGTTATTTAATTACTATATGTTAGAACATGCTACTAATAAAGAAGAAAAACGCTTTATTTTAAGCGAAATGATGGACTTATTTAAAAGTACTATTTATAGACAAGCAATGTTTAGTGAATTTGAAGACTTTATTTTTCAAGAATATGAGAAAGGTACAGTTTTAACGAATGAATTGTTGTCGAATAAGTATTATGAATTAAATCAAGAATACTTTGGAAAGGATGTTATCATCAATCAAGAAATCCGTTATGAATGGGAAAGAATTCCACATCTTTATTACAATTTTTATGTATATCAATATGCAACTGGATTATCAGCAGCATGTTATATTGTAAATAGGATTAGGAATCATGAAGAAAATGCGGTTAGCGATTATCTTAACTTTTTAAAAACGGGTGATTCTATGGATCCAATTGATGAATTAAAAGTTGCTGGAGTCGATATGTTAGATGAAAAAGTAATTAGTAAAGCAGTTGATATGTTTCAAGAATTAATTGATGAGTATAGATCCTTGATGTAAGAGGTGAAGAATAATGAATAAAAAAGACTATTATGAAGTCTTAGGTGTCAGCAAAAGTGCAAGCCAAGATGAGATTAAAAGTGCTTTTCGAAAATTAGCTAAAAAATATCATCCAGATGTTAGTAAGGAACCTGATGCGGAAGCAAAATTCAAAGAAGCACAAGAAGCATATGCTGTTTTATCCGATGAAGAAAAAAGGCGCCAATATGATCAATTTGGTCATGCTGCTTTCCAAAATGGTGGCGCAGGTGGTGGCTTTGGCGATTTTGATTTTTCAGGATTTGATTATGGCGATATTTTCGACAATATTTTTGGTAGTTTTGGTGGTGGTTTTGGAACACACTCTAGCAGTAATCGGGCTCACCGTGGTAGTGATTCTCTAATCAGAATGAAACTTTCTTTTGATGAAGCTGTTTTTGGTTGTAAAAAAGATATCGAAGTAGATGTTGTTGAAGAATGTAGTGAATGTAATGGAAAAGGCGGTTTTGGAGAAACTACTTGTGATAAATGTCATGGTAGTGGAACCATTACTAGTGAGCAACATACTATATTTGGCAGTTTCTTATCAAAAACAACTTGTCCTAAATGTGAAGGTGTTGGAAAAACCTATGATCGAATTTGCAATCATTGTCATGGCAATGGGCGTGTCAAAGTAAAGAAAGAATTAGAAATTAAAATCCCAGCTGGCGTTGATACAGGAAGTAGATTAAAATTATCTGGAAAGGGTTCTGCTGGTACTAATGGTGGTCCTAATGGTGACTTATACATTGAATTTACTGTTACTGATCATGAATTCTTTGTTCGTGATAATAATGATATTTATATTGAAGCACCTATTACAGTAACAGAAGCTATTTTAGGTTGTAAGAAAGAAATTCCTACTTTATATGGTAATGTAACTTTATCAATTCCTGCTGGTAGTGAATCTGGTGAAAAACATCGTATTAAAGGAAAAGGAATTAATAATGAAGCAACTCATAAAAAAGGTGATATGTATATTGTATTAAAAATTATCACTCCTAAGAAATTATCTAAAGAACAAAAATCTCTATTAGAGCAATTAAGTAAAACGGATTTATCTGATGATAATGATATTAGAGACTTTGAACGCTTTGTAAAAAAGAATAATAGATAGAAAAATAGAGTATAGAAAAACAATATCAAAAAATGGATATTGTTTTTTTATTTTTTCAAAATATATACTTTTTTATAAAGTAAAATATTTTATTCTTTTTCTGATTTTATTTTATTTTCATGTTCTTGTTTTAATTTATCTAATTTTTCTCTAATTTGTTTTAGCATTCTTTCATTGGGTGATGTGTCTTGAGGATGAAAATATTTTTTACCTATTAAGTTATCTGGTAAATATTGCTGTACTACAAAATGATTTGGAAAATCATGAGGATACTGATAAATGGTAGAATGAATTTTAATTGTATCTGGAACATCACCACATCGACCTGTTTCCACATCACTAATTGCTTGATCCAAAGCTAAATGGGAAGAATTTGATTTTGGAGATAGAGCCATTTGAACCACAATATCACCAAGTGGAATTCTAGCTTCTGGTAGTCCAACTAATTCACTAGCTGATATTGCAGCCATTACTCTAGGACCAATATCAGGATTAGCTAATCCAATATCTTCATAAGCAATAACACTCATTCTCCGATAAATACTATCTAAATCACCAATTTCAATTAATCTAGCCAAATAGTGTAGGGAAGCATCGACATCACTTCCTCGGATTGATTTTTGAAAGGCAGAAAGTAAATCATAATGACCAGATTCATCTTTATCGGAAACGATTACTGGTTTACTATTGATAGTTTTTAATAATTCAATCGTTATTTTTTTATCACTACTAGAATAATAGGCAAGTTCTAATAAATTATAAGCATATCTTAAATCATTTCCAGCAAGGGTTGCGATATAATCTAATGATTGTTTATCAATTTTAATTCCTTTTAAATCAGGATGTTTACAAGCTCGTTTTAATCCTTTTATAATATCTTCTTTTTTTAAATCCTGCAATTCAAAAATATGACATCTACTACGAATAGCAGGATTAATCTTAAAATAAGGATTAGAAGTAGTCATTCCAATTAAAGTAATTAAACCACTTTCTAATTGTGGTAAAAGTAGATCTTGTTTATCTTTATTTAGACGATGAATTTCATCCATAATTAGAACTAATCCATCATACATTTTGGCTTCTTCTACTACTATATCAAAGTCTTTTTTATTATTCATAGTAGCATTTAAAAAACGATAACGGACTTTTAAATCTTTTACTAAAGCATTTGCTATTGAAGTTTTTCCAATACCTGGTTTTCCATATAAAATCATTGAAAATATTTTTTTGTTTTCTACTAAATTTCTTAGTACTTTTCCTTTTCCTAATAAATGTTGTTGACCAATTACTTCATCAATTGAATTAGGAGCTAATTTTAATGCTAATGGTTTTTCCATATTATCACCACAAAATTATTTTATCAAAAAATCACAAAAAATGCTATTTTCTGTTTCCTTTCCTATTAAATTTATATTCTTTTTTCTTTCTTTCAGATATGATTACGACTGTTGTTAGAATTATACCTAGAAGAGTTATTCCTTTTCCAAAATTTGCATAGGGTGCTTCAAATGTTAAATCAATTTGGTGTTGTCCTTTTGAAATAGGAAATCCTAAAAATAAATTATTTACTTTTTCTATTTCTACCGGTTTTCCATCAACTTGAATTCTAAAACCATTATCATAGGGAATCGTAAAGATCATATATCCATCTTGTTCTATCTGAATATTTCCTTCTAGACGATCTCCTTTTGTTTTAGAAAAATCAATTTTTAATTCTGTTATGTCTTTTTCTTGAAAGAAAGAGCAGGGAACTTGATATATTTCTATATCAGAAATAAGGTAAATTCCTTTTGTAAATTCTAAAGTTAATTGATCAATATTTTGTTGGTTAGAAATTACATAATCAAAGGTTTCATTTTGATTATAATATTTCCAACTTTTACAAGTTAATTTATTTTGGACTTCGTTTATTTTAATAGCAATATCTCCTTCTTTACAACTAGGAATTCGATCTATTTTAAAGTGAATGACTAATGCTGAATCATTTATTGGTGTAGAGAGATTTAAAATTAATTTTCCATTCTTTTTACTAGTTATTTGATAACCATTTTGAGTTTTTGCGTAGGAAAGATTTAAACTGTCTTGGTAAATAAAATCTTTTTCTAGATCTAAAGGATGATAGTTAAATTGTAGATTAGCATTTTGACTTTCTCCAGAAACTATAATATTATTTTGATAAGCCTCTAATTGTTCTAAATAGGATAATTTTTGATACTCATTTGTATTTAGTAAATGATTGCTCACCCAGGCAATTGGGTAAGTATTTTTATTTTCATATAAAGTTCCATTTGAAAATGTTTTTACTACTTGATATCCGTAGGGAACTTTATCATTTGTTAGTAGATATCTGATTCCCATATAGTTTAAAAAGAATAAATTATTGGTTTGATTTAACATGAAGTGATTTCTATAAATATCATTATTATTAAATGTTTCATAAAACTGATTCCAATAGTTTAGATTTGAAGTAGATGAATAGAGCGTTGTACGATAATCTAAGTTCGCATTTGCATAATTTAGACTATTAGATCCACTTAAATTATCTTGATAACGATAAATTGAATCAGTATTTTGATTAAGATAAAAATCAATAGGATAGGAATTGTACTCTAGTTGTTTTTGATAATCATTCATTGAAATTAAATGATCGTTATAATGATTGATCATTGTAATCATAAAAGCACTTATGATGATGGGAATTAAGTAATAGAGTTTCTTTTTCCTTTGATAAAGCCATAAAAGATAAAGAGTAACGATGAGTTCTAAATAATAGAATAAATATCTAGGCTCTAGATGAATTTTTAAAAGCATTATAGAACTACTTAATACTATAAAAATAAACCGTTTCCATGATATTTTGATATCTGTTATATCTTTAATCGTATTGGCAATTAAAAACAAAAAGAAAGGCATTAATGGTATAAAAACTTTTCCATCCTGATATAAGCCACCATTTAATATTAAATTAATTATTGGGAAAGAAATCATGATTCCTAGTATGATTGTTGTTATTTTATATTCTTTTTTCATAAATAGTATTTGGTATATGAAAGAAATCCAAAGTATAGCTGTTAATCCAATTCCATAAGTACCATACATTATTTTGTTTAGATCAATATATGGTATAAAGTAAGAAAAGTTTAATGATATTGATAAAGTATTTCTTCCGTTTAAAATTACATAGATGACTGGAAATAGGAAGAAACCTGCTAATAAGATTCCTATTAGAATTCGAATACTAAAAGTAATTAGAAATTGAATTATTTTTTTTATAGAAACCTCTTTCTTTTTTAAATAATAATAGATTCCATAGAGATAGATAGTTATGAAACTACCAATACTATAATAATAACTGGTTAATATTATTAAAAAAACACTTATTATCAATAATTCACTTTTATTTTTTTCGAAATACCGATAAACTCCTAATAATGCCATTATTAAAAAAGGCATGTAGTTTATAAACATAATATGTCTATGTGCATGAAAAAGAAAACTACTTGAACATAAAAATAATAACGATACTAGAAAACAAATATTACTTGGTATTTGATTCTTTTTTAAGAAGAAGTAGAATAAAATAACAGATACTATTACAAGTAGAATACTGCTAATTATCATATAAATCCCCATTGGTATAAAAGGAAATAGATAAGATAATAGGATTATTGGATTATATAATCCGTAATAGGCAAAATAAAAGATATTTTGTCCACTACCTATATGAGGAGCAAAATTAGGAAAGAGATTTCCAGTTTGATAAAATAAATTTCTAAAATATTCTGGGAATACAATATGCTGCCTAATCCAATCTGTTTCTGAACCAAATATAAATTGAAATCTGGTGATTAACATGGCTTGAATCAAACAAAATATGATTAAAATGAGAAGATGAATTTTTGTTTGCTTATCTATTTTTTTCATTTTCAACACCTGATAGAATTTTACTACATTCCTAGGGAAAGTGCAATCTATTCACATGAATTCATGA
>CANQKN010000021.1 GCA_947624515.1 uncultured Bacilli bacterium
AATCAACCAATCTATTTTGATTGTAGAATTAATCATACAATAGAAGAAGCAATAGAAAGTAAAACCAAAGGAGCTATTATTCTAACGGAAAATATTATGCGTTCTAAGCGCATTCATATTGGATCAGAAAAGGAAATAATTTTAGAATTAAATGGAAATAATATGTCAGCTAGTGAAGATATTACTTTAGGTATTGATGGCTATCTTAAAATTAGTGATCAAAAGAAAAAAGGGATTCTTTATAGTCAAAAAGATTCCATTATACATTTAGGTACTCAAGGAAATTTAGAAATTGATTATGTAAAAATGGAGCCATTAGATAGTAATGTCATTCCTAGTAATAGCAATATATTTTTAGCATCACCATGTAATGGATGTAAAATAACCATTCATGATGGAGATTTTCAATCTAACTTTAGAATTTTAGATTTTAATGGTTTAAGTCAAAATTCAACAGTAACGATTAATGGAGGAAACTACTACTCAAAAGATATATCATTTATAAATAATGGTAATAGTAAAAATAATGAATTAATCATTAACGGAGGAAATTTTACTAGTGAAAATAATTCTGCTATTTATCAAAATATAGGAACTTTGACTATTAATGGCGGACATTTTACTAGCGAAAATTCTTATACTATTTATATAACAGATGGAACTACATACATTAATGGAAATGAAGCAGTATTAGATGAAGAAGGTAACTATATCAGTGGAACATATATTTATGGAAATGGTAGTAATCATGCTACGATCTACCAATTAGATGGAAAATTAGTAGTGAATGGTGGAACAATACTTCATGGTGATAATAATAGTGCAGAGGCTACTTCCAGACAACATGCCTTAAGACTAGAGAAAGGATTAGCATATTTAAATGGCGGAACTTTTAATTCTTTACATTCACAAGTCATGGGGTCTGGTATAGTTTATTTGAATAGATATGATGCCATTATAAAAATTAATGGAGCTACTATTAAAAAGGGTAATGATCATAATAATAATGGTTTGTGTCTGAATGAGGGTGCTATTGCTTATATTTGTAGTGGTAATATTAATAGAATTATAGTTAATGAAACTGCAACTTTTGCCTATATCAAATCTACCGGAATTACATGGGGAAATCAACCAATATTAGGTGGGAATATTATTCAAGATGATAGTATTACTTGTACAGAATAAAACAAATATAAGAAAGGCTTATATATTGATTTCTGTTAAGAAAGTAGAGTAATGCTATGATTTTTGGTTAATTTATCATAATATAAAATTCTAAAAGATTCTCTAATGAGGATCTTTTTATTTCAAATGACATTTGAAATGTTATTAATATATAAACATATATATTTTGTTTGTATTTTAAATATAAAAAATTTTGTTTACTGAAACCAAAAAAAGTGATAAAATATTACTTACTGTAAGAAACAGTTATCTTTTTAAAAAGAAATAGTTGGTGATAAAATGAAACAAGATAAAAATATTAGAGAACTTGATTCCAATCAAATTTATACTTTATTATTTCCTCTTATTAGTCAAATCTATAAATCATATAAATTTTTAAATTTAAGTAAAACCGAATTTTCCCAGCTTGTTTTACAAGAAATAGAATATTCAAAAATAACTTCTATCAATCATAATCATTATAAAGAATATTTAAAAAAAAGAATAAAAATGTGTTTATCGGAAATAGCAAAACAAAGAATTAATAATCCAACAACGGTGTTTAATTTATTAGATAATTACATAAATCAAAATTTCGTACCCTTAAATAATAATTATCAGAATGCTCAAAAAAATTTTAAAATGTTAAGTGCTTTTTTAGCATCCTATGATTATATTCCCAATTCAGATTTAATCATAAATTTAATAAATAATAATAATTATTTTAAACAAACAATAAAGTTAATAGTAAAAAAATATAAACTTTTATCTGAAACAGGAGTATCTCAAGAACTTTTTGAAGATAGTTTATTTTTATTGGTTATTCATGTTTATGATACCTTAAATAAAATAGAAATAGATGAGTCAGAAAATAGTTATGAAGATGTTGATACTTCTGAAGATTTATTACGTATTTACTTAAATGAAATTAGTCAAAAACCTATGCTTACAGCTCAACAAGAATTGGAACTTTCTCAAAAAATACAAGAAGGAGATCTTCTGGCTAAAAAGAAATTTATTGAGGCAAATTTAAAATTAGTAGTAAGTATAGCAAAAAATTTGCAAATAAAGGTGTGCCTTTATTAGATCTTATTCAAGAAGGAAATATAGCTTTAATAATTGTAGTTGAAAAATTTGATGCTCGTAAAGGATATAGATTTTCGACTTATGCTAGCTGGTGGATTAGATTATTTATAACCCGATATATTGCTAGTAAAGGAAGAAATATTCAAATATCAATTCGATCTTCTGAAAAAATTGGTAAATACAAATATACAATGATTGATTTAGAAAATAAATTAGGACGAACTCCAAAAGTCGAAGAAATAGCAGCTGAAATGAAAATATCTACTGATCAAGTAATTAGTTTAGAAAAAATGCAAAATGATACTTTAAGTTTAAATCTTGCTATTGATGATGAATCAGTTGGATTGGAGCAATTTATTTATTCAGATAATTCTACAGAAGAACAAGCAATAAATAGGAATTTTAAGTATGAATTTAATAATTTTTTACAGAACAGTAGTTTATCTGAAAGAGATTTAAACATTTTAAAACTCAGATATGGAATTGGTAGAAATGATATTATGAGTTCACAAGCAATTGGTGATTTATATCATATAAAAAGACAAAGAGTTGATCAAATTGAAGCTAGAGCTTTGAGAAAATTAAGAAATTTAAAAGATACAAAAGATTTTGCAATTTATACTGACGATCCTGAACAATCATTACAAAATTTAATTTATCTTGCAAACAAAAAGCCCAAAAGTGAAAATCATCATCAAAAAATTTTGAAAAAATAAAGAGTAATTCTTTATTTTTTAATTTTACGAATAATATATGTAAAAATTTAATAAATATTGTATTGTTTTAATACCAAATAATCATATTTTTGAAAAGAATACAAGTTATGCTTTTTCAGTAATATCAGAAAGTATACCAATTAGTGCTAAACGATATCCAACAGTAATCTTAATAAACTTAGATTATTTTAATAAATATCAAACTAAGAAATCAATATTATACTTTGAACTAAGAGATGAAGAAGAAACGATAGAAATAACAATGTATGATTCGTATCATTTAATACTTGAAAATATAATTAACGAAAAGTATAATAAAGATAGTGAAATACAAAAAGCAGTAAGATTACTAATAATCAAGAAAAATATAGTGATGTGAAATTATGAAAAAAGAATTATTAGCCCCTGCAGGAGACTTTGAAACTTTAAAACAAGTTATCCATAATGGATGTGATGCTGTTTATTTAGGTGGTAAAAAATTTGGTGCAAGAAAATTTGCACCAAATTTTGATAATGAAGAAATGATAAAAGCAATTAAATACTGCCATTTATATGGAGTTAAAATCTATGTAACTGTAAATACTGTTATTTTTGATAGTGAAGTAGATGAGTGTTTAGATTATATTACTTTCTTACATAAAAATGGTGTAGATGCTGTCATTATGCAAGATATAGGCATGATTTCTTTAGTTCGAGAAGTTTTACCTAATTTAGATATTCATGTTTCTACTCAAGCTCATACTCATAATAATTATCAAATTAAATTATTAGAAAAATTAGGTGTTACTAGAGTGGTTGTAGCTAGGGAAATGAGTTTAGATGAGATTAATAAATTAGATACTTCTTTGGAAATAGAAACATTTATTCATGGTGCTTTATGTGTATGTTATTCTGGTCAATGCTTATTTAGTAAATTATTATTAAACAGGAGTGGTAATCGAGGTGAATGCGCAGGTATTTGTAGACTTCCTTTTACTTTATTAGAAAATGGTAAAGAAGTAAAAACTAGTGGAAAATACTTGTTGAGTCCTAAAGAATTAAATACTACAAATCATATAAAAGAATTGTTAGAAAGTAATATTACTTCTTTTAAAATAGAAGGAAGAATGAAAAGTTCAACAACAATAGGTTTTATCACAAAATTATATCGAATGCTTATTGATCATTATGAAAAAAACGAAGATTTAACCCTTACCGAAAGTGAACAAGAAAAGTTAATGCTTTTGTTTAATCGAGGTTTTACAGAGGGTTATTTATTTCATCAAAGTGGGGAGAAACTAATGAATATTACATCTCCTAATCATATTGGTATCGTTATTGGAAATGTAATAGAAGCAACTGATAAAAAGATTAAGATTCTTTTAGATAAACCACTTGCTCAAGGTGATGGTATTCGCTTTCAAAAAGAACAAGTAGGTATGATAGTTAATTTTATGTATGATCAAAAGAAAAATTTGATTTCTAGTGCTAAAAAGAATGATGTAATAGAGTTAGATAACAAAATAGGAATTGTGAAATGTGGCCCTGTTTTAAAAACTGTTGATTCAAAACTATTAGAGGAATTAGAACAGTATACAGAAAAGAAAATTGCTGTTAACATGAAGATAATGGGATCACTTGGTAATCCATTAAAATTAGAGATTACGGATGATCAAAATACTGTTGTTGTAGAAGAAAATATAATAGAAAAGGCAACTGGTAATGGTACTAGCAAAGAACGAGTTTTAGAACAGATGTCAAAATTAGGAGATACTCCTTTTCTATTACAGAATACTGAACTATTTATTGAAGATGGTATTTTTATTCCTATTTCTAAAATGAATGAATTACGTAGAAAAGCAATTTCTAAATTAATAGAGATAAGAGAAAATCAAAAAAAAGAAGTTGTAGTTCATAAAAGAAGAAATTTAAAAAAAGAAGATGTTTCTCCTTCTATTCAATTAACAGCGTTAGTGCGTAATCGTGACCAATTACTTGCTTGTTTAGAAGAAAAAATTGATTATATTTATGTGACAGATTATTCTCTATATCAAGAGTATTCTCATCTAAAAAATATTTATTTTCGCTTAGATAGAGTGATGAATCAATATTCCAATATTGATTGCCAAAGATTACTTATTGGAGAGATGGGATCTAGTTATTATTATCGTGATCATAGCAAAATGATTGGAGACTATTTTTTAAATGTTACTAATTCTTATCATATAGATTATTTACGAAAATGTAATTTTTCTGCTATTACTTTATCTATAGAAAATTCTATTGCTGAAATAAATCATATTGTTTCTAAAGTTGGTAATAATGGTTTAGAAGTTATTATGTATGGAAGATTGGAAGCTATGATTATGAAATATTGTCCTCTTAAAATGTTAATCAATCATGATAAGAATTCATGCAATATCTGTCATAATGGAAAAAAATATGAATTAATGGATAGAAATGGTGAAGTATATCCATTGTATCAAGAAAAAGAATTAACCCATATTTTTTATTATCGAAATTTTGATCTTATGAGTGAAATATCACAGCTTATTCAAATTGGTATTTCTAGATATCGCTTTGAATTTTTTGATGAAAATAGTGAACAAATTCATAAAATTATTAAAAACTATAAAACACTTCTTTTCCAAAGAAAATAATTATGTTAAAATAAATATAAGGATTGGTGATATAATGAAAAAGAAAACCAGTAGTACAAAAATACCAGTAATGAATTATGTAAAATTATTTTTTCTTGTATTAGTTACTATATTTATAATTCTTTTATTAAGAAATTGGTATATTAATAATCGTAATTATGAATTAAGTATTCCTATTATTGAAGAAACATTAAAAAGCCAAATTCATGGTGATGAAGTATATAACTATGTGCGTGAAAATGAGAATGCTGTTCTTTATATTGGTGTAGCAAATGATGAAAATTGTCGTAGTTTTGAGAAGGACTTTAATTCTGTTATTCGCAAAAGAGGTTTAGGAGATACTATTATGTATTTAAATATCACTAAAACTAAAGATAAAAATGGCTTTATTCAAGATTTTAATAAATTCTATGATACTGATTTGTTAGGATATCCTAGTATTGTTGTGTTTGAAGAGGGAAAAATAAAAGCAACTATTACTGTAAAAGTAGGGGATCCATTACAAATTGAAGATGTTATCTTATTTTTAGATCGAAATGGAGTTGTTTCTTCAAGTTTATGATTCATATTGTTTTATACGAGCCAGAAATTCCTCAAAATACTGGTAATATTATGAGAACTTGTGTAGCTACAAACTCAAAATTACATTTAATTAAGCCTTTGGGGTTCTCTTTAGATGATGCTCATTTAAAAAGAAGCGGTGTTAATTATATTGATAAATTAAAATATGAAGTGTATGAAAATTTTGAAGATTTTAAAAATAAAAATCAAGGAGATTTTTATTACTTTACTAGGTATGGACATAAACCTCATACTAGTTTTGATTATTCTGATTCTACAAGAGATATTTATTTGATTTTTGGTAAAGAATCAACTGGTATTCCCAAAGAAATTTTAAAACAGGATTTAGAACATTGTATGAGAATTCCTATGACGGCTAATGTGAGAGCACTTAATTTATCTAATTGTGTTGCGATTTGTACCTATGAGGTTTTAAGACAACAAGATTATGGAGATTTATTAAGGGAAGAACCTCATAAGGGAAATGATTATTTGGAAAGAGATTAATTTGTATTTTATTAAGAAATTTAAAATTCTATATATAAAATTTTAAATTTCTTTTTTTAATAACTTGTTGAAAAACCTTGTCTAATCAACTAAAAAATTATATAATATTTTTATAGTATAGGGTAGGAGATGACTTCTATTATGAAATATAAGCGTAAAATGATATTAATTATTTGCATGGTATTTGTTCTTATAGTTTTAGCACTTGCTAGTTCTTATGCATTATTTACTTTTAATGTAACAAAAGATACAACTTTTAAAGTAGCAATTGGTAATTTAGAACTTGCTATAGAAGATGCTGTTCATGAAGATAAATTTATTATTAATCCTATTGTTCCAACAAAAGATGAGGTTGCTCTTGAACAAGAAGGTTATACTTTTATTTTAACAAATACCGGAACGATTAATAGTTTTTATACGGTTTATTTAGATGATATTATTTTATCTGATCAAAGTGTAGCAAGGTTAGAAGACCATTATGTTAAAGTAAATCTTTACAATGAAAAAACGAAACAAAGTAATACGATGCAGTTATATGATTTACAAGAAAATGAGGATAGAATATTAGAAACTGGTTATTTAGATGCGGGTGATAGTGTTACTTATACTTTAAGAATGTGGGTAGATTATGAAGCCGGAAATGAAGTACAAGAAAAATATTTTGCTACACAGATTAGAATTGTCGGTGAACAAAAAAATGCAGTAGCTTACACAGAACCATTATTAAATGGAGCAGATCCAGTAATTAAAGATAGTTTAATACCAGTAACGATAGCAGAAGATGGAACTGTAAAGAAAGCAGATATTTATAAAGAATGGTATAGTTATGAAAAGAAGCAATGGGCCAATGCCATTATTTTAAAAGATGAAACAAAAGTATATAAAAATGGTCAAACTATTCCAGAAGATAACATCGAAAGTTATTTTGTATGGATTCCTAAATACAAATATAAATTATTTAACACAGATAATTTTAATTATCAAGCGAATGGAGATATAGCAACTCCTCATGAGATAGAAATCAAATTTGGATTAACGAATACAGATGATAAAATAGAAAATGAGTGTACTACTCCCAAAGAATCAGGTAATATAGGAAACTGTCAAAATGGTGATTGGATGACCCATCCAGCTTTTCTTGCTTTTGATACAAATGGAATATGGGTAGGAAAATTTGAAACTGGTTATAAAGGGGCAACAACTGCAACAGATGCACAAGTAGATAGTAGTGATTCTAATCAAATTATTATTAAACCAAATGTTTATGCTTGGAGAGGAACTTACATAACAAATGCTTATAAAACAAGCTTCGAATATCAAAGAGAGAATTTAAATAGCCATTTAATGAAAAATACCGAATGGGGAGCAGTAGCATATCTATCATATTCTAAATATGGAACTTGTACAGAGGGTTTATGCACTGAAATTAGAATTAATAATAGTCAAAGTTATTTAACAGGAGTATCTGCTAAAACAGTTCCAACTTCAGGATATAATGCGTATCAAGATTATAATGAAACACAACCAAATACTGAAAATGATAAATCTAATGTATATCCAAATAGTCAGTTGGCAAGTACAACTTTAAACAATACAGGAATATTCGATATAAATGGTGGAGTTTGGGAAGAAGTTATGGGTTTAATGTTAGATGAAAGTGGCGAATCTATTTATGAGGACCCAAATTTAAAAAAAGAAGATTTTCCTGATTCAAGGTATTATGATGCATATAAATATTCGACAAATGCAAATGATTATACAAGGGGAATTCTAGGAGATGCTACAAGTGAAATGGGACCTTTTAAAACGGAAAGTTATACCACGAGCTCAAACAGAAATATAAGCGGGTGGTATCAAGATGAAGCTTGGTTTATTTATACAAAATCTTTACTTATTCCTCGTGGTGGGTCTACTCAATATGGAGTAGGCAGTGGAGCTTTTGCATTTTCTCGTGCTCCTATTGGAATTAATGCTATTGTGGGTTTCCGTATCGTCCTAGCACCAAATAATGATTAAATTTTAATAATATAAAAAATCCACTAATTAAAGTTAGTGGATTTTTACTTGTGAATATTTGCGGATATTCAATTATATATAGGTTTCTTTTTTAGTAGATTATACAAATTATATTATTTGCTAAAAATCGACATCAATATTTTCAGTTTTAAATTCTAATATTTGACTTTTCATAACAGAAATTTACTATCAGTTTATATTAGATATAATTTTTTTTGACAAAAAATCTATTTTCGATATTCTATACTAGAATTATTATTGTTTATCATTAGGAAAAGTGTTAAAATAAGGTATGGAAAAAGGTGATACTTATGGATTTTTCAATTGAAAACTTGGGTGTTAGTAGTAAAGATCAAAAAGAAATATTAAAAGATTTTTCCTTAAAGATTAAACCAGGTGAAATACATGTAATTATGGGTCCTAATGGTACTGGGAAAAGTACTCTTTCTAAGGTACTAATGGGTAATCCTGATTATATTGTTAGTCATGGAGATATTAAGATTAATCAAGAGAGTATTCTTTCTTTAGATACTTGTGAAAGAAGTAGAAGGGGAATCTTTTTAGCAATGCAATCACCTATTAGTATTGAAGGTGTTACTAATAGTGAGTTTTTAAGAACAGCATTATCTAGTAAACAGGGTAACAATGTGGGAATTTATCCTTTTATTCAAATGATGGAAAGTGCTATGAAGGATTTAAAGATGGATTCTAATATGATGCATCGTTCTATTAATCAAGATTTTTCTGGTGGTGAACGAAAGAAAAATGAAATTTTGCAGATGAAAATATTACACCCTAACTTTATCATTTTAGATGAACTAGATTCTGGATTAGATGTAGATAGTTTAAAGATTGTTTGTGATAATATCAATCGATATTTACAAGAAAATCCTACTACTTCTGTATTGATTATTACTCATTACACTAGAATTTTAGATTATATTCATCCTAACTTTGTTCATATAATGGAAAAAGGAAAGATTGTGAAGACAGGAGATTTTGCTTTAGCAAAACTTATTGAGAAAAATGGTTTTTCTTGTGTGATTGAAGTAAGTGAGGATAATGTACATGAATAAAATATTAATGAACAACGAGAAAAATCTCTTTTTAGAACAAGAAAAAATAGAGTTTTCTAAAAATGATACTCTTTTTGTTGAAATTGATCATATCCATAAGGAACTCTTTCTTGTTGTTTTAGAGAATGTTTGTGTGACATTAAATCTTCTGGTACATGATGCAGATTTCTCTTTTCATATTAAACTTGGTAAAAATAGTCATTTTACAATTAATCATTTCTTAATTGGTGGATGTTTTCATATTGATGCTTCTTTAGAAGGAGAATATGCTAATTTTTCATGTAATTATAGTGTTATTGCAGATAAAGATAGTCGTAATACAATTCAAATTTATCATCATCAAAATCATACAGTTAGTCATTTAAAAAATCATGGTTTTAGTGTCCAAAAAAGTTCATTAGTTTTTGATGTATCCAGTACAATTCCAAAAGAATCTAGTAAATGTATTAGCCATCAAGATAACGAGATCATTGAACAACAAAATAGTCTTTCCCAAATTAATCCTAATCTTTATATTGAAAATTACGATGTAGATGCTAGTCATTCTGCTTATGTTGGTGAATTCAAAGAAAATGAATTATTTTATTTAATGAGTCGTGGTATTTCTTTTGAAGATGCTAAGTATTTATTATTAAAAGCATTCTTATTAGGAAATTTATGTTTAGAACCAGATATAAAAGAAAAATATGAAAAGAAGCTTACTGATTTTTTAAGTAAGGAGGTGTAAAGATGAATAGAGAAGATTTTCCTATTTTAAAAAATGTGTTAATCTATTTTGATAATGGAGCTACTACTTTAAAACCAAAAAAGGTAATTGATGCAGTTACTGATTATTATACTAATTATACGGCTAATGCTCATAGAGGAGATTATGATAATAGTTTAAAAGTAGATATGATGTATGAAGAAACTCGTACGAAAGTAAAAAATTTTATTCATGCTAATAGTGAAAAAGAAATTATTTTTACGAGTGGTGCAACGGATTCTTTAAATCGTATTGTGTTTGGATATATGAAATATTATTTAAAACCTAATGATGAGGTATTGATTACCAAAGCAGAACATGCTTCTAATATTTTACCTTGGTTAGAATTAGAAAAAGAAATAGGAATTGTTGTCAAATATATTCCCCTTGAAAATCATTTGGTGTTATTAGAAAATGTAAAAAAAAGTGTAACTGATCGTACCAAAGTAATTTCTCTTGCTCAGATAACAAATGTTTTAGGTGATGTAAGACCTATTTCTGAAATTGGTGCATTTTGTAGAGAAAAGAATTTATTATTAGTAGTAGATGGTGCTCAAAGTGTTCCTCATATGGAAGTAGATGTACAAAAATTAAATATTGATTTTCTAGCTTTTTCGGCTCATAAGATGTTAGGACCAACCGGTGTTGGAGTTTTGTATGGAAGAGAAGAATTATTAGAAAAAATGCATCCTACTTCATTTGGAGGAGGGATGAATTCTACCTTTACTAGTAGTAAAGAAGTAGAGTACAAGAGTCTTCCTTCTAGATTAGAAGCAGGTACTCCTAATATCGCTGGTGTTATCGGATTAGGTGCCGCTATTGATTACTTAACGAGTATTGGAATGGATCGTATTCAAGCCCATGAAAAACATTTAAAACAATATTTTTTAGAAAAAGCTAAAGAAATTGATCAGCTTGTGATTTATAATCAAGATTTAGAAAATGGTTTAGTTGCCTTTAATATTGATGGTGTCTTTAGTCAAGATACAGCAGTATATTTAAATCATTATCATATTTGTGTAAGAGCAGGGAATCATTGTGCTAAGATTTTAAAAGAAGATTTACTTGTAAAAAATACTTGTCGTATTAGTTTTTATTTATATAATACGGAAGAAGAAATTGATCGATTAATTGAAGTATTAAAAAATTCAAAAGATATTTTTCAAATTGTGTTATAAAAAGTCATAATAGAGGTGGTAGAAATGGATCCAAAATTAAAAAGAGAAATATTACTGGATAATTATCAAAATCCTACTAATCGGGGATTAATTGATGATGATAGTTATATTAAAGTAAATACAAATAATGAAAGTTGTATTGATAATTTAGATATTATGTATAAATTTGAAAACGGAAGAATTGTAGATATTCGTTTTGATGGGGAAGCTTGTGCAATTTCTACTAGTGCTACTAGTATTATGATTCAGTCCTTGATTGGAAAGACAAAAGAAGAAGCATTAGAAATTTTAGAAAATTATGAGAATATGTTAAATGAAAAAGAATACCATCCAGAAGTTTTGGGGGAATTAAATTTATACCAGGATATTTATAAACAACCAAATCGAAAGAAATGTGCCTTTCTTCCGTTTGAATCATTGAAAAAAGTAATAGAAAATATAGAGTAAGAAATAGAAAAGTGGTGATTCGCTTGGAAATTGTAGGATTAGACGTTGATAAGATTAAACAAATATCTAATATTAAGCAGGAAGATTCATGGGTATTAGATTATCGTTTAAGCAGTTATGAATTATTTAAAAAGTTAGAGGATCCTAATTTTGGACCTAAGGTTGATATTGATTTTTCAAAAGTCATTTATTATAAGACTAGAGAAGAGGATTCTATTAAAAATGATTGGAATGATATTAGTTGTAGTGTTCGTAATGAACTTTGTTCTGTTGGTGTTTTAGAAAGTGAAAAACATTTAGATGGTATGGGAGTTCAATATGAAAGTGAAGTTATTTATCATAATATGTTAGAAGAACTGGCTAAGAAAAAGGTTATTTTTACATCTATTGAAGAAGGATTAAAAAAGTATCCTGAAATTGCTACAAAGTATTTTGGTAAAATTGTTAGTAATAGCGATAATAAGTATGCTGCCTTAAATAGTAGTGTATTTAGTGGAGGAAGTTTTATTTATATTCCTCCTCATACCACTTTAGATCGCCCTTTACAGAGTTATTTTCGAATGAATAGTAGAAATATGGGACAGTTTGAAAGAACTTTAATTATTGTAGATGATGATAGCAGTCTCCATTATATTGAGGGTTGTACGGCACCTACTTATAGTGAATCTAGTTTACATGCTGCTGTTGTTGAAATTTATGTAGGAAAAGGAAGTAAGTGTCGTTATAGTACAGTACAAAATTGGGCTACTAATGTCAATAATTTAGTTACGAAGCGAGCTCTTGTAGATGAAGATGGAACAATGGAATGGATTGATGGTAATATTGGTAGTTATAAAACAATGAAGTATCCTGCCTGTATTTTGAAAGGAGATCGTTCTAGTGGTACTTGTATTACGATTAGTGTTGCTGCTAAGAATCAGGAACAGGATACAGGTAGTAGAATGATTCATTTAGGTAAAAATACCAAAAGTACTATTATTTCTAAAAGTATTGCACGTAATGGCGGAAATGCTACCTATCGTGGAAAAGTGGATATCAAAGAAAGTGCTATTAATAGTAGTGCTATGGTAAAGTGTGATACTTTAATTTTGGATGATATTAGTAAAAGTGATACGATTCCAGTTAATATTTGTAGAAATGATAGTAGTAATATTGAACATGAAGCAACTGTTTCTAAAATTAGTGAGGATAAACTCTTCTATATGATGAGTCGTGGACTTTCTCGCGATAGAGCTACAGAGTTGATTCTTTTAGGTTTTATAGAAAAGTTTCGTGAAGAATTACCAATGGAATATGCTGTAGAATTAAATCAATTATTGAAAAAAAATTTATAAAACTTGGAAACTAATTTTTTTAGTTTCCTTTTTCTATAAAAAAAAGAAAATTCTTTAGAGAAATTTCTTTTTTTTGTTTCTTTTTTCTAATTTGAATTTATAAAATGGTCATTTGCACCCCTATTTTTCTTATGCTAGGATACGAAATAGAAAGGAGGAAAACTATGCTAAATCAAATTGTTTTAGTAGGAAGACTTGTTAAAAAGCCAGAATTAAAGCAGACTGAAAATGCAAAAAAATATAGTTTTATTACATTAGCTGTTCCTAGAAGTTTTAAAAATGCAAATGGGGAATATGATACTGATTTTATTGATTGTATTCTTTGGGATCATGTTGCATCTTCTACGGTAGATTACTGTGATAAAGGTGATATTGTTGGAATTAAAGGTCGTCTTCAATCTAGAGTAATCGAAAAAGAAGAAAGTAAAAAATATGTTTTAGAAGTGATTGCCGAAAAAGTTACTTTTTTATCCTCTAATAAAAATTCAAATAACTAAATTTCTAATTAGTTAACTTACCTCAAAAATCGACATTATTTCACTATAATGTACCTATATCATGAGTGATAGAATTGAGGTGTTAATATGATTCTATTTAGTAAACGCTTGAAAGAGTTAAGAAAAGAAAGAGAATTAACTCAAAAACAATTAGGAGAGAAAATTGGTGTAACAAAAGTTAGTGTTTGCTGTTATGAAAATGGTACTAGAACACCAACTTTAGATACATTAATTGATCTTGCTAATGCTTTAAATGTAGAACTTACTTATTTATTAGGGTTAGATCATTTTGTTGTAGCAGAAAATGATAAAAGTTGTGCTATTAATTTAGCAAGCAATGAAATTGAAATTATTCGTGAACTTCGTATGCATATTAAATTGTATGAAAGACTTTTAGAAGATCCTAAACGGACGATGGATTATATTGAAAAGAAAATAAGATAAAAATAAGAGTAGAAAAAATCTACTCTTATTTTCAGACTGTTGACAAATGAAAAATTTGAAAACAGTCTTTTTAAATTAAAAAAAATATATTATAATAAGAATGTAA
>CANQKN010000022.1 GCA_947624515.1 uncultured Bacilli bacterium
AATCAACCAATCTATTTTGATTGTAGAATTAATCATACAATAGAAGAAGCAATAGAAAGTAAAACCAAAGGAGCTATCATTCTAACAAAAGATTTAAATAAAGAAAAAACGATTACTATCAATAGTGATCAAGATATTATGTTGGATTTAAATGGAAAGACAATAACATTTAATATTATGGACAATAATGCCATATTGCAAAAAGGAATATTAAAAATTCAGGATTCTAAAGAAAATGGAACTATAAATGCTAAGTTTAGAGTAATAGACAATTATAATAAGTTAATTATTAATGGGGGAAAGTTTATTCGTGGAGTTAACGAATCTAAAAATGGAGGAGTTATTTCAGCAGCATATGGTGGTGAAGTCATCATTAATGGTGGTTATTTTGAAACAGATCAAACCTATGCTGTATATACATATACAGGTACATTAATTATTAATGACGGTTATTTTCTTTCAAAAAATAATGCTACTATAGTAGCAATGAAAAGTGATGATGAAATAACTATTAATGGAGGAACATTTATATCAGAAAGTAGTCAAACAATCAAAAATATAGATATTGCTACTATTACTATCAATCAAACAGAAACACCAATTTATATATCATCACAAGCTACATCATGGGCTCCAGCAATTTCTAATGATTCAACAGGTACAATTAATATCAATGCTAATGAAGCAGATAAATGTACTAATAATCCAGAAGATACAACTAGTGGATTATGTGTTTATGCCGAAGGAGATAAGAATGCTAATGACGATACAGGAAATGGGGCAATAAGAAATACAGCAGGAACAGTTAACATTAATGGAGGAACATTTTTTGGAACAAATCAAGGTATTAATAATACCAGTAATGGAACAATAAATATTAGAAATGCAATGATTATTTCTGAAAAATTTTCTGTTTTAAATAATGCAGGAGGTACTATTAATATTTGTAATGGAAGAGTACAATCAAACGCTTATGACTTAGCTAATAATTCTACAGGTAGCATTCATTATTCTTCCAATGTTACTTTTATGAATAGAGAAAATAATACACCATCGTTAATTGGTAATGGTTCTTCTAATATTCATTCTAATTATACTGGAACTTGTCTTTCAGAATGATAAGACAAATATGTGTCTCTCATTGACAAAAATACGAAAGAAGATATATAATAAATATATTAATAATAGTGGAGGTCTTAAATGAAAAAGAAGAAAAATTTAATATTAGTAATTTTAATATTATTAAGTTTAGTAGTACTTACAACAGGAGTTAGTTATTCATTTTTTAAATATATCAAACAAGGAACAACAGATAATATTATTAAAACAGGAAAAATTACATTTTTATATACCGAAGTAGAAGCAAATGGTTCTGGAATTTCTATCGAAGATGCTTTTCCTATGAGTGATGAAAAAGGAATGGAACAAGCAGGTGCTAAAAAAGTATTTAATTTTACTATTCAATCTCAAAATGATGGTAAAGCAAGTATTCCATATGAAGTAACAGCAAGGAAAAAAAGTGACTCTACATTAGATGAAAGTGCCGTTAGATTATATTTAACAGAAGTAACTGGAAATGAAAATGAAACAGAGTTAAAATTAGAAACCTATAATAATTTAAATCAAACCAGTGTAAAAGGAATCGATGGTATTGTTGAAAAAACAATCTATACAGATACAGTACCTGCTGATAGTACATATGAAAAAAACTTTCGTTTAAGAATGTGGATTAATGATGATATCGATTTTTCTCCAAATCCAGATGGAACATATCCATATAACAATAAGACCTTTACCATAACAATTAATGTTTATGCAAATGCTGAAGTAATTAATCTACCTAATAGTTCAATGTAATTTTGAAGCAAATAGTGAAAACTATTTGTTTTTTAGTGCTTTTTTTTTCAAAATATGCTTTAATAAGTAATGAGGTTAGAAGAGAAATTATGGTAGATGATATATTAGATAAAGTAAAACAAAATTTTATAGCGAAAGAAAAATATTTAAGTGCTTATGCTACTAAAAGTAGTGAGGGAATTCGCATCCATAAAGAAAATTTAGAAAAAGAAATTAGGCCTAATTTTTATCATGATATCGATCGTATTATTCATTCTTTATCATACACCAGATATATAGATAAAACACAAGTATTTTCATTTCAACAAAATGATCATATTAGTAAAAGAATTGTTCATGTTCAATTAGTGAGTAAAATTGCTCGTACCATTGGTAGAGCATTAAATTTAAATGAAGATTTAATTGAAGCCATTGCTTTAGGACATGATATTGGACATACACCCATTGGACACACAGGAGAAGCTATTTTAAATGAGATTTCTTTAAAAGAATTAGGAGAAATGTTTAATCATAATATTCAAAGTGTTAGAAATTATATGGTATTAGAAAAAAATGGTTTTGGTAGTAATCTAACTATTCAAACATTAGATGGTATTATGTGCCATAATGGAGAAATGGTTTCTAATATCTATTATCCAAATCCAAAAACAATGGAAGAATTTTTAGATGAGTATGAAAAGTGTTATACCGATAAAGAAATTTTGAAAAAAGTAAGGCCTATGACATTAGAAGGTTGTGTTGTTCGTATTAGTGATATTATTGGCTATATTGGCAGAGATATTGAAGATGCAATAAATTTAGGAGTTTTAAAAAGAGAAGAAGTACCAAAAAATATTCGTGAAGTTCTTGGTACAACAAATAAAGAAATAGTAAATACTATTATTTTAGATATAGTAACAAATAGTTTAGAAAAACCATATATTAAACTAAGTGATTCTGTATATCATGCTATTTTTGATTTAAAAAAATTTAATTATGAACATATTTATAGTAAAGCAAATACAAAGGAACAATTATCGTTCTATAAAGAAGGAATGATAGCATTATATAATAAGTATCTAAAAGATATCGAAACTCATAACTTAAATAGTGATATTTATCAGATCTTTTTAAATCAAATGGATGATCAATATATCAAAAATACCAATCCAAAAAGAATGGTAATTGATTATTTAGCAGGTATGACAGATGAATATTTTGTAAATGCTATCAAAAATATAAGTGTTAATGAAAAATGATTGACATTTAGGCAATTTTATGATAAAATTTTAGACGTATTCGTAAGTGGAGGTGAATATAATGAGTGGTAAAAAGCCTGTTTATTTAACTCAAAAAGGATTAGATGAATTAAAAGCAGAGTTAGATGATCTAATTAATGTAAAAAGACCAGCTAATATTCAATCTATTAAAGAGGCTCGTGCACTTGGTGATTTATCTGAAAATGCTGATTATGATGCTGCCAGAAATGAACAAGCAGTATTAGAAGGTAGAATTAAAAAAATTGAACAGATGTTAGAAAATTATGAAATTATCGAAGAAACTTCCAAAGACAAAGTTGGTCTTGGAACAACTGTTTCTATTCGTTACATAGATGAAGATGATAGTGAAACTGATGAATATATGATTGTTGGTAGTCAGGAAGCTGATCCATTTGCTAGTAAGATTTCTAATGAAAGTCCAATTGCTCAAGCTTTAATGAATCATAAAGTTGGAGAAATTGTTACAGTAGAAAGCCCAAATGGAAGTTACAAAGTAGAAATTACAGAAATAAAATAGATAGTTTTTACTATCTTTTTCTTGTTTCAGTATAAGAAATATTATATAATATTAAACATATTGGAGGAATTAGAATGGCAAAAGAAAAAACCGAAAACAAAAATAAAAAAGAATTAACTATTAAAATTGAAGGAAAAGAATGGACTGAAGCAATTGACAAAGCTTTTCAAAAAAAAGTAAAGACAGTTACTGTTGATGGTTTTAGAAAAGGAAAATGTCCAAGAGATATCTTTGAAAAGAAATATGGAAAAGAGTCTTTATATATTGATGCAGCAGAGTCTTTATTAGGAACAGCTTATGATAGAGTTATGGAGAAAAATAAGGATGTAATTCCTGTTGTACAACCACGAGTTGATATCAAATCTATTGATGAATCTAATGTTGAGTTTGTATTTACAGTGATAACAGCTCCAGAAGTAACGGTAAAAAAATATAAAGGATTGAAAATAAAACAAGAAAAAGTCGAAGTAACAAAAGAAGAAATTGAACATGAACTTTCTCATTTACTTGAAAAATATACAGAACTTGTTGTAAAAGAAAATGGAAAAGTAGAAAATCATGATGTTGCTATTATCGATTTTGAAGGATTTAAAGATGGTGTAGCTTTTGAAGGTGGAAAAGGAGAAAACTATTCTTTAGAAATTGGTTCTCATACTTTTATTCCAGGATTTGAAGAACAATTAATTGGAATGAAATCAGGAGAAGAAAAAGATATTCAAGTAACTTTCCCAGAAGATTATGGAGCTAAGGATTTAGCAGGTAAAGAAGTTACTTTTAAAGTAAAAGTCAATGACATTAAAGTAAAAGAAGTAAGAGAATTAGATAAAGATTTCTTTGATGATTTAGGAATGGAAGGAATTGATTCTAAAGAAAAATTAGAAGAAGAAATTAAATCAAATATTAAAGCAAACAAAGAATTAGAAGCAGAAAATAAATACATAGATGAATTACTTTCAGAAATTAGTAAACATGTAGAAGTAGATATTCCTGAAGAAATGGTTGATGAAGAAGTACATCACATGATTCATAAATTTGAAGATCAATTAAAGATGCAGGGATTAAGTCTTGATATGTATTATCAATTTACAAATAGTGATCATCAAGCTTTACATGCTCAAATGGAAAAAGAAGCTTATCAACATATCTTATATCGTTTAACATTAGAAGAAATTATGAAATTAGAAAATGTTACTGTTACTGATAAAGAAGTAAAAGAAGAAATTAAATCATTAACAGAAAAATATTCTATGAAGGAAGAAGAAATTCTAAAAGCAATTGGATCAGAAGATATGATAAAATATGATCTAGAAATGAGAAAAGTAATAGAAATCTTAAAAGAAGCTAACAAATAGTTTCTTTTTTTTTAGAAAAATGCTATACTTTTTATATAAGATAGGTGATAGAAATGAAAAATAGAAAAAAATGGATTGGAATAGCTATTTTCATGATAGTTTTAATTGTTATCATTGTTTTCATAGTAGGAAGAAGTTTTGGTTTCTTTCGCTATATTAGAGAAGGAGAAATTGTAAACATAATTAAAATTAATGGTATTGAAGTAGATATTTTAAATAAAGATAAAGATGCCTTAAATTTGACTAATAAATATCCCGTATATGATGAAGAAGGGCTTACTTATACACCATTTGAATTTACTGTTACGAATACGACTAGTAGAGATTTAACTTATCAAGTTAAAATCGTTTCTGATACAGAGCAATTATCATCATGTACTTTAGAAGATGGTTCTCCTTGTGAAGAATTAACTACAGATAATATTAAATTTGTTTATAAGCAAGATGAAGAAGCTTATACAGAACCTGCTATCTTAAAAAATGAAGATAAAGATAAAGATGGTGTTATAGCAACTGTAGTAATTCCAGCTAAAGAGTCAATTACTCATTCTATAATTTTATGGATTAAAAATGATGCTAATGAAGACATAGTAGAAAAATATTTTTATGGAAAAGTAATTTTAGAAGGAACTGCAGTAGAAAATACTGATTAGAAAATAAATTGACTAAATTACTATGAAATTAGAATAGGAGATTTAAGTACAATATTTAGAAACTAGAAAGAAATAAATAAGAGGGAACCGAATTAGAAAAAGATGGAAAATATACAATTAATCATTTGAATTAATTAGTAGATATAGCATCAACAACAGGAAATAAAAGTGGAGTCTATGATATAAATGAAGGTGCCAGGAAATATTTTATAGGATATACAACTACAGGAGAAAGCAATGATATATCCAAACCCATAAGCCAAAATATTATAATGTTTATTCATCATCAAATCTTACAGATTATAATAATTACATTTTAGGAGATGCAACCGAAGAGGTGAATCATTGTAAGTGAAATAGATCTAGCTAATACTGTATGTAATAAATCCAGTTGTTATCAAGACTATATTAGTTTTGCAAATTCATCTAATTCCCAATTTATATGTGGTGGTAATTGGTATGACGGTAAAACTGATGGCATCTTTGTATTTTACAGTATTACTAGTGGTGTATATTCAAACATTCTTTCTGCATTGTTCTAGCACCAGCACAATAAAAAAAGAAACTAAATATTCAATGTAAAAAGTTGTATATTTAGTTGCTTTTTTTTTATGAAATGCTATAATAAAAAGCAAGTTCTAAGGAGGCGAGAGAATGAAAAATAATAATCTTCCTGTTTTAGTATTAGAGGATGTCGTTCTTTTACCTTCTGGTGAAATTCGTATGGATATAGATTCTGAATTAGAAAAAAAATTATTTTCAATTTCAGAAGGATATTATGGCAGTCAATTAGTAATTGTACATAGTAAACTAGATTCTTCTAAAAAAGTAGAAATAGCTACTTTTCCTAAAATTGGAATTCTTGGTAATATTAAACTTCATATTAATTTACCAAACGGGAAAACTAAAATTACGATTCATGGTGAAAAAAGAGTTCAAATCTTAGAATATAAAAATGGAAATCAAGTTTTAGAGGCAAAAATAGAAGATGTTTTTGAAGAACCTCTTTCTGAAAAAGAACAAAAAGCATACGGAAGAGCTCTTTATAAAAAAATAGAACAGTATATAGAAGTTACCGATCTAAAGGAAGATGTGATTAATACTTTTACTCAAATGGAAAATTTAGCTGATTTAACGGACTATGTTACTTTACAACTTCCTATTTCAAATGAAAGAAAAAGAAAATATGTAGAAGAACTTTCTTGTATTAAAAGAAGTGAAATGATACTTTCAGATATGAATCAAGATATGGAAATTTCAGAGTTAGAAAAAATTATTGATGAAAAATTATCATATGAGATTGAAAAAAGTCAAAAAGAATATATTCTTCGTGAAAAAATTAGAGTTATTAAAGAAGAATTAGGAGATATTAAAGATAAAGATAGTGAAATTGATAAATTAAGAAAAAAAATTGACGAGTTAAACTGTCCTCAAAAAATAAAAGAACGCTTATATCTAGAGTTAAATCGCTATGAAACTATGACATCTAATGCACCAGAAATCGTTATGATTCGTAGTTATATTGATTGGTTATTAGACCTTCCATGGAATCACTATACAAAGGATAATAAGGATTTAAAAAAAGTAAAAGAAGTATTGGATTCTTCTCATTTTGGTTTGGAAAATGTAAAAGAAAGAATTGTTGAATATTTAGCAGTAAAGAAAAATACAAATAGTTTAAAAAGCCCTATTATTTGTCTTGTAGGACCTCCTGGAGTAGGAAAAACAACATTAGCGAAAAGTATTGCGGATAGCCTAAATCGTAAATGTACTAAAATTTCAGTTGGTGGTATTAATGACGAAGCTGAAATTGTTGGACATAGAAGAACCTATATTGGAGCAGCACCAGGTTTAATTATTCAAGGAATGAAAAAGGCAGGAAGTTCCAATCCAGTATTTATTATCGATGAGATTGATAAGATGACAAAAGATATCAAAGGAGATCCTGCTAGCAGTTTACTAGAAATATTAGATCCAGAACAAAATAAAAATTTTTCTGATCACTATATTGAAGAAGAATTCGATTTAAGTCAGGTTATGTTTATTACAACAGCTAACTATTTTGAGCAAATTCCTAATGAATTAAGAGATCGTTTAGAAATTATTGAACTTTCTTCTTACACAGAATATGAAAAACTTGATATTGCCAAAAATTATCTTCTTCCTAGAGAATTAAAAGAGCATGGTTTAAAACAAGAAGATGTATCCTTTAGTGATGAAGTTATTTTAACAATCATTCGCTCTTATACCAAAGAAGCAGGAGTACGTGAACTAACTAGAAATATTGCGACTGTACTTAGAAAAATTGTCAAAGAAAAAATGTTAGGAGCAGGAAAAGATAGCTATGAAATTACTGATTATAACATTGAGAAATATTTAGGTAAGAAAAAATATATCTGGACAGATATAGATATTATTGAACATGTTGGTGTTGTCAATGGCTTAGCTTATACTCCTTTTGGTGGAGATACTTTACCAATTGAAGCAGTAAGTTTTCCTGGTAGTGGCAAAATTGTAATGACAGGTAGTTTGGGAGATGTCATGAGAGAATCTGCCAATCTTGCTTTAGATTATATTAAAGCAAATTATGAAAAATTTGAAATCGACTCAAAATTCTTTGAAAAAAATGATATTCATATTCATGTACCTGAAGGAGCCATTCCTAAAGATGGTCCAAGTGCAGGTGTAACTTTAACAACAACATTACTTTCATTATTAACAAATACAAGTATTCATACGAATGTAGCAATGACAGGAGAAATGACTTTAAGAGGAAAAGTATTAGCAATAGGTGGATTAAAAGAAAAAGTAATTGGTGCTCACCGTAATGGAATTAAAACTATTTTTATCCCTAGTAGTAATGAAAAAGATTTAGATGAAGTTCCAGAAGATATAAAAAAAGAAATGAAATTTATTTTAGTAGATCGTTACATGGAAATCTATCAAAATTTATTTAGAAAGAAAAGAGGGAAGAAGAAAAATGATCCAAGAAATATTAGATTACTTATTGACTAGATGTTTATTATTAAATAGTACTAGTCAGGAACTTATAGATAACATTACTGATAAAGAAACATTTTCTTATGTGGTAAAAAATATTAGTAATTTAATGCAAAAAGAAGATTTTGTTTTAATTGATAGGAGTTTACAAGAAAAAGTATCAGACATCATTCAATCTCATCGCTTTGACTATAATAAAGATAAAGAATTAAACGCTGAAATGAATTATATTATTGGCAGACTACAGGATTATAAAAGTATGAGTACCAATAGAAAAAATATGCTAATTTATAATTGGATAAAACAAGAAACAGAAGTTAGAGGTTTGCCGGTTTATTATAGAGAAATAAATATTTTATTAAATTTAGTTTGTTATGATGCTTTTTATATGAAAAACATGCTTTGTAGCAGTAATGGACAAACGGAAATTGATAATGTAGTGGAATATCTTTCTTTAATCAACTTAATTTTAAATAAATATACTACATTTTTTGATGAAAATCAGAACTTATTAAAATTAACGATCGAAAACTGTGAGATTATAGCAGAAATTAAAAAAATCCCAAAATTTATCTTAAAAATGGATAAAGATCTTTTAAAAAAGTTAAATAAAAATAACACATTAAAAATAGAAGGCAAGAAAAAGAAGAAATCAATCTTTAAACAATAAAAATAAAGAAAAGACAAAAAGTTAGTCTTTTTTTTTAATGATATACATAATATCTAATAGAAAAGAGGGATATTATGAAGAAGGTTGTACCTTTTACAAAAACACTTACATTTAAAACTATGATTGCTGAAATTACCGATATTGAAGTAAAACATACATTATCTTTAAAAGAAAATCATGAACTTACTGGTGATATTTTAGTAGATGGTACTTATAAAATGACAGATGCCAGTCAAATTGAAGAAGAATTTCACTATAAATTACCATTTATGATAGAAATTGATCCAAAATATAATTTAGAAAATCTAGAAGTTACTATTAGTGATTTCTACTTTGAAATTATTAATGAAGAGGATTTAAAAATAAATGTGGAAATTGATTTAGATGGTTTAGAAGAAAAGGAAGAAGAAATAATTTCTACTACACTTCATTTAGAGGAAGAAAAAGAATTATTAGAAGAGCCAGAAGAATTAGTTCGTGATGATCAGGAAGAGGCTATTCCTATTCCTGTAGAAATAGAAGAACAAGAAGAGGTAGAAATGCAGGATATTAAAATAGACCCATTAGAAAAATTAGAATTGGAAATTAAAGAGGATCTGCAAAGTGAAGATCATTCTACAGACGATTTTTCTAATCCTATAGTAGAAACAAAAGAAACCAAAGAGAATTCTAAAGTAAATGTTGGTTCCATTTTTTCATCCATTGCTTCAAGTGAAGAAAGCTTTTCAACTTATTATGTTTATATAGTAAGAGAATCTGATACCATAGAATCTATTATTGATAAGTATAAAACAACCAAAGAACAACTGCAAAATTATAATGATTTATCAGATGTTAAAGTGGGAAGTAAATTAATCATACCATGCTGTCAAAATGAATAAACAAGAACTATTACGAAATTTTCATATCAAACCCAAATCAATTAAAAAGATCGGATCTGCTTCTATTATTGATACAGATGAAAAAAAATATGTAATCAAGAAACAAAATAGAAAAGCAGATCCTTTTGGTTATTTACAAATACGGAACTTTAACAATTTCCCTCAAGTATATTCGTCTATCGATGATGAGATAGAATTAATGGATTATATTGAAGATAAAGCAACACCGAAAGAACAAAAACTTCAGGATTTAGTATATTTAGATAGTATTCTTCACACAAAGACAACTTTTTATAAAACAGTGGATGAAGATTATATCAAAGAAATTTATGAACAAATAATTGATCGTCAAAATATGATGTATCAATATTACAGTGATTTACAAAATATGATTGAATTAGAACTCTATATGTCACCAGCTAATTATTTACTGATTCGTAATATTTCTATGATTTATTATGCTATCAATCAAAGTAGAGAATATATTGAAAAATGGTATTCGATTATCAAAGAAGAAAAAAAAGTAAGATATGCTTATATTCATGGTAATTTAGAAGAAAAACATCTAATTGAAGCAGCCGATTTATATTTTATTAGTTGGGATCAATCTCGAATTGATTTTCCAATTTATGATTTAGAAATTTTTTATCGCAAAAGTTTTTTAGATATTAGTATTTCAGAAATTTTAGAAATCTATGAATTAAAGTATCCATTAAAAAAAGAAGAACAGTATTTATTAAATGCACTTCTTTTAATTCCTGATAAAATAGATATTACGACAACAGAATATTTAAAAACAAAACAAGTTACGAACTTAATTTTATATACTGAAAAGACACTATCGTTTTTAAAAAAGGATTCTAAAAAAGCCAATTACTACGCAAGCCATCAACAAAAAAATTAAAAAAACATTAAATCTAGTTACAATAAAAAGTGTAAATAAAACTTGCCAAGCTAAAATAATAAGAAGAGAAAACAATCCACCCATATACCAAAGACTGCTTCTTCTTTTTATTTTGCAACCTTCACATCGACAGAAAAAACCATGTCCTCTTTGCTTAAACATAAGCTTCACCTAGTATAGTATATGTATCTTTATGAAAAATTGACATTTAACTAAAGAATGCTATAATAGAACTATTCGTTAGAAAAGAGGAACAATATGAAAAACTTATTGATACATCCAGAAAATTTATATTTAATAGATACCAAAACAGTTTTAGAAAGTACAGCAATTTCTATAAATGGTAAATGGAGTCCTAATACATATGTTACAGTGATGCCTAGAAGAAATGTTGGTGTAATTAAGAAGAAAAATCACTTTTTTGAATTAGAAAAAATAAGAGCAAATGGCTTAATTTTACCAAAGCCAATATCTAGTTCTTTTAAAGTAGAAGAATTTATAAATAGAAATAGTATTCATAAGTTCCCATATCCTAAAGACTTTGATTTTGAAAAAGCTACTTTAGAATCTTTACGATCAGTTTACAGAAAGTATTTATGGGAAAAAGAAGATACAATTATGAAAACAGAAAGAATTAAAAATCTTTATGTAGGAAATATTTTAAAGTGTAATTATCAAACTCCTGGTTATATAAATACAGAAAAATATTTAGAAAATGTACTTTTATTTCAATTGGAAAATCAAAAATTTATGATGTTAGAAGACTTTTTGGCTGGTAAAAATTTATTTTACTCTTTAGAACAACGAGAAGGAAAATATTTTATTGATTCTTGTAGCTTACAAGAAAAATCTTTAATAGAAGCTAAAAACTTAGAACTTATAAAAAATCATAAATAGAAATAGACAAAAGAATAAATTTTAGGTATAATCAAAATAGAAAAACAAAGAAGTCGAGGGATTTATAAGGATCTAAGAGAGAGTCTATGGTAGGTGAAAATAGATAGAGAATTATAAATTGGTAGCGATGGAGTTGAATTAGTGAATTTAGTAACTAATTACGGATACTTCCCGTTAGAAGAATGAAGGGTATTCTAGCTTTAGAATGAATTAAGGTGGTACCGCGGGTTAAACTCGTCCTTATCAAAATAAGGAGGAGTTTTTTTATGGATTATAATGTAGCAAAACATGCTTTTGAAAATTATATGAATTCTTATGATAAAAAGGATAAGCAAATTCATCTAAAATATGTACATACTTATCAGGTAGTAGATTTAATGGCAGAACTTGCTTTTCGATTAGGACTTGATCAAGAAAAATTAGAACTTGCTAAAATCATTGGCTTATTACATGATATTGGTAGATTTGAACAAATTAAAAGATATGGAAAAATTTCAGATACCAAAACTAATATGGATCATGCGGATTATGGCTGTCATTATCTATTTGATGATCATCATATTCACGATTTTGGTATCGAGGAAGATTCGAAAGAAGCAGAAATTATTTATTCTGCTATCAAAAATCATAATAAGTTAGAAATTGAAGAAGACTTGAGTGAAGAAAAATTATTTTTTGCTAAAATGATTAGAGATATGGATAAAGTAGATATTTTTCGAGTGATAGCAGTTGAATATGAAATGAAATTTAATGCTAGTGAAATATCTCCTGAAATTCTAAAAAAATATAGTGATCATCAACAAATTGATATTAAGATATTAAAAAGTGAGAGTGATAAAACATTACTATATTTAAATTTTATTAATGATATTAATTTTAATGAAAGTTATGATATTTTAGTAGCGACGGATAACTTTGATTTATTTTTAGGAACTGTGCAAGTAGATGAACATAGTGAAAAATTGTGGAAAAAAGTTAGAGAAATCTGCTTTGATCAGATTAATAAAGGAATAGGTGAATGATATGTTAGAAAAAAAATATGATCATAAATTAGTGGAAAAAGATAAATATAAATGGTGGTTAGAAAATCATTATTTTGAAGCTGGAAAAGATAAAAATAAAGAACCTTTTTGCGTAGTAATTCCACCTCCTAATGTAACAGGAAAACTTCATTTAGGACATGCATGGGATACGACTTTACAAGATATTATGATCCGATATAAAAGAATGGATGGATATGATACTTTATGGTTACCTGGAATGGATCATGCTGGAATCGCAACGCAGGCTAAAGTAGATAAAAAATTAAAAGAAGAGGGAATCAAGCCTCGTGAAATGGATCGTGATGAATGGTTAAAAGTTGCTTGGGCTTGGAAAGAAGAGTATGCTGAAAATATTCATAATCAATGGGCAAAATTAGGATTATCTTTAGATGATACTAGAGAAAGATTTACTTTAGATGATGGTTTATCCAAAGCCGTTAGAAAAGTATTTGTTGATTTATATAATGAGGGATTAATTTATCGTGGTGAAAGAATTATTAACTGGGATCCTATACAGATGACTGCTTTATCGAATGAAGAAGTAATTTATAAAGAAGATCAAGGTGCTTTTTATCATTTAAAATATTACTTAGAAGATAAAAGTATGTATTTGGATGTAGCTACGACGAGACCGGAAACTTTATTTGGAGATACTGCTGTTGCTGTAAATCCAGAAGATAATCGGTATAAACATTTAATTGGTAAGAAGGTTATTTTACCAGTAGTTGGAAAATTAATACCAATTGTTGGGGATATTCATGCTGATCCTGAATTTGGAACTGGTGTCGTTAAGATTACCCCAGCTCATGATCCTAACGATTTTGAAGTAGGAAATAGACATCATCTAGAACGAGTAGTAGTCATGAATCCTGATGCTACCATGAATGAAAATGCTGGTATTTATCAAGGATTATCAAGAGAAGAGTGCCGAGAAAAATTAATTGAAGATTTGAAAAAAGAGGATTTATTAATTTCCATTGAACCTATGGTCCATAGTGTTGGACATAGTGAACGCACTGATACTGTTGTAGAACCATATTTATCAAAACAATGGTTTGTTAAGATGCGTCCCCTTGCTGATCGTGTATTAGAAAATCAGAAAAACAAAGATACCAAAGTAAACTTTGTTCCAGAACGATATGAAAAGACGATGAACCACTGGATGGAAATTACTTATGATTGGTGTATTTCACGTCAACTTTGGTGGGGTCATAGAATTCCTGCGTGGTATAAGGGTGACGAAGTATATGTTGGCATGGAAGCACCAACTGG
>CANQKN010000023.1 GCA_947624515.1 uncultured Bacilli bacterium
ACAACTTGTTCTTCTTCTATTTTAGAATCTAATATGATAGAAACAGGTACTTCTAGTGTTGTTGTTCATGATAAAGGATCTTTCTGTCATGGCAGAAGCAATTTATTATTTCAAAATCCTGAAAGCCCTATTATTTACTTAGCACACCAAATGAAAGGCCTAGATAATGAATTACTACCAATACTTACACAAGAATATTCTAATATTTTTCTACTTCATACTTTAGATGAAGATACCAATATATTTTGGAAAGAATACTATTTAGCTTTGCAAATGTACTACTTATCTAAAAAAATTGCCGAAGATAAAGGTATTGATCTAACAATGCCTGAATATAACCCAAATGTAGTAAAAAAATTATATAAATATAAAGGAGAAATGTAATATGGAAAACTTAACTTACATCACTGGAAATTATGGTAAATATGTTTCTGTAAAAGAAAAGTTTGAAAATGCTGGAATCACAATCGATTATTTCAAATGCGATTTAGTTGAACCTAATGTTAATGATATTAAATTCATATCAAAAGAAAAAGCAAGACAAGCCTTTGCAATATTAGGTACTCCTGTATTTGTTGCTGATTCTGGTTTTTATATAGAAAATTATCCTGGAAATCCCGGATATCCTGGGGCTTTTGTAAAAAGAAGTGGTATATCCTCAAACATCACAGAATTATTAGAAACTATGAAAAAAGTTCAAAATAGAAATTGTTATTTTTTAGATTGTTTAACATTTTTTGATGGTAAAGATTATTTTCAATTCTTTGGAGTTAGCAAAGGCACACTTTCACACGAAATAAGAGGAGAACAAAACAAAAGAGCAAAATCAAATTTATGGTTTGTGTTTATTCCATTGAATTGCAATAAAACTTTAGCAGAAATGTCAGATGAAGAAAGAAATAATAGACCTGATAATAGAACAAGTGCCACAGATGAATTTATTAACTGGTATAAACTAAATTATAAAAATGGAAAAAAATTAATTAAAAAATAGTGAAGTTGTGATATACTTCTATTATCTAGTCCAAAAAGTTGTCGTACTTCTTCCTTTGGGTCTCCATTGACGAATCTGTTCGAAATGCTCAAACATTCAAATATATTTCATCTCTAACTGGAGATGATTTTTTATTGTAATAAAAAAACTAGGGGGTTAATCATTTTGTCATAAATAAAATAAATGATATAATTTTAATAGGTGAACTATATTATGAACTTAGATAATATTATTATTATGAAATGTGGGACTCATGCTAGCGAAAAAATAGAAGATATTTTTAATCGAAAAAAATTAGAAGAAATTAATAATGGCTATACTTGTTGGGGTTATGGTGGAACTTTGTGTCACCCAATAAATCAAGTGCAACCATTTTGTAAAGCTTATAATAAAGTATATTTATTATTAACTCCAACTAATTCAGAGTTAAATAACGATCCAAAAAGAGCAAAATATTTTTCGATTGATAAATATGCATGGTTAAATTTTAATTCAAAAGTAAATGTATATGGTTCAAAATATGCATTAATAATTAAAAATTTGCAAAAATGTAATTTTGAAATTGATTTAAAAGATTATGAAATCGCAATTGGCAAATCAAAAGGGAAAAATTTATCAGAATATTTACAAGGACGGGTTGATAAAGCTTGCGCTATTAAAAATATTAAAGATAAAAATAATAGTAAAAAAATAAAAATAGTTATGATTGCTGAATTAGTTAGCCCTTATTCAATTTTTGTTAAGTGAAAGTTGTAAATATCTTCCACAATCGCTTCAGATTGATAGGAAACTCGGAAAATTTTTCGAGTAGTAATATACATTAACAGAATTACGTTCTAGTTTTTTGTTATTATTGGAAGAAAGTGAGAAGTTCTTATGGATGTTGTAAAAAAATTAGAAGTTGACAAAGAAGTTTTAAAATTTATTACAAGTATTAAAAGATATATTTAGAAACATTCTGCTCTTCGAAAAAGATTTAGTTGTATCAAAAGATAAAGATTGTTATGATAGAAATTTATATAATGATATTCGCTACATTACAAAGATACATCTAAAGAAAGAAAAATGGATTTGTATTTAGAGGAAAAGGACTACGATATTTAATCGTAGCCCTTTTAAAATACTAAATTGTCAATTTAGAAAACACACTTGCATATTGGAAACCAATATGCAAGTGTAGAAAAATATTCAAAAAATAATAAAATAAGTTAAAACATTAAACTATCTATGAATTGTGGGAGTTTCTGAATTTTGAACAGAAAAAGTTACAGATTTAAATGTTTCATTAATTTTTGTAATTGCTTGAACCATTTCTTCTTGAGTTGGAAAGACAGCATCAAAATCGTTTAAAGGTCTAACTCCCGTTTTTGTTAATACTACTTGTTTAATATTATTTTTTTCATATTCTAGAATTTGTTCTTTCGAAACAGTAGTAACATTCAACAATTCATTAACTTTAAAAGATTTACCTACGAATAAATCATAAGAAATTGCAGCAAGTCTAAATTCACCGTTAGCACCAACAACAGGGAAAGCTACTCCAATATGAGCTCCATACGCATTTTCAGGAATATTATCAAATGAACCAGAAGATAGAAAACCTTCTTCAACTCTATATTCTATTGACATTCTAGGGTGCATAAATTGTAATTCTTCATCATTAAACATTAAAACTCTTCCTTTCTTAATATAATTATAGCATGAAATGATTGCTATTTTTTCATATTTTAGTAAAATTTATTCTGCAATTAATATTTGTAGATTATTTACTAAGTACTAAATTATTTTCTTTTTGATTCATTTTATCTTCTAACAATTGTAAATCGATTAATGAATATTCGTCAAAAATATAGTTATCAAGTCCTATTTCACGTAACGCACTTTCCAGTGAAGAGACACACTCTAACTTACCATCATCTTTGAGAACAGCATAAAATGTTTTCATAAGATTATCTATTTTAACATATCCATGTTCTATAGATATTGCTGCAAATGCACTATGGTCACTTGTTTCATAGTATAACTTATCAAAATTGGTATCTTCCATATCAATATTCATATCGTATGGTAATAAAATATAATATTGTTTTCCTTCATTTACAATGACAGAATCATTATTTTCTATGCTAGTATTTACAACAATAATATCTTTTAATGCTATTTTATTTGTTTGATGATAACTAGAATGATCTTCAAATTTAAGTTCACGGTCTCGAATTTTATTAAGCAACATTATTAATTCTTCATTTGTATAAGTATCTTTAATATACCTACTCATACCATTTTCTTTAAGACAAATTTCTAATGAATCCATCATTCCATTATAGGAGCCTAATGATGTAACTTTATAGGAACCATCCATTTTACCAATACAAAGAGAAGTTCCATCATAATTTCCACTAATCGATATTTCGCTATTTTCTCCAACTACATCAAATTTATAAGTTGAACCAATAAAATAATCTCCACGCATTACAATATAATAATTATCCAATGTGCAATCTCCTTCAAGATTTAAAGTTGAAATAACATTTAGATCATCTAATGAATATGTTTGTATTAATGAAGATTGTTTTCTAATATTATCTATCGTCTCATTAGAATGTATATCTTCGACATCTATTACCATATAATTTGAAATATCTACAAATTCACCAGACAAAATATCATAAAAATAGTAGTATCCTTTATCAGTATCTGTAATACTTGCTCTATAACCAATTATATTTTTTTGACCTTCATTATTTTCAATGGTAAGCCTTTGAAGTTGATTATAAGAATATGAAGTTTCACCAGAAAAACCTATATAATATCCAGAAGTGACTAATCCTACAAAATCACATGCACTTCTTAAAGGTATAAAAGTATAATTTTCTTTAGCTATTGGGATCATACTTTGATATATAAATTTTTCAGTATAACAAGATAAAAGTAATTCATCATTTAATAGAAGATCAATTTGTTGTTTACTTAATCGTTCTTCACTAAATATAGAAGATGCATTAATAATTGCTCCACTAAAAAGATTTCTACCTAAACCATATTCTCCATTGAAATAATCTTGATCAAATAATGATTCATTTACTAATGAACTATATTCTTCCAATGGAGAATTTTTGTGTATAATATTTGTAATTTGTGAAATAGATCGAGCATACCAATTAACTTCTAATGTTTGACCTAAAAATTTTCCTGTATTAATTTCATAATATTTTGAAATTACATCATTTTCGTTTTTATCAGTTAATTTGGTTGCTAAATAAGTTTTATTATCAACTCTTACGAAAAATAAACAATCAGTATCAATACCATCATCATAGCAGAAACCGTTATATTCAGTTTCAATATATTCTGATTCTGGATTATGTGCAGCCGTATAAATTTTTCCATTGTATTTGATTGAATCACCTACCAAAATAGAAGGTTCGTCATCGTAGGCATTTTCAAGAGTTTCACTTACTGTAACAGCAGTAACAGGTATATTAGATTGTTTTTCACTACATCCTGTTAACAGTAAAGATGACGCTAAAGTCATGGCACTAATAGTAACTTTTAAATTTTTAATTTTTCTAAAATCCATCATAACTAATTTTAACCCCTCTTCATAAATAATATGGTCGTATTATACTACTATATTGAGTAATTGTCAATTTTTTTGTATCTTAATAGCCTATTTTGAATGATCACTTATTAATGATTAAAATAAGCAATCATACTATCAATAATAAATTTAAAAAGTCTTTATTGATAGTCCTTTTGTATTAAATACTTTTCATTAAGTTTAATAAAAGGCTATCCTAAAGATATTTTAAAAATGGTCAAAATTTCACCAAAGATTTTATTTTCAAAATTGATAGGATTACAAAGTACCTTACCATTGACTATTATGTAACCTAAAAAAATTAGTTTACTCCTTCTTTTAAAATAACATTAGCAAATCTGTTCAAACTTATTTTTCATATAAATATATTCATCTCTACTAGAGATGATTTTTATTGATTCATCAAAAAAAGACCAATAAATGGTCTTAAAAATAATACTCACCAAGAGCTTCCTCCGCCCCCACCAGAGCCTCCTCCTGAAAAACCTCCACCAGATGATCCTATACTACTACCTGAAGAAACACTAGATGGACTAGATGACATCACTCTTTGAGCAGATACCATAGTATTATTCATAAAAATTCCAAAATTGCTTACACTGAAAGTATTTGGACTATCATACCAAGTAGGTGCTTGTAATGATAGCATTTCAAACTTCTTAATCCATGTATCAGATACACCTAAAACATAAGTATAAGGTAGTATATCATAAAAATATACTGGATTTTGCATAACCATGGTTTCTAATTTTTCTTTTTCGGCAGTCTCTAAAAAGCGTCTAAATCCTCTTAATTTTCCTAACATCTCATTGCCATATTGTGTTCGTTTAGGTAAAATTTTTAAACAGATTACCATTCCTAAAACACAAACTATACCAATTATATATTGAATCAAATATATTGGTTCTTGTAATAAGGAAGGAAGAACCAAACCAAGCCAAGGCATTCCACCAAATAGTAATCCCCATACTATTCCAAATATTTTGGTTGCAACAAATGACTGAATAGCTCTACCATTAAAATAAATAGTCTCTTTACCACCAAATAGCATACTAAACATTACTGTAAAACCAATTCCTGGAAATAAAAGTGCAAAAATTAATGAATCCACTTCTCCATAAGTAATAATTGGTGGAATTGTAATTAAGCAATAAGTAGCTAGAATCATTAAGATAATAAATATAGATTTACTGGATGCAGTTTTTTCAAAAATTTTATTTTTATTTTTTCTACTATTTACATTTGATAGTATTTCACTCATGGTAATATAGAAATTATCATATAAATCAGATGAAGTTACTTCAGCCATATGATTAGTAGTCTCAGAAATTTGACTAGATGAAGAAGTTGTAGATTGTTCTTTTGAAAATAACCCATTTAGAAAAATTTTTTCATTTAAGTTATCCCCATCATATTCTTTTAATTTAACAATCTTAAATTCATCCGATTTTGATTTACCCGTTTCAACAATTTTAATATATCCTTTATTTGCTAAATAAATTAGTAAAGAAGTAACATCTTGGTTATCAGCTTTACCTTTGTATAAAAAACCTATTTCTAAACTATTGAAACCTTCTGGAGGATAAAATTCCACAGTTTCAATAACTTGATCATCACGACCAAATCGATACCATAATAATATCGCAATTCCTAAAAATATGATTGGAATAACAAGCATAATATACTTTCCAATCGAAATAGGTAGAGCTGCATTTACAAAATATCCTTCATCTAATTCACATCGAACAGTTAAAGCATCCCCAACATCAAGAATACCATTATAACTACCAAATATCGTATTTCCATCTACATTATAATTGATATTGCTATTATCAGTTGATCCTATTCCTCCGGATGAAAAACCTAACTTACTAGAATCAAATTCTTTAGGCATAACAATAGTAAATGTTATATTACCAATTACCGTATCCCATTCATTACCAATGATATTATAATATAATTCATCATAATCTTTGATTGGGTCTTCTCCTAAATGATAAGTATATTGAATTACATAAGTTTGCTCACCTGTTAATGTAGAATCTTTAGAGCCAATCTGTAATTTATAATTTCCATTTTGTCTAGACGTTGTATAATTATTATCAACACTCACATTAGATACTTGCGTACGATTTGTTGACTTTGTACCATCTAATCGAATCAATGTATTTTTTAACGGAATTGTTCTAATAATACCATGTTTAGGTACATTAAAATAAGCAGTTATAGTCTCTGTAATATCAAAAGTATTATTTTCATTAACAACGATATTGACATCATATTGATCAATTACATAATCATAAAAACTATATTCACTATTTTTACTAGGTATATTACTACTTACAGTCTCATTATCACTTATTGTATTTGTATAGTCAATGGATAAACGATAATAATATATTTCATCAATACTATGCCCATTTAAAATATTTAAATTAGACATTTGATTAAAATCGCTAGTCCCCTTTATGGCATTTTTGGACTGATATCCTTGTGCTATTAAATGATAATCGGAATCATAATAATATACAGTAGATACATAATTGATAGTTTTATCAGAATGATTAACAACTACACCACTTAAACCAAGGGCTTGTGTCGAAGTAGATGAATAATCTTTAAAAGTAATATCAGAAAATGATAACTGATCAACAGTTAAAGTTTGTGTATGATCATGAATGCTTACATAAGGTGTTTGTTGTGATAAAGCATCAACACTTTGGGGATAAATGAATATAAGAGACAGCACAATTACAATAAATAAGGATAATTCCTTAACAATTATTTTCATTGCTTACCTCCATTAAAATTGAACTTTTACATTTTCTCTTTCATTTGCATTTGCTTCAAACATTGATTTTGATCGATAACCAAATAATTTTGCAACAATATTACTTGGGAACATTTCAACTTTATTATTATAAATTCTAACTGCCCCATTATAATATTTTCTTGAATTAGCAATATCCTCTTCAACTTTAGTAAGTTGATTATTTAAATCTTTAAAATTTTCATTTGCTTTTAAATCAGGATATGCCTCTGCTAAAGCCATAATCTTATAGATACCTTGTGATAGTTGTTCATTAGTTTTAATTTTTTCACTATCAGACATTTTATCATAAGAACTATTTCGTAATTCTATTACTTCTTTTAAAGTATCCTTTTCATGTTTTGCATAACCTTTTACTGTTTCAACGATATTTGGAATTAAATCCCATCTTTTTTTCAAATAAACATCCATCGTTGAGAATGCTTCTTTGACCTTATTATTTAATTGCACCAAACTGTTATAGGTAGCAAGTACTGCAATTAAAATAATAACAACAATTGCTATAAGTATGTATAACCACATATAAATCACCTCTCCATTATTATTTTATCATACTTTATGATATTATCTAAACTTTTTTATTATTTTTATTTTCATCTCATGTTATATCACGTAAATACTACTCATTTATTATTATTAAGGATTAAATTTAAAAAAATACAAAAAAACTATGAAGTATTACATCATAGCTTTAACAATATCAAATCAACTCATAGAAAAAGAAAAATTATTTATCTTACATCATTATGGTGTTCCCGGGCAGAATCGAACTGCCGACCTATCGCTTAGGAGGCGATCGCTCTCTCCTACTGAGCTACGAGAACAAATATACCTTTATTATATCAAAAATAAATAAAAAAACAATCTAAATTATCTTAGATTGTTTACTAAAATCATAACCAAAAAACAAGTAGCTGTTGATAACTGTTTACGAATAACTGTAGTCTTTTCATAAATAGAAGCTATATCATCAACAAAATCAACCATCCAACTTTCAAAATATTTTGGAATGTGGGAACCAATTGGAAACATATGAGATAAAATAATATCTTCTTCCAAAGATGATAATTCAAAATACTTTTTAGCATTTTCTAACGCATATTCAGGATGTTTTAACATAGTAACTAACTTTTCTTTTCGATCAGCCAATTGATTATTTTCTAAGAAAAAATCATGTAATAAAGCAGCTCTAGCTACTTTTTCAGAATCGAATTTTAACAATTTAGCTAATTTATAAGAATAATATGAAACGCGAATAGAATGATCTAGACGATTTCCTTCATGATGAATTATTTTTTCCATTTTCCTAAATTCTTCATTTTCTAATATATCATAAACCTTATTCAGATATTCTCTATCTTCGTAATATTTTTTCATTTCTAACTACACCTCAGTGACTATCTTTCTAATTTCACTACTAGTCCATAATAACACAATTAATAAAATTATGCAAGTTATAAAAAGAGGGATTTATACAAATCCCCCAATCTATATCAAAACGCTTTTTTATAGCGTTCTAATATATAGTATGGAGAATTAATTAAAAAAGTTACTTTTTTTAGTAAATTTTAATTCTAGATTCTCTAACAAAATATTATGTGATTGATTTTCAGTTTATTTCATAAAATTTTATATCTATGGCTCATAATTTTTGATATTCAATTGATTATTTTTAAACTTTAATACAATGCTTCCATCAAAGTCTGTTCTAAAAATTTTAGATTGATTTAATCTGTCTAATACTTCGCTATTCGGATGCCCATATCGATTATTTGCCCCTACTGATATCAGAGAGTATTTAGGATGAATTTTGTTGATAAATTCTTTACTACTACTGGTCTTACTACCATGATGTCCCACTTTCAAAATATCGATATCATATAAATTATATTTTTGTAAGATATCCTTTTCTTTTTCTATCCCAGCATCACCCATAAGTAATAGTTTTTTCCCATTAATCATGGTATAAATAACATTACTATTATCATTTTCATTATCATATATTTTGGTATTTAAAAAATAAAGAGAAATATTTCCTAAAGATATCTTTTCCAACTTTTGACCATATGGAATACCATTATTTTTTAATAATTCGATCAGTTCCAATTCTAAATCATTATATTCACCATCATTGAAAATTACCTTCTCTACCTTAAAATTATTTACTAGATATTTTGCTTCTCCCATATGATCATAATCACCATGACTGAGTAATAGATAATCCAATTTTCTGATACCTAATGACTTTAAAAGTGGAAGTAAAGTATTTTCTGCTAAAGAAGAGGTTTTTCTTTCTTGCCATTCTTCTTTAGGATAACTAATTTTACCTCCAGTATCAATTAATAGATTATGATTGTTAGAATGTATGAATATACTATCTCCTTGCCCTACATCAATCATAATCAAAAATTGATTAGGAAAAAGAAATAAATAAAAATATTGATAACTAAGTAGTAAAAAGAAAATGATTAGAATTCTTTTTTTCTTCTTATAAAAAAATAAAGTTAAAATTACATAATAAAGAAAAATCCAAAGAATACTAGGCCTCACCCAAATTAATTTAGACCAAGTAAAATGATTACAAAAAAGAGCTAAATTTTCCATGATCCGTAAAAAGAATAAAAATATAGAATCCAAAAAAGGAAAAAAGAAAGTAAGAAGAGAAAAAGGAAAAATAAAACAAGAAATAAAAGGTACAAAAATAAAATTAAAGATAACACTAAGAATATTGACTTGATAGAAATGAAAAATCGTAATAGGAAAACTAACACTAAAACTAATGATAGATACAAAAAAAAGAGTATGCCAATAAGATTTATTTTTAAATTTAGACTGTAACAGAATGAGATAAAAACTAACTATAAAAGAAAATTGAAATCCTACTTCTAACAAAAGATTAGGATTTTGAAAAACTAAAATGGTAAAGGTAAGACACCATATTTGTATTGTTTTTAGATTCCATTTTAGTAACTGATTACAGGTTAATAAACTAAATAAAATAACTGCTCTACTAACAGAAGGAGAATTTCCTGTTAAAAACATATAAAAAATAAGAAAGAAAACCGTAATAATATAGCATATATTCTCTTTTTTAATCATTTTTTTCAAGAAAAATAAAAAAATACCACTTAATAATGAAATATGCATTCCAGAAATAGCCAATAGATGACTTACTCCAATTTCCTGATAAGTAGTTTTAATATCTTGATCTAAAAATTGGTGATCACCTAAAATAAAGGTCATTAAATATCCTTTACTCTGATAAGTAGAAATATGGTTTTGAATCACTGTTTTTACTAAATAAAGAGGATTATGATTTTCCTTTACTTTCTCGATTGTATCAATTGATATAAGATAATAAATTCCTTTTCGCTCTAAATATTTTCGATAATTAAATAGATTGGGTACAGTATTATTTTTTGGTTTTGAAAAAGTTCCCGTTACCAAAATAGTATCACCTAAATGATAGTAATCACTAAAATTTTCTTTTTCTTTCTTTTCTTTAAAATAATAATTTCCCAGTACTTTTTCTTTTGCTTCTATTTGTATGGTTAACAAATCTCCTTCTATTTTCATATCAGTAATAATACCCTGTAAGGTATTAGTAGAAATATCCAAAATACTATGATGAGGAAGAAGAAAGAAAAGAAAGCTATATCCTAAAGCTAAAATGACTAATAAAATATAAGTCCACTTACAATGTAATATAGGGCTTAATTTTTTCAAAAGTACTATCTCCAATTCCCTTAACATTTTTTAGTTCTTCTAAAGATTGAAAATTACCATGTTCTAAACGATAATCAATAATTTTTTGAGCTTTGCTTTCTCCTAATCCATTTAATGTCATAAACTCCTCTTTCGTAGCTGTATTAATAGAGATAAGAGTTGTTTGCTGATCACCAGATTGTGATTCTAATGGTTGATTATCTTCACTATTCTCTAAGGATAAATGAGAATTACTTTCTTCTACTTGTTGTGGTTCTATACAAGCATCATTTTGAACTTGTGTATAATTAGGACATTGTTCCATTTTTTCTACTTCCTGTTTCTTAATTTCTATAAAATTTTGAGTTTCGTCATAAGAATATACAATAACCACCATCTCATCAAATACTTTTTTACTTAAGTTTAATACACTAGTATCTGCATCTTCTGTAATATTTCCTGCTAGCAAAAGTGCATCTTGTACTCTACTATCACATGATAGTTGATATAATCCTGGTTGATTTACTTTTCCTTTTACATCTACTGTCACAACACAATCGTTTTCTTTTGACTCATCTGTTTCTTCTTTTGTATTCTCAACGAGAAAGTCTTCTCTTTCCAAATCTAATTTTTGATTTTTATTAATAGAAAAATGATAATAGCAAAAAATTCCTATCAATATGATAATAAATACAACTACACCTCCTATGATCCAAAATTTTTTCTCTTGCCAAAGTACTTTAATATCATATAATTTTTCCATATAAAAATAACCTCCTATAGAGATTATTTTAACTTTTCCAAAAATAACTAACTTTTTTCTATTTTTTTAATTTTTTTTCTTTATAAAATTGATTTTCTACATGGATTCGTTGCACTAAAGTTAAGGCTATTACTAAACACATAGCAAAACTTCCTCCGTAACTCAAAAAAGGAAGAGGAACTCCTGTCATAGGAATCATACCAAAAATACCACCCAAATTTACAAAAATATGAACAAGAATATATACAGCTACTCCCATACAAATTAAAAATCCTCTAGTACTATAACTTTCTCTACCAATTTTAATAATTCTACCTATTAATAAATAATATAATACAAAAATACAAATAGCACCTAAATATCCTAACTCTTCCATCGTAATGGCAAAAATAAAGTCGGTATGTGCTTCTGGTAAATATAAATATTTTTGAGTACTTTTACCCAAACCTACTCCTAAAAACTTACCATTATTAATCGCAATATAACCATTACATACCTGATTACCACTACTATAAAATTTTTCTGTACTACAAGGATTTGAAAAATCAAATCTTTCGATTTGTTCTTCTGTTAATAAACTACTCCCTCCACCTACTAATACTAGTACTACTACAGCAAAAGCACCAATAATAAGCATTAAAACTTTATTTCTAATTTCCTTTGCAATTGGTGCCATAAAGAAAATACTAGCAACAATTAAAGTATAAATAATAGTAGTACCAAGATCAGGTTGTGCAAAAATTAAACCAGCAATAATTGCAGCAATAATAATAGGATATAATACTCTTACCCATTGATCCAAATGTTTTTTTTGTCTATCATAATAACAAGATAAAAAGACAATAATAATAATCTTTGCAAATTCACTAGGCTGGATAGAAATAAAACCCAAATTAATCCAACTAATAGCTTTATTTCTAACAGTTCCATATACAAGTAATAAACCAAGCATAGCAGCAATAATATATACTGCTACATTGGCAATAATATGATAACTTCTAGTTTGAAAAATAATAATACCTAAACTAAAAATAATACTAATAATTAAAATAGCTGCTTGTTTTAAAAAGAAACGGTAAGGACTAAGATCATATTTCATATAGGCAGTGACATTGGATGCTGAAAAAATCATAATAAGTCCAATAATAAATAAAATAAAAGAAAGAATCAGTAACGGTTTATCAATATTTTTAAAAATTCGCCTCATGATACCCTCCTTTAGTATTACTAATATTATCATACCATAAAATAATTATTTTTGAAATAAAGATTAAAAATACTTGACATAAGACATTTGTAATAACACTATTGATAGTTTTGGAATATTTTATATTAGATAAGAAAAGGAGGGAAAGTTAATGTATAATTACGGAGGATCATCTTTCGGTTCAAGCTGTGGATGTGGTGGCGGATATAGTGCACCTGCATTTGCTCCTTACTATCCATACGGTGGATATGGAAACAATAACTCAAATTATGCTATTGTATTAGTTTTATTCATTCTATTAGTTATTGTGATTGGTTCTAGATGGAGTCGTTAAAAGATAGAAAAAAAATAGATATTCAGTTCATTGAATATCTATTTTTATTTAATTATTACTTATATTTGGTGCTAGGACAATACGGAAAGAGTAAACCGAACTCATAGCACTAGTGGGATTAGCAAACGAAAAAATGCTAGTATCACTATTCCAGTATCCACCTCGTTCGAACCAAGGGCCAGACTGATTAACAAAGTAAGAACGAGAATTATACCAACTACTTTTGTTATACGTACCATTTCCAAATGGTCCCAATTCTCCGGTTGCATCTCCTAAAATTCGATTATGATAATCTGTATTTTTTGAAGAGGAATAGGCATCATAATATTTTTTCCACTGACTATCTGTAAAAAATTTTGGATATAAGGTAGTAATACCACTATCCCCTCCTTCTTTTGAAGTATTGGTAGTGTACCCCATTACATATTCCCAGGATCCTCCATTCATATCATAGATTCCTGTCTTATTTCCTGTTGTTGATTGTGTAGTTGAAGAAATATTTCCCGTAATAAAAGCTTCATTATTATTGACCTTTACATCACTACATTTTCCATTAGTACAGGTTCCATACTTGGAATGACTTAAATATGCTACTGCTCCCCATTCGGTATTCTT
>CANQKN010000024.1 GCA_947624515.1 uncultured Bacilli bacterium
ATGCCCGCTTTGTGTACTCGTCTACCCCATAGTTCGTCCGTGGTGGTACTTGGTGTCACGGTACAAGTGCCGGTGTCTTTGCTTTCAACTACAACACTGGCATTATGGATTCTCACATTTCTTTCCGCATCGTCCTAGCACCATCAAAATAAAAAGGGTAAGTATATACTTATTCTTTTTATTAAATTTAATTTAAAAATATATATTTTGTTAATCTTATTAAGCAAAAGGATTTTCAATTTCTGCTGTTTGTAAATTTGTATTAGAGAAATCTGTTGCAACTACATAAATTCCTATTAATACTGGTATAAATGAGATAAAGGATGCAATTATTTGTAGTTCTAAGGCATTTGTATCTTGATTTGTTTTTTCTGCTAAATCCTTTGCTTCATAATCTAAATATAAAAATAAAAATAATAATAGTAAAACAAATATTTTATTTGCAAAAGCTAATATTTGAGATTCTTTAGATGTTAGAAACCCTTCCTTGTTTTGTGATCGTTGGCGTTGATTTAAGATTAAAATAAGTGAAATAACTAAGGATATGATATATAAAATGGTACCAATTAATTGACCATCTACAATTAGCATTTGTTGTTCTTGTGTTTCTTGATTTTCCAAAGTTATCACATCCTAACTAACTAATTAAGTATATGTGATGAAACTATTAATAACATGAAAAAAACTTCACAATTTGTGAAGCTTTTTTTATCTGTTATAGAATTCAACGATTAATGATTCATTGATATCTGCATTAAGTTCGTTTCTTTCAGGTAATCTAACAAGTTTACCTTCTAATTTCTTTTCATCAAATGTTACAAATTCAACTCGTTTCGTTACTTTTTCTAGTGATGCTTTGATAGCTGGATGATCTTTTGAATTTTCCTTTACAGCAACAACATCGCCAACTTTTACACGATATGATGGAATGTCAACTTTATTACCATTTACTGTAATATGTCCATGGTTTACTAATTGACGAGCTCCACGACGAGTAGTAGAAAGTCCTAAACGATAAACAATATTATCTAATCTAGATTCTAATAATCTTAAGAAGTTTTCACCATGAATACCTTTCATTTTTGCAGCTTCATGGAAAGTTTTCTTAAATTGTCTTTCATTTACTCCATACATGAATCTAACTTTTTGTTTTTCCTTTAATTGTTCTCCATAGTTAGATAATTTTCCTTTACGGTCTTGTCCATGTTGACCTGGACCATATGGACGACGTGCTAATTCTTTTCCTGTTTCAGAAATAGAAAATCCAACTCTACGAGCTTGTTTGTAACTTGAATCTGTGTATCTTGACATAATGTCCTCCTTCGATATTTTGTCATAAACATCGAACTCTATGAAACCATTTACTAGGGAGTTTAAATTTCAGAGTTTCGCTAACAGTGAAGTTACTACTCATTTTTTAAACACATTAATAAATTTTTCATAGCACTGTTCATGAATATGCAGTTTAAATTATATATAATATATATCGTTTTGTCAATTCTTTTTTAGCCTTTTTCTTAATTGTTTAATAGTATATATTTATTTAGAAAATGAAAAATGTCAAAAAAAAGAATGAAAAATATTCTTTCTATGGTAAAATATAATTATATAAGAATAAGGAGTGGTCTTAATGAATGGAGTTTATCTATTGATTAGTACATTTTTTATTATTGCAGTTATTTTGGTAACTGTTGTTTTAGTGTTGTTTAATAAGTATAAATATAAGACTTTTAGACAAGAAGTAGATCAATTGGATAAGCAAAAAAACATGATTGCTAGTACTCCGGTTTTGTCTGAATTATCAAAAATTGAATCTATTGTCAAAAATGATAAAATGGAAGAAAAATATCAAAATTGGCAAAAGAGATTTCAAATTTTAAAAGAAGATAAAATTAGTCAAATTGATGATATGATTGCTGATTTAGATATTTCTGTTAATCAAAAGGAATATAAACATTTAGATCAAAAATTTGCTAAGGCTGAAATGGAGATTTACAAAGTAAGAGAAAGTGCAGATCAATTATTAAATGAAATTCGTGAAATAACGGTTAGTGAAGAAAAGTATCGTGGTATTCTTACAAAATTAAAAACAAAATATCGTAAACTTATGAATGAATTTACTAATCATAAGGCTGATTATGAAGATATTAGTGAGGCAATTGAGTTACAGTTTGAAAATATTGAAAAAAGATTTCTTGATTTTGAACATGTAATGGAAAAAAATGAATATGATGATGTTGTGCATATTATAAAAGCTTTAGATACTATGATTGATCACATGGGAATTGTCATTGTGGAGGTACCTAATCTAGTTTTATTGTCTGAAAAATTAATTCCTAAGAGAATTGAAGAAATATCAGAAACTTATCATGAAATGGTAGACAAGGGATATAATTTAGAATATTTAAATATTGACTATAATCTAGAAGAATGCAATAAAAATATTAGTATTATATTAGATCGAATCCGTGTTTTAAATCTAGAAGATTGTATGTTTGAATTAAAAACAATGTTAGACTATTTAGATTCCATTTTTGAAGCTTTTGATCAAGAAAAACTTGCCCGTAAGAGTTATGAAGATCTATCTACTCAATTTGAAAATGAATTGAATAAAACAAATAAAATTGTGAAGGATATTTTTAGTCAATTAGATGATATTCGAAATATGTATGACTTAGTAGATGACGATATTCAGGAAATTAATAATATTAATTTACGATTAAAGAAAATTAATAAAGACTATAAAAAAATGGTTGCAGAGTTAACTTCTATTAGTCAACCCTATTCTTCTTTTTATAATCAATTAGACCTTTTTATGAATCTGTTACATGAGTTAGAAAGTAATTTAGAAGACAGTTTGAAAAATCTTGGTAGTATGCATGATGATGAAGAAAGAGCTCGTGAGCAATTAGATGAAATCCGTGATTTATTAAAACAGTGTAAATTAAAAATTCGTAGTTATAAATTGCCAATTATTATGAATAATTATTTTGTAGAATTATCAGAAGCCAATGAAGCAATTGAAGAAATTGTAAAAGAATTAGAAAAACAACCAATTATGATTAAAACATTAAATACTAGAGTTGATACTGCTAGAGACCTAGTTTTAAAACTTTATAACACAACAAACGAAATGATTAAAACGGCACAACTTGCAGAAATGGCAATTGTTTATGGAAATAGATATCGAAGTGGTATTAATGAAATTGATAAGGGATTAGAAAATGCTGAACGACTTTATTTTAAAGGAAGTTATAAAGAAGCATTAGAAATTTCTATATCTTCTATTGAAATTATGGAACCTGACTTTCATAATCGATTATTAGAATTATATGGAGATAAGTAATTCTTATTAAAAAATGAAAAGAATTCTTAGGAAAGTATAGAAATATACTTTTCTTTTTGTTATACTAAAAATGCTTATTGGTGGTGGTTTTATGGTTGATTTGGATGCATTGTTAAAAGAAAAAACTACGAAAATAGATATCCAAAAATATGTGAAAGATTTGAAGCTGCCAAGTCGTATTCTACATATTTTAGAAGAAAAAGATTATGATACAGAAGATCATTTTTTTGAAAACTTTAATCGTACTGTATTAGAATATACAAGTCATTATCTATTTCCAAATAGATGGATAGCTTTTTATCCTCAGGTAGTAGAACATCATGCTATTTGTGATACTTTATGTAATATTTCCGGTGCCATTATTAAAAAAGGAAGTTTTTATTGTACCTATCATCCATTTATGGAAGATTTAGTAAGTGGTAGAGTATATACAATTAAAAAAAAGATTAATGCAGAGTATTCTTTTATGGATTATTTTCCTAAAGATTTAGTTACTTATGAAGAATGGTATTATCGAATCAAAAATGCTTATTATGAAGAAAATGATAGTATCATTGATTTTTATAACTTAAGTATTTCTTGTGGGGAACATTGTTTGGAACCTTATGCACTTGGACCAAGTAAAAAAAGAAAGAAAGTGAAATTATGATTTATTTAGATTATAGTGCAACAACGCCAGTAAATCCTGATGTTGTAGATACCTTTTCAAAAGTTAGTTTAGAGTATATTGGAAATCCTAATTCTCTACATAAATTAGGAGTAGAATCCAAAAGATTAATGGATGCTTCAACAAAGCAAATTGCTGAACTTTTGAAAGTAAAAGAAGAAGAAGTTATTTTTACAAGTGGAGCGAGTGAATCCAATAATTTAGCGATACGAGGAGTCTTAGAAAAATATCCAAATCGTGGTAAGCATATTATTACCACAAAATTAGAACATTCAAGTGTATTGGAATGCATGAATTATCTAGAGAAAATTGGATATGATATTGATTATGTCAATATTCAAGAAGATGGATTAGTAGATATCTCCCATTTGAAATCATTATTAACCAAAGATACTGTTTTAGTTAGTATTCATCATGTCAACAGTGAAGTTGGTTTTTGTCAAAATGTAGAAGAAATTGGAAAAATTTTAAAAGAATATCCAACTACTATTTTTCATGTAGATGGTACACAAGCAGTGGGAAAAATTCCTATTCATTTAGAAAATATTGATTTATATAGTTTTAGTAGTCATAAATTTTTTGGATTAAAAGGATCTGGTTGCTTAATCAAAAAAAGAAATATTGAACTAGAACCTATGATTCATGGTGGAAAAAGTCAAACTAACTATCGAAGTGGAACACCAGCACTTGCTCTGATTGCATCAACGAGTAAAGCATTACGCTTAGCACTTACTGATCTAGATGAAAAATATAAAAAGGTAGAAAAGCTTAGTAAACTTTTAAAAGAAAAAATTTCTGATATCGATGGTATCGTTTTAAATAGTAATGAAAATTGTATTCCTCATATTGTGAATATGAGTATTTTCGGGATTAAACCAGAAACAATGTTACATGCTTTAGAACAAAAAGAAATTTATATTTCTACCAAAACAGCATGTTCTAAGGATAATAGTAATTCTTTAACATTAACCACATTAAAAAAGAATGATTCTATTAGTGGACATTCTATTCGTGTTAGTATTAGTTATCTCACAACGGAAGAAGAAATTAACAGTTTTGTGGAAAACTTAAAAATTTGTATTCAACATTTAAAATTTTAAAAAATATTCACAATTTTTGTGGAAAAAGTATAAACAGAAGAAAGTAGGGAAAACTATGGAAAGAGTAGTATTAATTAAATATGGTGAACTCACTACAAAAAAAGGAAATCGCAAATTTTTTATTAATACATTATATCAAAATATTCAAAAAAAATTAGCCGGATTGAATATTAAAATTAGTCGAGATATTTCTCGTATGTATATTGAATTTTCTGACCAAGAAATTGATACTGTTTTAAAAAAAATTAATCAAGTATTTGGAATTCATTCTTATCAAGTTGCTTATAAAATAGAAACAGATTTAGAAAAAATAAAAGAATTAGCTGTTATCTCTATGAAAGAAAAAACAGGTACTTTTAAAGTAGAAACGAAGCGTGTTAATAAAAACTTTCCAATTCAAAGTACAGAATTTAGTAGACAAGTAGGCGGATTAATTTTAAAAAATAATAGTAATTTAACAGTCGATGTTCATAATCCTAATACTACTTTAACGATTGAAATTTTAGATCGTTATACTTATTTGTATACGGATAAATATTTTGGTCTTGGTGGTTATCCTGTTGGTGTGCAATCAAAAGGAATGTTAATGTTAAGTGGTGGTATCGATTCACCAGTTAGTGGTTATTTGGCATTAAAGCGTGGTGTTAAAATTGATTGTGTTTATTTTGAGGCAATTCCGCATACTAGTATAGAAGCAAGAAATAAAGTAATTGAATTAACCAAAAAATTATGTCAGTATACAGATTCCATTAAATTACATATTGTTCCATTTACGAAAATTCAGGAAGAAATTTATCAAAAATGTAACCCAGAATACTGTATTACTATTATGCGCAGAATGATGTATCGTATTATGGAAAAACTTGCTAAAAGGAATAAAGGATTAGTCATTATTAATGGAGAAAGTATTGGACAAGTTGCAAGTCAAACCTTAACGAGTATGTCTGTTATTAATGCCGTTACCAATATGCCTGTTATTCGACCTGTTGCTTGCTTAGATAAATTGGAAATTATTGATATTAGTAAAAAAATCGATACTTATTCAATTAGTATTTTACCATATGAAGACTGTTGTACAGTATTTGTACCAAAACATCCTGTTATTAATCCCAATATTTCAGAATGCCTAAAAAATGAAGAACAGTTTGATTACGAAAAACTAATTGAAGAAACAGTAAATCAAGTACAAACTATTGTGATTCATGAAGAAGAAAAGCAAGAATTTGAATCTTTATTGTAGGTAAAAATTACCATAGTAATTTATGTATGAATTGTTAATATTTTCACATTCTATAAATGTATAGGAGGTGAAACAAATGAACAACAATTCAAATAACTCTTCAATGAAGATGAGAGTACCAGGAGCTAAACAAGCTATCGATAAAATGAAATACGAAATCGCTAACGAATTCGGTGTAGCTTTAGGTGCTGATACTACTTCTCGTGCTAATGGTAGCGTTGGTGGTGAAATCACTAGACGTTTAGTTCAATCAGGAATGAACAATATTAGTGGAAGTTACCAAAACAAATAATGATATTAATGTAAATTAATAAAACGATAAAATAAGATGGGTCTCCTATCTTATTTTATTTTGGGGAGTCTTGATAAAAATTTGATCTTATGATATAATAAGCTGCAATTATATCAGAAACGGGTGATTAATAATGAATATCAGTCAAAAATGGATGCAAAAATATGAATTATTAAAAGAATATAAAGAAGAGTATGGAAATATTGATGTACCAAAATCCTATCAAAAAGATGGAATTAAACTAGGAATTTGGTTATGTACTCAAAGACAAGCTTATAAAGATCATGGATCTAGTAGAATTACTCAAGATCAAATTCAATTGTTAGAAGAGTTAGGAATGAAATGGCAAATTAATAATAAATTTTCTTGGTCTTATTACTATCAATTATTAAAAGAATATAAAGAAGAGTATGGAAATATTGATGTACCACAATCCTATCAAAAAGATGGAATTAAATTGGGTTATTGGTTATGGAATCAAAAACAATTATATAAAGGAAAGAGAAAAGGAAAAATATCAGAAGATCAAATCCAGTTACTAGAAGAATTAGGAATTAATTGGCAAATACGTAATGTAATTTGGGAAGATTATTATGAATTATTAAAACAATACCAAGAAGAACATGGAAATATTGATGTACCAATTGATTACCAAATAAATCAAATCAACCTAGGTATGTGGTTAAGTCGTCAGAAACATGCATATAAAGAACAAGAAACTGGTAGAATTACTCAAGATCAAATTCAGTTACTAGAAGAATTAGGAATCAATTGGCAAATCCATAATACAACTTGGAAAGATTATTATGAATTACTAAAACAATACCAAGAAGAACATGGAAATATTGATGTACCTTTTTCTTATGAAAAAAATGGTATTAAATTAGGAAAATGGTTATCTGATCAAAGGCAATTATATAAAGGAAAGAGAAAAGGAAAAATATCAGAAGATCAAATCCAGTTATTAGAAGAATTAGGAATAAAATGGAAAATCCGTACTACAACCTGGAAAGATTATTATGAATTACTAAAACAATATCAAGAAGAACATGGAAATATTGATGTACCTTTTTCTTATGAAAAAAATGGTATTAAATTAGGAATTTGGTTAGTTAATCAAAGGCAAGCTTATATAAGGCAAGGAACTTGTATCATCACTCAAGATCAAATTCAGCTACTAGAAGAATTAGGAATAAAATGGAAAATCCGTACTACAACCTGGAAAGATTATTATGAATTACTAAAACAATATCAAGAAGAACATGGAAATATTGATGTACCTTGTTCTTATGAAAAAAATGGTATTAAACTAGGAAAATGGTTAGCTGCTCGAAGATATGCTTATATAGGAAAAGGTACTGCTAGAATCACTCAAGATCAAATAAGATTATTAAATGAACTAAATATGGATTGGAATATAAAAGATACGAAATTTTTACAGAAGGCCATAGACAATCAAATACAAGAAAAATACCAACAAGTTTTATTAGAACGTGTAAATCATATCATAGAAGATTTAGTAAATGAAGGTATCAACGATATTGATGCTACTAATCAAAAAGAAATTGAAAAAGTAATGGTTAAAAGAATTTGGAGATAAAAAGATAAAATGATTACTATTAGAAAGTTCATAGTTTTCTATTATTTATCTTTTTTTTCTTTTTAATTTCGTGTATAATTAGTGATATAGAAAGAGGGATTTTATGAAAATAATTTCAATTAATGCAGGAAGTAGTTCCTTAAAATTTAGTCTATTTGATATGGACAAAAAAGAATTAATCGCATCTGGTTATTTTGAAAGAGTAACTTTAGATGGCAGTTTTTATACGATTAAGTATAATGGAGAAAAAATACGCGAAGAAGTAGCTATGCCTAATCATACTGTAGCTGTAGAAGTATTATTAGATCGTTTAGTATCGATTGGAATTGTAAATAGTTTAGATGAAATTGGTGGTGTTGGACATCGTTTAGTTCATGGTGGAGATAAATACAACCATTCTGTTATGATTACCGATGAAGTAATGGCTGATTTAGAAAAATATTCAGAACTTGCTCCACTTCATAATCCAGCAAATATTTTAGGAATTGAGGCTATGAAAAAAGCACTTCCTAATGTACCAATGGTCGGAGTATTTGATACTGCTTTTCATCAAACTATGGATCGAGTTCAATATTTATACCCAGTTCCATATGAATGGTATACAAAATATGGAGTTCGTAAGTATGGATTCCATGGAACAAGTCACTGTTATATTAGTAAACAAATACCTAGATTACTTGGAAAAGATGAATATAAAGCTATTATTTGCCATTTAGGAAGTGGAGCTAGTTTATCTGCTGTTAAAAATGGTAAATGTATTGATACCACAATGGGATTTACACCACTTGCTGGTGTTATGATGGGAACTCGTAGTGGAGATATCGACCCTTCTATTATTCCATTTATCATGCAAAAAGAGAATAAATCGATTGATGAAGTTATGAATGATCTAAATAAAAAATCAGGATTTTTAGGAATGAGTGAGTATTCTAGTGATTGTCGTGATATCGAAAGTGGAATGGCTGAAGGAAATGATTTATGCAAATTAGCATTTGAAAAATATATGCAATGTGTCGTAAATTATATTGCTTCTTACTATGTTGAACTTGGTGGATGCGATATTATCTGCTTTACTGCAGGACTTGGTGAAAATGGACCTGCGGTTAGAAGCCGTATTATTGAAAAACTTGCTTGTTTAGGAATTAAATTAGATATTGAAAAGAATAATACTCGTGGTGAGGAAGTAGAAATCAGTAGTAGTGATTCTAGTGTGAAAGTATTCGTAGTGCCAACTAACGAAGAATTAATGATTGCGGAGGATACATTAGCTCTTATTCAAGAATAGATAGGAAGATAACTATGTATAAAAAAATATTTAAAGCCATAAAAAAATATGATACGATTGTGATTGCGAGACATATTGGAGTTGATCCAGATGCTATGGCCAGTCAAGTAGGATTAAGAGATTCTATTTTAAATACATTTCCACAAAAAAAGGTATATGCTGTGGGAATCGGGGGTAATAAATTTACTTATCTTGGTAAATTAGATCATTATGAAGAAGATCCTAAAGATGCTTTATTGATTGTTTTAGATACTCCTGATAAAAGAAGAGTTGATTGTGCAAATATTTCTCAATTTTCTTATAAGATTAAAATAGATCACCATCCTTATGTAGAAACTTTCTGTGATATGGAATACATTAATGATAAAAGTTCTTCTACTTGTGAATTAATTATGGAGATGATTTATTCTACTCATTTACAAGCAACCAAAGAAATTATGGAAAAATTATTTTTAGGTCTAGTATCTGATACAAACCGTTTTATGTTTTCAAATTCTACTTCTAATACTTTTAGAATGGTTTCTAAAGTATTAAAAGATTATCAATTAGATATTCCAAAGTTATATTCTAATTTATATATGAGGCCATTTCAGGAAGTAAAGCTACAAGGTTATATGAGTCAAAATATGAAGATTACAGAAAATGGTGTAGGATATGTTAAAATTACGGATGATGTTTTAAATAGTTTTCAAGTTGATGTTGCCAGTGGTGGTAATATGATTAATAATTTTAATTATATTGATGAAGTGTTAGTCTGGTTAGCTATAACGGAAGACAAAAAAAATGATTTGATTAAAATTAATATTCGTAGTCGTGGTCCTGTTATTAATCATATTGCTGAAAAATATAATGGTGGAGGGCATCAATTAGCAAGTGGTGCTAAAGTTAAAACAATGGAAGAGGCTGATTGTTTAATTGAAGATTTGGATTATGCTTGTCGTAAGTATTTGGAATCTTTAGAATAGAGGTGTACTATGAAAATTGTAGATGCAAAATTAGATGTCATTGCAACAAGAAGAAGTCAATACCCAGAAACAGATTATAAAGAATTTATATTAGTTGGTAGAAGTAATGTAGGAAAAAGTAGTTTTATTAATACATTATTAGGGAGAAAAAATATTGCTTATATCTCTGGTAAACCTGGTAAAACGCAAACCTTAAATTTCTACTTAGTCAATAATTCTTTTTATTTAGTAGATGTTCCTGGTTATGGGTATGCAGCTGTAAATAAAAAAACACAAGAGAAATTCGGTAAAATGATTGAAGAATATTTAGAAAAAAGAGATGAATTAAAAAGAGTTTTTATGTTGGTCGATTTTCGTCATAAACCAACAGAAGATGATAAGTTAATGTATCACTTTTTAAAATATTATAATATTCCTGTAACCGTTGTTGCTACTAAAGTCGATAAGGTAGGTTCTAGTAAAATGGAAAAAAACAAGAAATTAATTTTAGATACTTTAGATTTAGTAGTAGGTGATAATTTAGTCTTATTTTCAAGTATTACTAAATTAGGAAAAGAAGAGATTTTAAAGCAAATTGAAGATTTATTAATTGAGACACTATAAAAATGGTGCTTCTTTTTTTTTATTACATATTTTATTATAGGTGAAGTATCTTGAAAGTAGATTTTATAGAAGAAGAACATTTTATTATTTATTATCTTTGTGAAGAAAAACCACAAACAGAAGAGGAATTAAAAATTTTTTTTAAGATGATTAATCAGCAGTTATTAAAGCAATTTCATTATGAATTTCATGGTTTTTATAATGTAACTATTTATTGTAATGATTCTGTTTTCGTTATGGAATTTGAAAATATAGATGATTTTGGTAGGGCAGATTTTAATATTACGATGTTATTAAATAGTATTTTATTATTTGAATTTGATGATAGTGATATGATTCCTGGAGATAAAATTTATTATGATGAAAAATATTATATCGAATTAGAGAAGATGCAGACCGATATTCATTTATTTGAATATGGAAATATTATTTATGGCGATCAAGTAAAAAAGATTCTAAATCAGGGGGTTTTAATTCCTATTTAAAATCTTTTTTATGTTTCACCAAATACTTTATGAATAATTTCTGGATAATTAGATATAATACCTAATTTTTGAAAGGTTTGTTGCAAATAGGGGGTGGATTTTTCTCCTAAATAGTGTTCATAGACAAAATCGATATAATAGTCAGAAGAAATATATAAAATGACTTCTTTTTTATTTTTTAATAATTCATCGATAATTGCATCATCAAATGTATTCATTAAGATAACATAATAATCTACATCAATAAAATTTAAATCATTTCCATAAACTACAAAACCAATTTTAGCCGTTTTTATTTTTTGTTTTAGCATATTTACTAAATTTCTATTAATACAATGTAAATAAATACTCAAATCCGGATACTTTTTAATAATAGTATTTACCTGATCAATATATTCATTCATACGAGTTGTAACTTGTTCAATATTTTCATCTGTTAAGATAATAGATTTTAAAGGGTATAAGTTGATGTAAATATCTTTTTTCATAGATTGTTCATTTAATTTATTTAATAGATCTTCTAGTAAAATGATTTCATAATCTTGTAATTGGGCCAAGGTACTTGTTTCAATAGTATTAATTGTGCCTTCTCCTAGACTAGATGCATTAAAAACAACTAATCGATTATCTTCAGTATAAGCAATATTAAAAACCATACCATGAATATAATCTTTGGTTAAAATATTATAAAAGAAATCTTCTGTATTGGTAGCACTACTTTTTTGAGCAATGTTTTTCATAAAGTATCACGTATAATCAATCTTATAGAAATATTAATTAATTTCGTATTGATTGATTCCTTTCTATTTATATTTTTTTATT
>CANQKN010000025.1 GCA_947624515.1 uncultured Bacilli bacterium
TTAGGTAAGTACTCAACTCGCGAAGTTAAGTCTTCCCTTTTTATTTTATGCAAGTTTCCTTGACAAATACATAATAACATAAAAAAGAACTTTTTGCAAGTTCTCTATATAGAAGTTCGAAAAAGTTCGAACAGAAATGTCAATGGTGCCCGAAATCGGACTTGAACCGACACGATATCGCTATCAGTGGATTTTGAGTCCACCGCGTCTACCATTCCGCCATTCGGGCATGACTAAATTATAACAAGAAAAAAAAAAGAAGTAAATACTTTTTCCTAATTACTCCTCTATTTCTTCCTTGTATTTAGATTGGTATAAATCAGTATCACTATCAGAATTATTATTATCAATAAACTGTTCCATTTCCGGTAAATCATCAATTGTGGCTAATCCAAAATAATCTAAAAAATCACTAGTTGTTTGATAAAGAATAGGTCTACCAATAGCATCACTTCTACCTACCTCTTTAATGAGACCCTTTGCTACCAATTTTCTCATCATTTGGCTACTGCTTACACCCCTAATTTCATCTACTTGTATTCTAGTAATTGGTTGATTATAAGCAATGATTGCCAAAGTCTCTAGGGCTGCTTGTGAAAGTACACTACTTTCAGGATTTTCAATTAATTTTTGATAATATTCACGATGTTCTTTTTTTGTTGTTAACTTAAATGTATTTCCTAAAAAGTTAATTCGGATGCCACTGGTTTCTTGTTCATATTTTTCCTTTAATGCACTAATCAACTCTTTCGCTTCTTCATTTGTAATATTTAAAATATCCATAATTTGACTAATTGTTAGCCCATCTTCCCCAACTACAAATAAAAGTCCTTCTAATACTGCTAATTGATTCATGATACCACCTCACATATAATATGATCAAAGTTATTTTCTTGATAAATAGTTAATTCCTGTTTTTTTGCCATTTCTAATATTGCTAAAAAAGTTACTACAATATATTCTTTGGTAATTTCTTCAAATAGATCAAAAAAATCTACTTTTTTTTGTTTTTTTAAAATGGAACGAATACTTTTTCTTCTTTCTTCAACAGTTATTTCTTTTTTAGTCACTGTTGTTGATAACGGTTTCTCTGCTTGTTTTCTTTCTAAAAACTTTTGAAAAGCTTTCATCAAATCATCTAAAGTCACATCGCTAGTAATTACAGTTCCTTCTTCTACATATTCTTTTAAACTTTCTGGCGCTTTGGTATAAAACTCATGACGAACTTCTTCTAATTCCTTAAAACTCTTAGTCATATCTTTATATTTTTGATATTCTATTAGTCTTTGAATTAATTGTTCTCTTGGATCTATTTCTTCTACTTCAGCCTCTTCCTGATATCTTGGAAGAAGCATTTTTGACTTTATTTCCATTAATTCACTTGCCATTACTAAATACTCACTAGCAATATTTAAGTTTAATTTTTCCATCTTTTGAATATAAGTTAAATATTGATCCGTAATATCTGTTATTTTAATATCCCAAATTTCTACTTTAGATTCTTTGATTAAATGAAGAAGTAAATCTAGTGGTCCTTCAAAAGCATCAATTTTTACTTCATATTCCATATTATCAACTGTATCTTGCATGTCATCACCTATTTCTAAAAGAATTATATCATATTTTTTTCCTGAACTCTATAAACTGTTTGACAATAAGTTTTCTTAAAAATATAAAATCTGTTATAATAAAATATAAAGAGAGTGATACTGATGAAAAGATTTACCATGAAAGATGAAAATTTTACCTGTGAAAAATGCGGCAAAAATGTAGAAAAATTAAATTATACAGCCCGTGACCATTGTCCTTATTGCTTATACTCAAAACATGTAGATATCATGCCAGGTGATAGAGAAAACAAATGTCAGGGTTTATTAAGACCAATTGGAATTGAAAAATTTAAAGATACTTATAAAATTATTTATCAATGTGAAAAATGCAATCAAATTCATAAAAATATTATGGCAAAAGATGATGATATGAATCTAATTATTGAACTCTCACAAAATACAAACTAAAAACTTGGAACAAATCCAAGTTTTAATTTTTTGGCCTAAAAAATAATGTAAAAATAAATGTAAAAACAATGGCTGCCGTAATTCCTGAAGCAGTTAGATCAAACATTCCCATTAAAAGTCCCATAATTCCCATATCACTAGCTTTGGCTAAAGCTCCATGAATTAAGGAATGCCCAAAACTAGTAATAGGAACTAATGCTCCTGCACCAACATGATTGATAATTTGATCATAGATACTAAATGTATCTAGAAAAGAACCTACAATTACAAAAATACTTGTAATATGTCCTGCAGATAACTTTGTATTGTCTAAAATTAACTGCCCAATTAAACAAACCAAACCACAAAATATGAAAGATGTAAGATAAATCATTTGATAACCTCCAAACTTACTGCATGAGCAATACTTAAAATATTTTCATGTTGATATACCATAGTTGGTGAAAATAAAGCACCGGTTGCTACCAATAATACCTTTTTAATTTTCTTTTTTATAAGCATTTCCATAATTAAACTATAATTTACTAAAGCACTACATACAGGTCCGCTTCCTCCAGCAAGAACTTCTTTTTGAGTTTCTAAATCATATAACATTACACCGCAATCATTATAGTTACTACTAATATCTAGACCATATTCTGTTTTCATAAAATCGATTAAAATTTCTTTACCATATAATCCTAAATCTCCTGTTAAAATTAAATCATAATATTCAGGATTTCGATTCATATCATGTAAATGTCTATAAATAGTATCAGCTGCTGCAGGTGCCATAACGGATCCCATATTCAGTGGATCTGTTTGATTATAATCTACAATTCTTCCAATAGTAGAGCTTTCTACTTTAATTCCAGTATTCTCATTTGTTAATAATAAACTTGCTCCACCTGTTGCTGTAAAAGTAGCTGTCTTTGGTTTTGGTGCTCCATATTCAGTTGGATTACGGAACTGCTTTTCACTTGACATATTATGTGAGGAAGTAGAAGTAATGACATGATTTACTTTTCCACTATCAATTAGACTACTACCTAAAATAATTCCTTCAATACTAGTTGCACAAGCACTATAAATACCTAGAAAAGGAAAATTAAATTTTTCAGACGAATAACAGGAAGAAGTAATTTGATTCATTAAATCTCCAGAAATAATGACATCAATATCGTCTTTTGTTTTTTTAGCTTTCTTTAAAACTAAATCAATACTTTCTTCTAACACTTTTGCTTCTGCGGTTTCCCATGATTTTTCACCGTGATATAAATTATCAAAAGTCTTATCAAAATACTTTTTTAATGGTCCCTTTGCTTCATAAGGACCTGCAACAGTACTAGCTTCATCAATAAATACATTTCGATATTCAAAAGTCATATTCTAACCTCCCATAATAATCAGTCTTAAAATTCCAAAGAACCAAGCTGACACTACTCCATATAAAATTACACTACCTGCTAATTTAAAAATATTGCTACCAAGCCCAAAGATAGGACCTTCTTTACGGTATTCAATTCCTGCACTAGTCATAGAATGTGCAAATCCTGTAATGGGTATAATTAAACCACACTTACAGAAGGTTACCCACTTATCAAAAAATCCCAATGCTGTAAATAAACTTGCTAAAAAAATAAGAGTTACTAACATAAAAGTAGATGCATCTTTGGTAGAAATATCAAACCAACTAGTATAACATTCTGTTAATACTTGTCCAATTACTCCTACAATTCCACCTGTTACAAAAGCGATAAAAGCATTTTGTCCTCTAGTTTCTGTAGGTTTATGTTTATTTACTAATTCTTCATATTTTTTCTTTTCCATTGTCTTCACCCAGTAATAATATGAACGATATTTTTTATTCTATACAAAAAAACATATCTAACTAGTAGATATGCTTTTAATAAATTTACTTACAACTATTTTCATTGATTTGATTTGATCCTGTTTTTTCTGTTAAGGTAATCGATAGTAATTGATTAGAATTAAAAATAGTATTAATATCTGTTTCTATACTCTTTCCTGTAGATGCAAATTGAAATTCATAATAAGAATCTTCCATAATTTCTGGATTCAAATCTCTATTGACTTTAACGGTTACTACTTCTTCTCCTTGAAACTCTCTTAAAGTAAGATAAATAAAATCATGATCATTACTTTCACTAACATCTAGTACTAAATAAGTACGAATAAAAGAACAAGTATAAGGATTTTCTTTACAAAATCCTTCTCTATACTTCATGTTGCTAGGCCCAAAATAATAATCACGATTTCCATCTGATGTATGACACTGAAGTAAAGAAAAGTTATTATTACGATAAATAATAGAACCATCATCAAAAGTATTTTCCTTTTTTAAATTAGAAAAAACAAAATCCATCGTAATTTGTTTAGCTTCTAATGCCTTATTTAATTCCAAAGTTCGATCTTGATAGTCAACTATTAAATGATCTAAACAATATAAATAATAATGATTTTTGTTAGAATCTGTATAATATAAATCTAAATTTCCATGACAGTTAGAATTTTCAGATACCACTAATTCAATTGTTTTATCAATTTTAAATTGATCATAGATAACCATGCAAATTAAACTTAATACAATAATAATGAAAATACTACCAACAAGTTGTTTCTTTGTCATATTACCACCACCTAGTTTTATTATAACACAACTCTAATTTTAGAGGCACTAAGCAGCGATATTTTGTCTTAATTTCTGTAAAATTTTACTTTCTTCCCTAGAAACTTTTACTTGATGTGTTCCTAACTTTTTAGAAACTTCTGATTGTGTCATATCTTGAAAATATCGTAAGTCGATAATTTCGCGTTCTTCTTCTTCTAAATTTTCTAAAGCTAAATGTAAATCTAAAATATCTGCATCATACCCTGTTTCATAATAAGGAATGGTATCATATAAACATACATCTTTTCCTTCTTCATCTTGATTTACAACATAATCACTACTTAATACAAATTCTTTTGAATAGATTGCTTCTATAATACTAGATTCATCTTTTTCTAGGCAAAAACTAATTTCTTGAATGGTAGGCTCACGATTTAATTTTTGTCTTAACATTTCACTACAAATATCTACTTCTTTACTTAAAGCAAGTACTTCTTTACTAATTTTAATATTTTTATCTTTTCTTAAATACTCTAAGATTTCCCCTTTAATCCAAAAAGTTGCATAAGTAGAAAATTTAGTTTCACTATTTACCTGATATTTTTCTAATGCCTTTAAAAGACCAATCATTCCTACTTGTTTCAAGTCTTCAAAACTAGAATAATAACTATATTTACTAGCAATTTTACTAACTAATTTTTCATATTTTAAAATATTTTCCATAGCCTCTCCTATAAATTAATTAATCGTAATGCACCTAATTCATTATTGGTTCGTTCAATTTTATCAAAGACATGACCTAATTCTATATTTTTAGAAAATTGATGATGATAACCGCAGATTACTAATTTTCCATCCTGTAGAGTAATATCAAAATATCGATCAATGATAGTTTGTAATCCATTTTCATCCATACTATCTAACGATTCTAAGTTGATGACAAAATATTTCAGTCCTTTTTCATGAATCATTTCGTCTAAACAATCGCTTAGTTTCGTATAAGTATTTTGATTTAATACTCCCTCTAATCTTACAAATAACATTCCTCTTACAAATTCTAAACTGATATCTAACATATTTCACCTCTTTTTTGGTATATTTAATATAGCGCAAAACCTAACCAATTTATACACTTTCGACAAAGGATTACAAAACTTCCCATCTATAATATTATTTCCAAAAAAGTAAAAAATACTTAAATGGAAATAAAAAAAAGCACTTTTATGCTTTTTTTACATTTTTTACTAATGTTTTACCAGGTACTGTTTCTTGACAATATTCATTAAATTGGGAAAGCAAAGTAGAAAATTCTTGTCTCTTTTCTTCGATTGATTTTTTTAAAAGAATTTCTTTTTCTTGTTTTTCTTGTTCACTTTTCATTAATTCTTGATAATCAGTATATTTCATTACTAGTTTTGCAAATTTTAAGTATTCTTTGTACTCTTTTTTATTGGTTGCCTTATGAATAATAGCTTGGTAAATTCCATTTTTTAATTCTTTTAAATCTCCCTGTATCAATTGTTCGGAATTAATTCGATTTTTTAAACCAATAATTAGTTCTGGATAAATACTACAATTTTTTAAACGAATAAAGTTAGGTAAATCTGCTAAGTTAATAGTAGATAGAATTAAACGAGCATCATTTTCTTTTGCATAAGATGAAACTTTTTGATAACTATCACTTTCATATAAATCCATAAAAGAGTTTAATTTTTTATTTGTCATACAAATATAACTACAAGGTGTAATATGATCATTTACTAGGTTATATCTTTCATCAGTACATGTATACTCTAAAGAATTGATATCGACAATACCTAAGTTGTGTAATATAGAGATTTTTTGATATTCTTTATTTATTAAGAATTGTTTGATATAAGTATAAAAATCAAAATCTGACTGTTGAAATGCTTTCAATAATTCATCTACCTTTTCTTGATTAAATTGGTGTCCACAGATATAATTTAATAATTCAATATAATTATTTATTAAAAAATTCTCTAAAATTTCTACTCTCATAGTAATCGGAATATTAGAAAATAAAAATTCTTGAATTTGATTCAAATCCAAATTATGTAATTGTGTAACCATATTAACTTCTGTATCAACATAATCTATATGTGGTATAGTACTCAAATATGCTGTGATTAGTGTTTTAAGATCTGACATTTTAAAATTTTGTAGAATCTCTTGTGCTTCTTTTATATTTTTATATTTTTCACAGATTTGTTGATAATTGTCATTTAGGTCTTTTATATAAGAATAGATACTTTCATTCTTATAAGAAATAGAAACTTCTGGATCTTCTAAATTAGAAATAACTGTTCTTACCAAATTTTCACCAGAAAAAGTATTGAAACTTGTATTAAATATACATTCATATAAAGAAATCATATCATAAGTTGCTTTTTCATTTTTCTTAAAAATTCTAATTTCTTCCCTTAATTCTTCTAATTGTTTTTGCACTTTTTCAACCATAAAAACACCACCTATATTGAATATATTAGCAAACTATCGCTTTAAATGCAAGTTTTTAACAGGTTCATATTCAAATTCACCTTCCATAGAAATAATTTCATATCCCCCATTTGGAAGAAGATTTCTAAATTTCCTTCTTTTATCTTCCGGTAAATCATATACTTGTACAGCTCTATCAATATGCAAAATTCCTTCTAAGTGATCATATTCGTGAGAAAAAACAGTTGCTTCAAAGCCAACCAAAGTTTCTCTTTGACAAGTACCATCCTCTAAATCATATTCAATTTCAATTTGATATGGTCGATCTACTAATCCCATATAATTTAAACAACTTGCACAAGCTTCCCAATACCTAGTATGACCTATTTTTTTAATAATTTTAGGATTAATCAATACTCGTTCTTCATCTACTTCTGAATTTTCTAATTTTTGTAAATTGGTATTACGAATATAAATCAATCGCTGAGGAATTCCTAGTTGAACAGCTGCCATTGCTAAAGCAGGAGTTTTTGCAAAATAATCTTTTAATATTTGAATATTATCATGTAATTTTGGATCTTTTAAATCTACTTTCTTAGATACCTCTCGTAAATACTCTAAATCATCTTTAATATTTTTTGCTTTTAGTTCCATATTTATCTCCTTGTTGATTATTATAATATACTTTTTATTAAAAATAGAATAAAATCAATTAAAAATTTAAATTACCAACAGCTAAATCTTTTAAATTATCGAAAAATAATTTCCATAAACTTCTCTTTTTAATTTCCTCTTTTACTATAATTGGATAACTTCCTACTTTTTTACTACCATCATAAATATCGATGGTTCCCACTTCTTGATCCTTTTGAATTGGTAGTTCTAATTCTTTTAAATTCACTTTTTCCGTATACTTTTTTTCTTGTTCACTTTTCTTTCTTAAAACGGTAATATCATTTTTTAAGACCACATCTACTTGTTTTTTGGAACCCTTATCTACTTGAATCTGATCAACAACTTCCCCCTGTTTTTTTACCGTATCAACCGTATATAGATTAAATCCATAATCTAATAAATCCATAGTTTCTTGATTTCTTACTTTACTAACTTCTTCTCCTAATACAATCGCAATTAAACGCATATTATTTCTTTTTGCAGTAACCGCCATTGTATATTTAGCATTATCAGTAAATCCTGTTTTTAAACCATCAGCACCTTCATAAAAGCGAACTAATTTATTGGTATTAACTAACCAGAATTTATTGGGAGTATTGACTCTTAAATAATCTTCATAGACAGAAGAAAACTCTAAGATTTGCTCATGCTTTAATAATTCAATCGCAATCAATCCCATATCATAAGCACTAGAATAATGATTTTCTTCATCTAATCCTGTTGGATTCACAAAATTCGTATTTTTAAGCCCTAATTCTTTGGCTTTTTGGTTCATCATTTGAACAAAAGCACTTTCACTACCAGCTATTCGTTCTGCTAAAGCAACGGTTGCATCATTTGCTGATGCCATACTGATACCTTTCATCAGATCTTTTACAGTCATCTTTTCACCAGGTTGCAAATAGATTTGTGTTCCTCCATATCCTGCTGCATTACTACTTGCTGTTACTTCCTCTTCCCAAGTTAAATTACCAGATTCGATTGCTTCTAATATCAAAATTTGTGACATCATTTTTGTTAATGACGCAACTGCCACTTGTTTATCCTTTTCTTTTTCAAATAGAATAGTACCCGTTGATACTTCCATTAACACACTACTACCAGCATTTGGAGTAACATCTTCTTCTGCTGAAACAGGATACATTGGTAATAAAAAACTAAAAATTAAGAAAAATACTATTACTTTTTTCAAAACATCCACCTCAATAAAAAATATGTCAAAGTTTTTGATATATGTAATAAAAAGAAAGAAAAAAAGTAAAATGAATTAGGTGAAAATATGAAAAAATTATTTTGGTATTTGCTGTTAATCTTTGTAGTATTGGTAATGTTAACTCTTATTTTGGTAGTTGATAAAAAAGTAGATAACAAAGATGAGGTAACACAAGATCAAACAAAAGAAAAACTATCTTTATTAAATAATATCGATAAAAAAATAGATTACTTTCATTATAACTATTTAGATCGTTACCTAGATTATCAAAAAAAATATTCTTATCTTTCTGATATTGATATTGTTACTAGAGTTAATTTAGGATTAGATCAACCCTTTTATCAAAATACAAAGCCAAGTAATGAGCTTAATAAAATAACGATTCTAGTTAATAAATATACTTACTTACCAGAAGATTATGTACCAAACAATTTAATAAAAATATCCGATCATTTTTCTTCTTCCACCAGAGAACTCGTTTATGAAGCCAAAGAATCCTTTGAAAAAATGGCAACGCAAGCCAAAAAAGAAGGATATACAATTAGAGTCGTTTCTGCATATCGTTCTTACTATTATCAAAAGGGTCTTTATGACAATTATGCTAGTCGTGATGGAATTGATATTGCTGATACTTATTCTGCACGACCAGGTTATTCAGAACATCAAACTGGTTTAGTAATAGATATCGATAATGGAAAACTAGATTTTAATCATTTTGAAGAAACAGAAGAATTTACTTGGATGGAAAATAATGCCCATCTTTATGGATTTATTTTAAGATATCCAAAAGATAAAGAAGAAATTACTGGATACGATTATGAAGCATGGCATTATCGTTATGTAGGAAAAGAAATTGCCAAATCGATAAAAGAAAGTAATTTAACTTTTGATGAATATTATGTAAGATATCTTGAAAACTAAGAAAATGTAAAATAACTTGTAATATCTTCTGAAATAGGATTACTATTTTCTTTTAGATATAAAGTGCACAAGGTATCTCCTACTTGAACATAATCACCAACTTGCTTATGTAAGACAATCCCAACACCCGGATCAATAGTATCTTCCTTGGTTTTTCGTCCTGCACCTAATTCTACAGAAAGTTTTCCAAATCGATAAGCATCAATTCCGGTAATACATCCACTTTTAGTAGAAGAAACCTCCTGAGTATAAGGGCTCACATAAATCTTACTAAGATCTCCTCCTTGAGCAGCTATTATTTCTAAAAACTTTTGATAAGCCTTTCCACTTTTTAAACTATCTTCTACCATCTGATCAGCAACAATTTTTTCTTTTTTGAAAGCAAGTTGTACCATTTTACTAGCCAATTCTTTAGATAAAGTAACTAAATAATTATTTTCTTCATTACGAAGAATTTTAATTACTTCTAAAATTTCCAAACTATTACCAATAGAAGTACCAAGTGGAACAGACATATCAGTAATCATGGTTTCTACATCTTTTTGATAATACTTTCCAATCATTTTCATAATTCTAGATATTTCCAAAGCATCTTCTTGATTCTTTAATAAAGCTCCAGAACCAACTTTAATATCAATTAAAATATTATCAGCACCACTTGCGATTTTTTTACTCATAATACTAGTTGCAATTAAGGGAATAGATTCTACTGTTCCAGTTACATCACGAAGAGCATAAATTTTTTTATCTAATGGAGCCAAATTTTTAGTTTGGCTAATAACAGCAGCTCCTATAGAATTTAATTGATGAATAAATTCTTCTTCCGTCAAATCAACACAAAATCCAGGGATACTTTCTAATTTATCAATTGTACCTCCTGTATGTCCTAATCCCCTACCACTCATCTTAGGAACAATCACACCTAAAGAAGCTGCAATAGAAGCAATAATAAGCGTTGTCTTATCACCTACACCACCAGTAGAATGTTTATCAACACTAATACCAGAAACATGACTTAAATCCAGTACATCCCCGCTATGAATAAAAATATCGGTTAAATGATATATTTCTTCATCCGTCATACCCTGAATACAAATAGCCATTAACAAGCTACTCATTTGATAATCTGGAATTTCTCCACGATCATAGCCAAGAAAAGCTTCCCTCAATTCATCTTTTGTTAATACATTACCTAATCTTTTTTTATTAATAATATCTACCATTGACATTTTATCACCTTATTCTATATTTATTATACAAGAAAAATAGAAGATATGCTATAATAATTTTGAGGTGAAGATATGTATAGTTTAATAGGGCTAGAGGAAGAATATGTAAAAAAGATATACCAAAATACAGTTTTATATTCTATTCACAGATATCAATCTCTTCCTGAAATGTTTCAAGAATTTTATCAAATAAAATATCAGAATGCCCAAGAAATGAAAGAAGAATTGGAGATTGTAGAAGATATAGAAATTGAAGAAGCAAAAGAATTTTTAATCAAAAATAAAAAATTAATAGAAGATATGAAAAATCAAAATCAGCCAGTTATTGATGAAATAGCTGATCAAATACTTGCTGTTTTAAAACAAAATCTTCCAAAAGAAGCAACAGAAATTGAGACTTGCCAATATATATTTGATTATGTTATCAATACTATGGAATATGCTACCGATTGGTTAAAATACTGTAATAGTATTCCACCAATAGATGGTTATGATGTCATGTTATATAAAGGAGTGCCATTAAGTACAAGCTATAAGGGGCTTTTAGTAACTAGACAAGGAGTTTGTGAAGATATCGTTAATTTAATAATCGATATAGGAAAAGAACTAGGTGTTTCTATCTATAGAGAAAATTGCGAACATAATCAAAATTTACATGCCATTAATTATATTATCGTAAATGGACAAAAAAGCTATTTAGATGCAACTAGCGTCATCTTAAAAACAAAAACAAAAGAAGAAGCCTTTTTAGTATCACAAGAAGAATTAAATAAAAATCAAGATTATACCTTTAGGACAGATCAAGAATCTTTTACCTTGCCACATCCAAATATTACCTATGATATAAATCAGATAATTAAAAATACAGATTTAATAATGCCTAAAATAGAATATATATTACCAAAACAATATAAAAAATAAGAGTAGATTTTTTCTACTCTTATTTTCAGACTGTTGACAAATAGGTAAAATCATTTTACTTATTTGTTTTTTATTTTTTAAAATTTTAATTTCTAACAAA